>JBKOUQ010000277.1:0-7662 GCA_046723475.1 Candidatus Methylomirabilota bacterium
CGATCTTCGCGGACTTCATCGCGCCGCAGTCGTACACCAAGGCGAACTTCGGGCACATCTACGAGTTTCCGTCGCGCGAGTTCCCGCTCGGCACCGATCAGCTCGGACGCGACGTGCTGTCGCGGCTGATCTTCGGCGCGCGGGTGTCGATGATTGTCGGCATTACCGCGGTTATGGTCGCTGGCATCATCGGCACCACGCTCGGCATCATCTCGGGCTATCTCGGCGGCTGGGTCGATCAGGTCGTCATGCGGCTGACCGATACGTGGCTGGCGCTGCCGTCGCTGACCTTCGCGATCTTTCTCGCGGCGATCGTCGGCCCGAGCATGTGGAACATCGTCATCATCCTCGGCGGCGTCTACTGGACGCGATACGCGCGCGTCGTGCGCGGTGAGGTGCTGTCGCTCAAGGAGCGCGACTACGTACGGCTGGCCATCGTTGCCGGCTGCTCGAAGTGGACGATCATGCGGCGGCACATCCTGCCCAACGTGGTGAACTCTGCCATCGTGCTCGCGACGCTGATGCTCGGCGTCGTCATCGTTACCGAGGCCGCGCTGTCGTTCCTCGGCGTCGGCGTGCCGCCGCCCAAGCCGGCCTGGGGGCTGATGCTCGCCGACGGCAAGAAGGGCCTGATGGCGGGCTACTGGTGGCTCACGGTGCTGCCCGGCGTGTGCATCATGTTGATGGTGCTCTCAGCGAACCTGCTCGGCGACTGGCTGCGCGTGAAGCTCGACCCGCAGCTACGGCAGCTGTGACCGACGCACGCGTCCGAGGCGACGCGGTGAAGGAGTCGCGCGAAGAGGGACGCCGGCCGGCGCTGCTCGAGGTGCAGGGACTCAGCACCCACTACGTGACTGCTCGCGGCACGCGCGTGACGCGGGCGGTGGACGACGTGTCGTTCACGCTGCGCGATGGCGAGACGCTCGGCATCGTCGGCGAGTCGGGCTCGGGCAAGTCGACGCTGGCGCTGTCGCTGCTGCGTCTGCTCCCGCGCGCGGCGCGGACGGTCGCCGGCAGCGTCCGCTTCGAAGGTGAGGATCTGCTCGCCAAGTCCGAGACCGAGATGCGCCATATCCGTGGCAAGCGCATCGCGATGATCCTGCAGGACCCGATGGCGTCCCTGAACCCGCTGTTCACGGTGGGCGATCAGATCGCGGAGCCCGTGCGCGTGCACGACGGCGTCAGCCGGCGCGGCGCCTGGGACCGTGCGCGGGCGCTGCTGGCCGCGGTCCGCATCTCGGCGCCGAACACGCGCGTGCGCAACTATCCGCACGAGCTGTCGGGCGGCATGCGACAGCGCATCGTCGGCGCGATCGCGATCTCGTGCGGACCTCGTCTGCTCATCGCCGACGAGCCGACGACGAGCCTCGACGTGACGATCCAGGCGCAGTATCTCGCCCTGCTGCGCGAGCTGCAGCGCGCGCAGCGGCTGGCGCTGATCTTCATCACGCACAACCTCGGCATCGTCGCGCGCATGTGTGACTCGGTGGCGGTCATGTACGCCGGGCGTATCGTGGAGGCCGGTCCGGTGCGTGACATCTTCAACGCGCCGAAACACCCGTACACGCGCGCGCTGATCGAATCGATTCCGCGTCTGGCCGACAGCAACGGCCGGCTCACGGCCATCGACGGTCAGCCGCCGGACCCCGCGGCCCTGCCCGGGGGCTGCGCATTTCACCCGCGCTGCCCGGTGCGACTCGACAAATGCGCCACCGAGCGTCCGCGCGACAGCAGTGTCGGCGCGGGTCACCGGACTGCATGCTGGCTGGTCGGATGACGCCGCTGCTCGAGGTCCGCAATCTGGTGAAGCATTTCCCGATGCGGCGTGGTCTCTTCGGCGGGCCGCAGAAGGCGGTGCGTGCCGTGGACGACGTCTCGTTCGTCATCGAGCCTGGCGCGACGCTCGGAGTCGTGGGCGAGTCTGGCTGCGGCAAGACCACCACCGCGAAGCTCGTGCTGCTGCTCGAGCGGCCTACGGGCGGCGAGATCCGCTTCGACGGCGTGTCCCTCGCCGAGCTGGATGCCGACGGGCTGCGGCGCTATCGGCACTCCGTCCAGGCGGTGTTCCAGGATCCGTACGCGTCACTCAATCCACGGATGCGGGTGAGCTCGATCGTGACCGAGCCGCTCGTGACCAACGAGCGCCTCGCCGCGGCCGACGTCGCCGCACGCATGCGGCGGGCGCTCGATCTCGTCGGCTTGCCGGCGCGCGCCGCCGACCTGTTTCCGCACGAGTTCTCCGGCGGGCAGCGCCAGCGCATCGCGATCGCGCGTGCGCTCACGCTGTCGCCGCGGCTCATCGTGCTCGACGAGCCTGTCTCGGCGCTCGACGTGTCGATCCGCGCGCAGATTCTGAATCTGTTGCGCGACCTGCAGCGCGACCTCGGCCTGGCGTATCTGTTCATCGCGCACGACCTCGCGGCGGTCGCGCACATGAGCCACACGATCGCGGTGATGTATCTGGGGCGGGTGGTCGAATCGGGCGCGGCGCGCATGGTGGCCACGCAGCCGCGGCATCCGTACACGAAGGCGCTGTTCGCGGCCGCGCTGCCGTCACATCCCGACGACACGCGCGAGGAGATCGTGCTCAGCGGTGACGTGCCAAGCCCGCTCGATCCGCCATCCGGCTGCCGTTTCCACACCCGCTGCCCTCAAGTCATGCCGCGCTGCTCGACCGACGAGCCGAAGCTCCTCGCCGTCGACGGACGCGACGTCGCGTGCCATCTCTACGATTCGGCGGCGGTCGCGCGCTGACGCGGCCGCGAATTAACGGACGTCTTCAGAGATCGTTGCCGGAGTACGAGAGGTTGAACGACTTGTTGCAGAGCGGGAAGTCCGGGACGATGTTGTCGAGCACCGCGTATTCCAGCGCCGGCCAGTTCCGACACGACGGATCGACGACTTTCACGCGAGCCAGCGTGTCGGGGCCGGCCGCGAGCACCCAATGCCAGATCGGGCCGCGCCATCCCTCGACGAGCCCGGTGGCGTGCGCGCCATCGCGCAACGGTCCGACGTCGACGCTGACCGGGCCGTCGGGCGCGCGATGCGCGACCTCCGCCACGAGCGCCGCCGCCTGTCGCGCCTCCTCGATGCGCACCACGGTGCGCGCCCACACGTCGCCCGTGTCGTAGACGGGCACGTGGAACGGCAGCGCGCCGTAGGCGGCGAACGGCGCGTCGCGCCGCACGTCGGCGTCGATGCCGCTCGCCCGGCCGACCAGACCGACCACCTGCATCTCGCGCGCTGTGCGGGTCGTAAGACGCCCGGTTCCCTGCAGCCGCTCGAGCACCATCGTGTTGTCGAGCGACAGGCGCGCGATGTCCACGAATTCGGCGGTGATGCGATCGATCTCGCGCGCGGCGCGCTCGAGGTCCGCGGTGGCGATCGGCCCCGCGACGCCGCCGGGCACGACGGCGCCGCGCAGCAGCCGATGCCCCGTCAGCCGCGCATTGAGACGCAGCAGGCGCTCGCGCAGGCGGAAGCAGTGGGCGTGGCCGAACGCGTAGCCCGTGTCGTTCACGATCATGCCGACGTCTCCGACGTGGTTGTACAGCCGCTCGAGCTCGAGCAGCAGCACCCGCAGCCATAGCGCGCGCTGCGGCGGACGGGCGCCGGCCAGTGCCTCGAGCGCCTGGCACAGCGCGAGCGCGTGCGCCACGCTGGTATCGCCCGAGATGCGCTCCGCGAGCTCGGGCGCGCGCGCGATCGGCAGCGTCTCGAAGAGCTTCTCGACGCCCTTGTGCACGAAGCCCAGGCGCGTCTCGAGATTGATGATCGTCTCGCCGTGTACCGAGAAGCGGAAGTGCCCGGGCTCGATGATGCCGGCGTGCACGGGCCCCACGGTGATCTCGAAGACACCGGGCCCCTCGACGTGGCGGAACGGGAACGGGCTTCCATCGTCCACGAGATCGGTACGGGGGATGGTGTCGCGCCGGAGCGGATGGTAGTCGTCGGGCCAGAACTGATGCAGCGGCAGGCGCCGCGGGTCGGGATGGCCCGTCGGCACGAGGCCGAACATGTCGCGGATCTCGCGCTCGAAGCGGCTGGCGGCGAACGACCGCGTCGCGAGCGACGGAAAATCGCGCTCCACCGCCACGCATGCAGTGATCCCCGGACGGTGCGTCGGCGGCGCAAAATGGTACGCGAGCGTGAACGCCTCGCGGCTCGCGCGCGTGTCGGCCGCGGCGATCCACTGCGGCTGTACGCCGAGTGCGCCGACGCGGTCGGCGAAGCCCGGCACCGTGGCGGCCGCGAGCCGGCAGTCGATGGTCGCCCGCGGCGTGTCGACGACGACCGCCTCGGCGCCACCGTCGCGGACCGCCTGCGCCAGCGCGTCGATCGCGATCACGGCAGCACCGCGCGCGTCGCGAGCTCGAGCGCCGCGTCGAGGCCGGGCGGCCACGCGACGCCGGTCAGAACGAGCGCCAGCAATGCCGCGGCCATCGGCAGCGCCCCGAACCAGCCGGTCGACGGCGCGCCCGTCCCTGGTGGCGGCCCGAACAGCATCCCGTGCGCGGCGCGCAGAAGACCTCCGAACGCCACGACGAGCAGCACCAGGCCGACCGCGGTGGCGGCCACGTGACCGGTGCGGAACCCCGCGGCAAAGATCATCACCTCGCTGGTGAAGAGCCCGAACGGCGGCAAGCCGAGCAGGGCGAGCACGGCGAGCAGAAAGCCGCGCCCGGTCATCGGCAGCGCGCGCAGCAGCCCACTCACACCGGCGAGCTCGACCGTCCCGTACGCGGCACGGATGCGACCCGCGAGCAGGAACACCACCGATTTCGCCAGGCCGTGGTTGGCCACGTGCAGCAACGCGCCGGAGATGCCGAGCGCGCCGCCGAAGCCGAGTCCGAGGCCGACGAGGCCGATGTGCTCGACGCTCGAGTACGCGAGCATGCGCTTGTAGTTGCCCGGGTTCCACAGGAACGTCGCCGCGACCGCGAGCGACAGCACGCCGAGCGTGATGAGGACGCGTCCCGCGAAACCGGGACCAGCCGCGGCGTCGACGATCGGCTTGAAGCGAAGAATGGCGTACGCGCCGATGCTGAGCAGCACGCCGGACATGAGCGCGCTCACCGGCGCCGGCGCCTCGCTGTGCGCGTCGGGCAGCCACGTGTGCATGGGCGCCAGGCCGGCCTTGGTGCCGTAGCCGACGACGAGGAAGACGAACGCGAGCTGCAGCACGCGCGGCGACAGCGCCGGGGCGAGGGCGAGCAGCGCGGACCAGCGTAGGCCCTGCAGCGCCGTGTGCTCCACGACGCCGTGCTGGCGCAGTGCTTCGGCGTAGTACACGAGCACGGTGCCGGCGAAGGCGATCGCGATCCCGACCGAGCAGATCAGCAGGTACTTGTACGCGGCCTCGAGCGAGGCGCGCGTGCGCTCGAAGTTCACCAGGAACACCGACGCGAGCGTCGTGCCTTCCACGCCCACCCACATGACGCCGACGTCGTCGGTGCAGACGGCGAGCAGCATCGTGAAGACCATCAGATGGAACAGCGGATAGAAGACGCGCGGCGAGCCTTCGCGCGCGTAGCGCGGCGCCTCCGCGGCGGCGAGCCCGGCGACGACGACGATGACGGCGATCATCCATGCCGAGAGCGCGTCGACGCGCAGCAGGCCGTCGAGCGCGGTCACGGTGTCGCCGCGCACGACGCCGACGGCGACGGAGGCGCCGCAGGCCAGCGTGCCGGCGGCGGCGAGCGTGTGGATGAGCACGCCAAGACGGCCCCCCGGGACGAGGGCCAGCAGCGCGGCGGCGGCGAGCGGGGTGGCGAGCAGCACCGGCATGCTCATCCGCGCAGCTCCTGCAGCCGATCGAGCTCCAGTGAGTCGTGCTCGCGCCGCATCTGGACCACGACGCCCTCCATCAGCAGCACGACGACGAGGACCTCGAGGAACACGCCGGCCTCGACGAGGCCGGGCAAACCGTACGTGGCGACCACGCCCAGCGCGAAGATCGCATTCTCGAAGACCAGGAAGCCGGTGACCTGACCGAGCGCATCGCGACCCGTTACGCACACGAACAGGCCGATGAGCGCCATCGCGAAGGCCAGCGGCATCGCGCCCCGGGTTGGCAGCGCGCTGCCGCCGAGGCCGCTCACCGGAAGCATCACGACGTACGCGAGCACGACGAGCGCACCCGCCACGAGCAGGGGAATGCCCGCCGAGCGTCCCGGCCGCACGGGACGGGGCGGCGTTCCGGCCGCCATGCGCCGCAGCACGCCGGGAATCAGCCACGTCTTCACCAGGACGAACACGACGGCCACCAGCATGAGCGCGGGGCGATGCGCGAGCACGCCCACGGCGGCGGCGAGCGCCCCGAGGAGCAGCGACTGCACGACGAAGAGGCGCACGCGGCCCCGCCACGACTGTCGCCACACCAGCACGAGCGTGACCACGAGGGCAAAGAACGTCAGTAGATTCGTGATCGGCGTCATCGCAGCAGGAACACCGCGCTCACGGCGAGGACACCGAGCGCGAACGAGCCCGCGAGCAGCTCGGGCACGCGGAAGAGGCGGAGTTTCGCGATTGCCGTTTCGAGCAGCGCCAGCGCGGCCGTCAGGATGGCCAGCTTGCCGCCGAGGGCCAGCAGCCCCAGCGCGATCGCCGGCGCCGACACGTCGGCCGCGACGCCCCACGGAAAGAACAGGTTGGCGAGGAGCGTGAGGAACACGAGCAGCTTCATCGCCCCCGCCCACTCCACGAGCGCCAGATGTCGCGCCGAGTACTCGAGGACCATCGCCTCGTGGATCATCGTGAGCTCCAGGTGCGTGGCCGGATTGTCGACGGGCAGCCGTCCCGTCTCGGCGAGCATGACGATGAAGAACGCGGCGAACGCGAGGAGGTGCGCCGGATTCAGCGTCAGCAGCGGCTCGGCCGCGACGTGCTCGACGATGCCGCCGAGGTTCGTCGTGTTGGCGTGCAGCGCGAGGGTGAACACGGCGAGGATGACGGTCGGCTCGGCGAGCGCGGCCACGGCAACCTCTCGGCTGCTGCCCATGCCGCCGAAGGCGCTGCCCGCGTCGAGCCCCGCGAGTGCCAAGAAGAACGTGCCGAGCAGGAACAGTGACATCAGCAGGATGATCCCGGCGAAGGCCAGCGGCGGCCGCGAGGTCAGCACCGGTGCGGCGACGGCCGCCACGAGCATCGCGCCCGCGAGCACGTACGGCGTGATGCGGAAAATCCACGAGGTCGTCTCGGACACGACCGGCGTCTTGCCGAGCAGCTTGCGGAGGTCGCGGTATGGTTGCCACGGCGCCGGCCCGCGACGGCCGACGAGCCGCGCCTTCACCGTGCGGACGGTGCCGATGAGGAGCGGCGCGCCGAGCGCGACCACGAGCACTTGTAAGACCGCCAGCAACGCGACGTGCATCACATGAGGAGCAGCAGGGCCAGCAGCGCGGCGAGCACGTAGGCCAGATAGAGGTTCGGGCTTCCCGACTGCACGATCGCGGCGCGCCGTGTGGTGGCGCGCAGTAAGCGGTTGAGCGGTCGATAGAGCCACTCGTCGACGATGAAGCGCGTCGGGTTCTCGTAGCGGATGCGTCGCACGAAGAAGCGCGACTCGGGATGCCGGTCGCCGTCCAGGCGCCGCGCCGGGCGGTAGAAAAAATCGAACACGCGCGTGAACGGATCGGCGATCGCGATGGCGGTGTATTCCAT
>JBKOUQ010000228.1:0-9511 GCA_046723475.1 Candidatus Methylomirabilota bacterium
TGCCTGAGGACGCCAGCGCGCGGAGCCGTTGTACGTGGCACCCTCATTGCACCTCTCGACGATCGCTGGCCACGGACTCGTGGTCGCAGGGGAGAGAGGCTCATGGCGGTCAAGGTCGAGTTCAAGCCCGTCGGACGTACCGGGCACGAGTGGATCTGGAAGGCGCGCGACGACAGCAATACGATTTCGATCTCGGGCCAACGCTTCGATTCGCTGCGCGACGCCGTGCGGGACGCCCGAGTGCAGATCGATGGCCTCGCCCGCGTCGACGACTCAGACGACGACGGGCCGTTCGCGGCCTGAGCCGCTTCCGCTCACCCCGCTCGCGCGTCTCGTCGCGAGTAAATTCTCCAAAAGTCCGCACAACTTTACGCATCCACGCGGGGCCGCGGCCCGCTCGGCCGCTTCAGCGGCCGAGCGGGTCTCTGTTATGATAAAGGCCCGTTCATGAACATCTGTGTCGTCGGAACCGGCTACGTCGGGCTCGTCACGGGCGCCGTTTTCGCGGACCTCGGCAACGAGGTCATCTGCGTCGACAATCAGCACGAGAAGATCGCGGAGCTCGACGCCGGGCGAATGCCCATCTACGAGCCGGGGCTCGAAGAGATGGTGGCGCGCAACGTCGCGGACGCTCGCCTCTCCTTTTCGACCGATCTGGCCGCCGCCGTCCGCCGCTCGGTGATCGTGTTCATCACGGTCGGCACACCACCCAAGAGCGATGGTCAGACCGATCTCACAGCGGTCGGCGAAGTCGCCCGCAGCATCGGCGAGGCGATGGAGCGCTACACCGTGGTCGTCAACAAGTCGACGGTCCCCGTCGGCACGGGCGAGTTCGTGCGTGACGTGATCGAGCGCCACCAGAAGACGCCGGTAGCGTTCGACGTCGTCTCGAATCCCGAGTTCCTGCGCGAGGGGTCCGCCATCGAGGACACGCTGCGGCCCGACCGCATCGTGATCGGCGCGCCGAACCAGCAGGTCGCCATGTCATTGCTCGAGCTGTATGCCCCGCTCGAGCGTCCGATGATCATCGTCGACGTGCCGTCGGCGGAGATGATCAAGTACGCGTCCAACGCGTTCCTGTCGACGAAGATCTCGTTCGCCAATGCGATCGCGAACATCTGCGAGCGCGCGGGGGCGGACGTGACGCAGGTGATGAAGGGCATGGGCCTCGATGCGCGGATCGGTCCGGCATTCCTGTCGGCCGGGCTGGGATACGGCGGATCGTGCTTCCCGAAGGACACCGACTCGCTGGTGGCCACGGCGTCGACGCTCGGGTATGACTTTTCGCTGTTGCGCGCCGTCGTCGACGTGAATCGCGACCGCGCCGCGCGCTTCGTTTCCGCCATCGAAAAGGCGCTGAATCCGATGCACGGCCGGGTGGTCGCCGTGCTCGGCCTCGCCTTCAAGCCGAACACGGACGACATGCGCGAGGCCAAATCCGTCGAAGTCATCGGGTCGCTGCTGGCGGCCGGAGCGAGCATCCGCGCGTACGACCCCGTCGCGGCCGAGAACGCCAGGCGCCTGCTCCCGGCGAGCGTCGAGTATTACGACTCGCCGTACGATGCGGCGAGCGGCGCCGACGCCGTCGCGCTCGTCACGGAGTGGAACGAGTTCAAGTTCCTCAACCTCGAGCGATTGCGCTCGGTGATGCATCGTCCGCTGGTGTTCGACGGGCGTAATCTCTGGGAGCCGGAGCGGATGCGCCGGCTCGGCTTCGAGTACCACTCCGTCGGCCGCAAGCCCATTCTGCCGTCCCCCTGACCCGGATGCGCGTACTCGTCACGGGCGCGGCGGGCTTCATCGGCTCGCACCTCTGTGGATTCCTGCTGCAGCACGGGTGCGACGTCGTCGGCATGGACAACTTCATCACCGGCTCGCGGGAGAATCTCGCGGAGTTCCGTGATCGCCGCGGATTTGCGTTCGTCGAGCACAACGTCACGCAGCACATCGAGCTCGAGGGGCCCGTCGATTGGGTGCTGCATTTCGCGAGCCCCGCATCGCCCCTCGATTACCTCGAGCTGCCGATCCAGACGCTGAAGGTCGGCGCGCTCGGCACCCATAACGCGTTGGGCCTCTCACGCGCGAAGGGCGCGCGCTTCCTGATCGCGTCGACCTCCGAGGTGTACGGCGACCCGCTCGTACACCCCCAGCGCGAGGACTACTGGGGCAACGTCAATCCGATCGGGCCGCGTGGTGTGTACGACGAGGCCAAGCGCTTCGCGGAAGCGATGACGATGGCGTACCACCGCGTGCACGGCATCGACACCCGGATCGTGCGTATTTTCAACACGTACGGCGAGAAAATGCGTCTCAACGACGGTCGGGCGATCCCCGCGTTCATGACGCAGGCGCTCCGTAACGAGCCTCTCACCGTGTTCGGCGACGGCTCGCAGACGCGCTCGTTTCAGTACGTGTCCGACCTCGTCGAGGGGATCTGGCGTCTGATGGAGCGCGGCACGAGTGAGCCGGTCAACATCGGCAATCCGCAGGAGATGACCCTGCTCGATCTCGCCAAGCGCGTGCTGCGCCTCAGCGGCTCGCGCAGCGAGATCGTGTTCCGCCCGCTGCCCGTCGACGATCCGAAAGTCCGCCAGCCCGACATCACGCGCGCGCGCACCAGGCTCGGCTGGGAGCCGCGCGTCGACACCGACGAAGGGCTGAAGCGAACATTGGCGTGGTTCAAGACAAAGGTCGGAGGGGGGTGAGCCCGATGATCGACGAGGAGCTCAAGGCCATCCTCGTGTGCCCCGCCTGCAAGGGCGAGCTCTTGTTCGAGGAGTCCCGCATCATCTGTCAGGCGTGCCGCAAGGCCTATCCGATCCGGGACGGCATCCCGGTGATGCTCATCAGCGAGGCGCAGCCCTGGTCGCCCGGCGCGTAGGCGCCGGCACCCCGACACAGGCGGTCATCCTCGCGGGCGGCCAGGGCACTCGCCTGCGGCCGCTGACGCTCGCGCGCGCCAAGCCCGTCGTGCCGCTGCTCAATCGGCCCTTCCTCGCCTACCAGCTCGCACTGCTACAGCGGCATGGCGTCACGGACGTGATCCTCGCGTGCTCGTACCGCGTCGACGACGTGCGCGCCGCGCTCGGCGAGGCCGAGCATCTCGGCGTACGGCTGCGCTACGTGATCGAGGCCGAGCCGCTCGGCACCGGCGGCGGTATTCGGAACGCCGCCGACCTGACGAGCGGTGCGGTCTGGGTACTCAACGGCGACGTGCTGACGGATGCCGACCTGTCCGCCATGCGCGCCTTCCACGAGGCGCGCGCGTCCCGCACGACGATCTTCCTCACGCCGGTGCCCGACCCACGGCAGTATGGTCTCGTCGAGACGGCCGCGGACGGCCGCCTGCTGCGCTTCCGCGAGAAGCCGGGCCCCGGCGAGCCGATCGACACGAACACGATCAATGCCGGGGTGTATCTCATGGACGCCGCGCTGCTGGGGCGCATTCCGCCGCGGCAGGTCGTGTCGGTCGAGCGCGACGTGTTCCCGGCACTCATCGCCGACGGCGTGCCGTGTTACGGCTGGACGGCCGAAGCGTACTGGCGCGACATCGGCAGCCCCGCCGCATATCGCGCCGCACAGATGGACCTGCTCTCGGGTCAGGTGAAGACACCGCTGACTCCGCCGGGCGAGCCGCGCGACGGGTGCTGGGTCGAGTCGAGCGCGACGATCGCCACGGGCGCGTGGCTCGAGGCGCCGGCCGTCGTCGGCGCGGGGGTGGCGATTGCGACAGGCGCGCGCATCGGACCGCTGACGGTCCTCGGTGACGGTTCGCGCATCGCGGCCGACGCGCGTGTCGAGGGCTCGGTGCTCTGGGAGCGCGTGGACGTCGGTGCCGGCGCGGTGCTGCGCGACTGTGTCCTCGGCGCTGACGTCCGCGTCGGTGCGGCCGCCGAGATCGGCTCCGGCGTGATCCTCGAATCGGGCGCGGTCGTTCCCGACCACGCCCGGCTGAGCGCTCCGGCGCGCTGACGGCGCGGGCAAGCTTTTCCGCCTTTGCGGACGGCGGGTTGACGCGGAACCGCGTGATAGACTGAGCCGGTGAGCCTCGCCAGAATTCGTAACTTCTCCATCGTCGCGCACATTGATCACGGCAAATCGACGCTGGCCGATCGGTTGCTGGCGCTGACCGGAACCATGGACGCCAAGAAGGCTGTCGACCAGGTCCTCGATTCCATGGATCTGGAGCGCGAGCGCGGTATCACGATCAAGGCGCACACGGTGCGCCTTCTCTACCGCGCGCGCGACGGCCACGAGTACACGCTGAACCTCATCGACACGCCGGGCCACGTCGACTTCTCGTACGAAGTCTCCCGCGCGCTGGCGGCGTGCGAGGGCGCCCTGCTGATCGTCGACGCCGCGCAGGGCATCGAGGCGCAGACGTTGGCCAACTTTTACCTGGCCTCCGACGCGGGGCTCACCATCATTCCCGTCATCAACAAGATCGACCTCCCGGCCGCAGACGTCGACGGTACGCGCGAGCAGATCACCGACGTCCTCGACCTCGACGGCACGGAGGCGCTCGCGATCTCTGCCAAGCACGGCACCGGTGTGCCCGAGGTACTGGAGGCGATCGTCGCGCGCATTCCACCGCCCACGGGTGATGCCGACGCGCCGCTGAAGGCGCTCGTGTTCGATTCGTTCTACGACTCGTATCAGGGCGTGGTCATCTACGTCCGCCTCGAGGACGGACGCGTGCGGCCGGGGACGAAGATGCTCTTGATGTCCAACGGCCGAGCGTACGACGTGCAGCAGGTCGGCGTGTTCAGCCCCGACATGCGCCCGGTGGACGAGCTGACGGCGGGTCAGGTCGGCTATGTCACGGCGTCCATCAAACGAGTCGCCGACGCGAAGGTCGGCGACACGATCACCGAAGCGCTGCGGCCCACCGCCGAGCCATTCCCGGGCTATCGCGACGCCAAACCGATGGTGTTCGCGGGCCTGTACCCGATCGAGGACACCGACTACGAGGCGCTGCGCGATGCGCTCGAGAAGCTGCGCCTGAACGATCCGGCCTTCAGCTACGAGCCGGAGACCTCCCTGGCGCTCGGCTACGGCTTTCGCTGCGGCTTCCTCGGCATGCTGCACATGGAGATCGTGCAGGAGCGCCTGGAGCGCGAGTTCAACCTCTCGCTCATCGTGACGGCGCCCTCCGTGCAGTACAAGGTTCTGACGACGGCGGGCGAGGTGCTCGACATCGACAATCCCTCCAAGCTGCCGACGCCCGATCGCATCGAGCAGATGGAAGAGCCTTACGTGCGCTCGTCGATCTACGTCCCGACGGAGTTCATGACCGCGATCTACAAGCTGGCACAGGAAAAGCGCGGCGAGCACAAGTCGCTCGAGTACATCGGCAAGCGCGTGCACATCCGTTTCGATTTCCCGCTGTCCGAGATCGTCGTCGACTTCTACGACAAGCTGAAGTCGATCTCGAAGGGCTATGCCTCGTTCGACTACGAGTTCGCGGACTTCCGGCCCTCGGAGCTCGTGAAGCTCGACATCCTGCTCAACGGCGACCCGGTCGACGCGCTGTCGATCATCGTCCACCGCGACAAAGCGTACGAGCGCGGGAAGGCGCTCGTGGAGAAGCTGCGCGGCGTCATCCCGCGCCAGCTCTACGAGGTGGCCATCCAGGCGGCGATCGGCAGCCGCGTCATCGCGCGCGAGACAGTCAAGGCGATGGGCAAGAATGTCACCGCCAAGTGCTATGGCGGGGACATCACGCGCAAGCGGAAGCTCCTCGAGAAACAGAAGGAAGGCAAGAAACGCATGAAGCAGGTCGGGCGTGTGGAAGTCCCGCAGGAGGCCTTCCTCACGGTGTTGAAGAGCTGATGGACGTCCGCGAGAGCGATCTCGCCAAGTCGGAGACGATGGCCACCGACGTCGCACCGCCGGTGCGCAAGCGGAAGTCCGTCGTCCGTGAATATGCCGAAGCCATCTTCATCGCCATCCTGTTGGCGCTGGTCATCCGGACCCTCATCATCCAGGCCTTCACGATCCCGTCGGGGTCGATGATGGACACGCTGCTCGTCGGCGATTACATCCTCGTGAACAAGTTCCTCTATGGTCCCGAGGTGCCGTTCACGGAGTACCGGGTTCCCGGGCTGCGCTACCCGCACCGCGGCGACATCATCGTCTTCAAGTATCCTCAAGATGAAAAGCGCGATTTCATCAAGCGGATCATCGGGACGCCGGGCGACACAGTGCAGGTGCGCGGTGACCAGGTCTTCGTCAACGGTCAGGCGCTCGTGGAACCCTACGTGCGCAAGGTCGATGGGGTGCTGACCGATCGTAGCCACTCGACGTACTGCGGCTACGCGTATGCCTGCGAGCCGACGGTGGTGCCGCCGGACTCGTACTTCGTCATGGGCGACAACCGCAACAACTCCCAGGACAGCCGATACTGGGGCTTCGTCCGTCGCGAGAAGATCAAAGGCAAGGCCTTCCTCATCTACTGGTCGTGGGATAGTGATCGGCATTGGCTACGCTGGTGGAGACTCGCCAGGTATATTCCGTAGTGCCCGAGGGCCGCGCGCTCGGGTTGTATCTCCACGTCCCGTTCTGCGTGCAGCGCTGCCACTACTGCTCGTTCAACACCGCGCCGCTCGAGCCCGGGCAAATGGATCCGTATGTCCGAGCGCTGCACGGCGAGCTGCGTCTGCTCGCCGACCTGCCGTGGGCGCGGGAGATCGAGATCCGCACGGTGTTTCTCGGGGGCGGCACGCCGTCGCTGCTCGAGCCCGAAGCGTTGGCTTCCGTTCTCGACGCCGTTCGCGCGGGCTGGCGGCTGTTGCCCGACGCGGAGATCACCGTCGAGTGCAATCCCGAGAGCGTGACGCGCGATCGGCTCAGCGCCTACCGCGCGGCCGGTGTCAACCGCGTGAGCCTCGGCGTTCAGGCCCTCGACGATGTCGTGTTGAAGACGCTTGGTCGCCTGCACGACGCGCGCGCGGCGCGCGGCGCGTTTGACGCCGCGCGCGAGGCGGGGTTCGCCGACGTGAGCGTCGACCTGATGTACGGGCTCCCTGGGCTGGAGGCAACCGCCTGGGCGGCCGATGTCGAGCGCGTGCTCGACTGGCGCCCGGATCACGTGTCGGCGTATGCGCTGACGCTCGACGGCGGCAGCCCGTGGGGCGCCCGCGGCGTCGCTGGATTGCCCGCCGAAGACGAGGTCGTCGCGCAATATTGGGCCCTTGCGCGCGCAGCGGTCGCGCGCGGCTTCGAGCACTACGAGATCTCGAACTACGCGCGGCCGCGACACCGCGCACGGCACAACGTCGGCTACTGGCAGGCCGCGGAGTATCTCGCGGCCGGACCGGGCGGCTGCGGCTTCATCGGGGACATCCGGTACGCCAACCACAAGCCCCTCGCGCGTTGGCGGGCGGCGATCGAGAGGGGCACGCTGCCGGTCGAGACGTCGGAGCGGCTGACGCCACGCCAGCGGCTGGCCGAGCGGCTCTTCCTGGGCCTGCGGACGAGCGACGGTGTGCCGGCCGCCTGGCTCGCCGAGCGCGCGCGCGGCGAGCCCACGCTGGCGCGACGGATCGCGAGCTGGCAGGACGCCGGACACCTCGTCGTGGACGCGGATCGGGCGCGACTGACGGAGTCGGGATTTCTCGTCTCGGACGCGCTGTTCGTCGACCTGCTATAAAATTAGACGCACCATGGACGCGCGCCAGCGAGACGTGCTGATCGCCCTCATCCGCGAGTATGTCGACTCCGCGGAGCCGGTCGGCTCGCGCGCGCTGTCCAAGCGCCACTTCCCGCACCTGTCGCCGGCGACGATCCGCAACGTGCTGGCGGATCTCGAAGAGATGGGCTATCTCGCGCAGCCGCACACGAGCGCCGGCCGCATCCCGACCGACAAGGCGTATCGCTTCTACGTGGACTCGTTTCCGCCGCCGTCGTCGGCCGGTACGACGGGCGCACCGGTCGCGCCGCGCCGCTCGGGCATCGAGGGCTTCATGGAGCGCACGTCCTCGCACCTGTCGTCGGCGACCCGGTTGACGGGGCTCCTGCTCGCGCCGCCGCTGGCGCAGACGGTGATCGCGCGTGTCGACGTCATGCCACTCGAAGACGACCGGGCGCTCGCGGTGGTGACGACCGACGCGGGGTGGATCACGGTACGCGAGATCGCGCTCGATCCTGTCCTGGCGGGGGACGAGGCGCGCACGATCGGCCGCGAGCTGACGCGCCGGTTCCGTGGGCGGAGCGTGGAAGACATCCTCGCCATGGAAAGCGCGCCGGCCGATCCGCTCGACACCCTGCACACGCGCGCGCGTGGTGTGACCGAGCAGATCGTCGCGATGCTGCGCGGACGCACGCTCTATGTCAGCGGCGCGATGAACATCCTCGATCACCCCGAATTCATGGATCTGGACCAGATGCGCGCGCTGCTGCGAACGTTCGAGCAGAAGGAACGACTGGCCGAGCTCATGACGACGCTCGCGAACGACGCGGGGCTTCGCGTGACGATCGGCGAGGAAAACCCGGTCGACGCCATGCGCGAATGCACGCTGATTACATCCAGTTACTTCTACCGCGGCCAGGTGCTCGGCATCCTCGGCGTGGTCGGGCCGCGCCGCCTGCCGTATCCCGAGGTGATGTCCGTGGTGAACGAGACCGCTCAGCAGGTCACGGAAGCCCTCTCGCGCTTTCGACAGGACCTCTACCTTCCCTCGTGAGCACATGAGCGACCAGGACCAGCCGATCGACGACGGCGCCGCGTCCGGCGGTGGCAACCCGCCGCGGGAGGCCGAGCGAATCGCCGACCTCGAGCGTCAGCTCGCGGAGCAGAAGGACCGCATGCTGCGCGCCATGGCGGAAGCCGACAACGTGCGCCGGCGGACTCAACGCGACGCCGACGACCGCGTGCGCTACGCCAACGAGGCGCTCTTGCGCGATCTCATTCCGATCCTCGACAATTTCGAACGCGCGCTGGCCTCGGCGCGCGCCGCGGGCAGCGCGGACAATGTCGTGCAGGGCGTCGAGCTGATTCAGCGCGAGCTGCTGCGCATGCTGGAGCGGACGGGCGTGACGCGCTACTCGGCGGTCGGACAGCCGTTCGATCCTACACGCCACGAGGCGATCGCGCGCGTGGTGAGCGTGGACGCTGCGCCGGACACCGTGCTGACCGAGACCGCGCCCGGCTATTTGCTGCACGGCCGCGTGCTGCGCCCGGCCCTGGTCGCCGTCGCGGCGGCCCCGGACGAGGACGTCGCCTAGGTGGCCACGCGCGACTACTACCAGGTGCTCGGCGTCGCGACCAGCGCCACCGACGCCGAGCTCAAAAAGGCGTATCGACAGCTCGCGATGCAGTTCCACCCCGACAAGAATCCGGGCGACAAGAGGGCCGAGGAGCGCTTCAAGGAAGTCAACGAGGCGTACGCGGTGCTGTCCGACCCCGACAAGCGCGCGCACTACGATCGCTTCGGCACCGCCCCCGGCAACGCGGCCGGCGGCGGGTTCGAGACCGGCTTCGGCACGCTCTTCGAAGACATCTTCGAGAACT
>JBKOUQ010000072.1:0-10848 GCA_046723475.1 Candidatus Methylomirabilota bacterium
GCCGACTGGCGGACCAGGATCAACGAACTCGACAACCAAATCCTCAACCTCCTCAACCAACGCGCCGAGGCCGCCCTTCAGATCGGCAACCTCAAACGACGGCAGGGGACGCCGTCGTATGTCCCGGAGCGGGAAGCTGAGGTCCAGAGGCAGCTGGCCGCGTCGACCGCCGGGCCGCTCACCGCCGACAACGTCACGGCGATCTGGCGCGAAGTGCTCTCGGCGTGTCGGGCGCTCGAGGCGCCGCTGACCGTCGCGTATCTCGGGCCGCGGGCGACGTTCACGCACCAGGCCGCGCTCGGTCATTTCGGCGCCGCTGCGGAGTTGTCGCCCGCCCGCACGATCCTGGACGTCTTCGACGACGTCGAGCGCGGGCGCGTGGCGTTCGGCGTGGTGCCCGTCGAGAACAGCACCGAAGGGGCCGTCAACGTCACCCTCGATCGCCTCATCGAATCCGAGGCGACCATCGCCGGCGAGATCTACCTCGAAATCGCGCAGCAGCTCCTCTCGCGCGCGAGCGAGCTCGGGGAAATCAAGCGCGTGCTCTCGCATCCCCAGGGGCTCGCGCAGTGTCGCGGCTGGCTGGCGGCGAACCTGTCGGACGTGCCGACCGAAGAGACGTCGTCCACGGCGGCCGCCGTGGAGCTCGCGGCCGGGGATCGGACGGTCGCCGCGATCGCGTCGGGGCTCGCCGGCGAGCTGTACGGCGTGCCGATCCTTCGCGAGCGCATCGAGGACAACCGTCACAACGCCACACGCTTTCTCGTCATCGCGTCCCCGACGCGCCGCGCGTGGTCGCCGGCGCCCAGCGGCCGCGACAAGACGTCGCTGCTGTTCGCGATGAAGAACGAGCCCGGCTCGCTGCACCGGATCCTCGAGCCGTTCGTGCGGGCGGGGTTGAATCTCACCAAGATCGAATCGCGCCCGGCCAAGATCCGGGCGTGGGAGTACGTGATGTTCGTGGATTTCGAAGGCCACCGCGACACACCGGCCGTGGCCGCTGCGCTGCGCGAGATCGCCGAGCGGACGCTGCACCTCAAAATCTTCGGCTCGTATCCGGCCGCATAAGGAGAGGGCATGCACACGCAGTGGGAATCGCTCGCCAACACGCACATTCTCGGCATCGCGCCCTACGAGCCCGGCAAGCCGATCGAGGAAACCGAGCGCGAATACGGCGTCCACGACGCGATCAAGCTCGCCTCGAACGAAAACCCGCTGCCGCCGTCCGAGCGCGTGCAGCGTGCGATCATCGCGCAGCTGGCCCATCTCAACCGCTATCCGGACGGCAGCGGCTACTACCTGCGCCAGGCGCTCGCCAAGAAGCACGGCTTCACGCAGGACCAGGTGGTGCTCGGCAACGGCAGCAACGAGCTCATCGAGCTCACCGTGCGCACGTTCCTGAAGCCCGGCGACGAGGCGATCGTGCCGCATCCGTCGTTCGTCGTGTATCCGATGATCGTGCAGGCGGCGGGCGGCATCCGCGTCATGGTGATGCTGCGTGACCATCGTCTGGATCTCGAGGCGATGGCGCGCGCCATCACCCCGATGACCAAGATGGTCTTCGTCGCCAATCCCAACAATCCCACGGCCACCATCGTCACCGCCGACGAGGTCGAGGCGTTCATGGCTCGCGTGCCGGAGCGCACGATCGTCGTGTTCGACGAGGCCTACATCGAGTTCGCGATGGGCCCAGACTTTCCGAACGCGCTCGACTACGTGCGCCAGGGGCGCAAGGTGGTCGTGCTCCGTACGTTCTCCAAGGCCGCGAGCCTGGCCGGGTTGCGTGTCGGCTACGGGATCGCCGACGGCGACGCCATTTCGCTGATGAACCGCATCCGCCAGCCGTTCAACGTGAACTCGCTCGCCCAGGCCGCCGCGCTCGCCGCGCTCGACGACGAGAACCACGCGCTGGAGTGCGTGCGGATGATCGAGGCCGGCCGCCACTTTCTCTATGACGAGTTCACCGCGCTCGGGATCCGTTACGTGCCCTCGCGCGCCAATTTCATCCTCGTCGACGTGGGTCGCAGCGCATCGGACATCTATCAGCGCTTGCTGAAGGAGGGGGTCATCGTGCGCCCGATGACGCCCTTCGGCATGGAGTCCGCGCTGCGCGTGACCGTCGGCACCCCGGAGGAAAATCGCCGCCTGGTGAAGGCGCTGAAGACGGTGCTGGGGAAGGCCCCAGCGTGATCGGCCGGCTGGCCATCGTCGGCGTCGGGCTTCTGGGCGGCTCCGTCGCCCTGGCCGCGCGCGCCAGCGGTGTGGCGCGCGAGATCGTCGGCGTCGGCCGCGATCGGCAGCGGCTCGAGGGACCGCTGCGTGCGCGCATGGTCGACCGTATCGCGACGGACGTCGTCGCCGGCGTCGACGGCGCCGACTGCGTCGTCCTCGCCGCTCCGGTGCTCGCGATCGAGCGCCTGCTCGAGGCCGTCTGGGATCACGTTCCTGCCGGGGCGCTCGTCACCGACGTCGGCTCGACGAAACGCGGTATCGTCACGCTGGCCGAGCG
This sequence comes from Candidatus Methylomirabilota bacterium, assembly GCA_046723475.1. Classification (GTDB taxonomy): domain Bacteria; phylum Methylomirabilota; class Methylomirabilia; order Rokubacteriales; family CSP1-6; genus AR12. The sequence continues at coordinate 2,510 of JBKOUQ010000072.1, forward strand.
TCTCGGCGCTCGACGCCCACTCGGGTTCGTCGGCAGCCATCCCATGGCGGGCTCGGAGAAGAGCGGCTGGCAGGTCGCGCGCGCCGACCTCTTCCACGGCGCCACCGTGATCGTGACGCCGACGGACGCCACCGAGCCGCGCGCGATCAAGGGCGTCACCGCGCTGTGGGAGACGCTGGGAGCACGGGTGAGCGCGCTCGACCCGGACACGCACGATCGTACCGTCGCCGCCATCAGCCATCTGCCACACGTCGCCGCGTGGGCGCTCGTGGACGCCGTCGGTCGCTTCGAGCCCGGTGCGCTGCGCTTCGCCGCGCGCGGCTTTCGCGACACCACGCGCGTCGCGGCCTCGGATCCGCCGATGTGGCGCGACATCCTGCTCGCCAACGCCGATGCCGTGCGGGCGAGCGTCGTGGCGTTTCGCGCGGCGCTCGACGACCTCGATCGGCTCGTTGCGACGGGGGACGCCGCGGGAATCGAGGCGCTGCTGGCACGGCTGAAGACGGCGCGGGAGGGCCTCGCGTGAACTTCCGCGTGCGCCCCGTGCGGCGGCTTACCGGCGCGTGCGAGGTGCCCGGCGACAAGTCGATCTCGCATCGCGCCGCACTGCTCGGCGCGCTGGCCGAGGGGCCGACGGACGTGCAGGGCTATCTCGAGGGCGAGGACTGCCTGCGCACGATCACCGCGATGCAGATGATGGGCGTCGACGTCGCGCGTAAGGGCCCGGGGCACTATCGCATCACGGGCGTCGGACTCGGCGGCCTCGTCGAGCCCGCGGACGTCGTGGACTGCGGGAACTCCGGCACGACGGTACGGTTGCTCGTCGGCGTGCTCGCCGGGCAGCCGTTCTGGACACTCCTGACGGGCGACGAATCGCTCCGGCGGCGGCCGATGAAGCGCGTCGTCGACCCGCTCGCCCGGATGGGCGCCACGATCGTCGGGCGCGCGAACGGCAGCCGCCTGCCGCTCGCGGTACGCGGCGTCGAGCGGCCGCGCGCGATCGTGTACGACACGCCGGTCGCGTCGGCACAGGTGAAGTCCGCCGTGCTCCTGGCGGGGCTGCGCGCCGACGGGCCAGTGACGGTGCGCGAGCCCGCGCCGTCGCGCGATCACTCGGAGGTGATGCTGCGCGCGTTCGGCGCGACGCTCGAGCGTCCGGACTCGCGCACGGTCACGCTCTATCCTGGCGCACTCCGTGGCACCGAGGTGCACGTGCCGGGCGATATTTCGTCGGCGGCGTTCCTGCTCGTCGCCGGCCTCGTCGTCGCGGACGCGCGCGTCACCGTGCGGCGTGTGGGCGTGAACCCGACGCGGACGGGGCTCCTCGACGTGCTCGCCGCCATGCGCGCGCCACTGACCGCGGAGCCGACCGTCGGCACCGGCGGCGCCCCGGGCGAGCCGATGAGTACGCTCACCGTCACGCCGGCGCAACTTGCGGCCACGACGGTCGCCGGCGCGCTCATCCCGCGGCTCATCGACGAGATTCCGGCGCTCGCCGTGCTGGCCGCCACCGCGCACGGCACGACGGAGATCCGTGATGCGGCAGAGCTCCGCGTGAAGGAATCGGATCGCATCAGCGCGATCGCCCGCGAGCTCGCCAAGATGCGGGTGAGCATCGAGGAGCGGACCGACGGCATGGCCGTCGCCGGCCCGCAGTCCTTCCGCGGTGCGCGCGTGAGCTCGGGCGGCGATCACCGCATGGCGATGGCCCTCGCCGTCGGCGGGCTGATCGCCGACGGCGAGACGGTCGTCGAGGACACCGCGTGCGTCGAGACATCGTTTCCGACGTTCGTCGCGACACTCAACGCCCTCGCGGGCGGCGAGGCGATCACGGTGGAGCGCTGATGCGCTCCCGAGGTCTCGTGGTGACCATCGACGGTCCCGCCGGGGCCGGCAAGACGACGGTGGCGCGCCGTCTCGCGGAGCGGCTCGGGTACGAGCTGATTCCCACGGGCGCGATGTACCGGGCGCTCGCGCTCAGCGTGCTGCGCGCGGGCATCGCGCTCGAAGACACCGACGCGCTGGCCCGGCACGTGGCGCCGCTCGACGTGAGCGTCGAGCACGGTCACGTGCGGCTGAACGGCGAGGACGTTACGACCGCCATCCGCGGTCAGGCCGTCGCCGACGCCACGTCTACGCTGTCGATGCGTCGTGAAGTTCGCGACAAGGTCACGCCGCTGCAGCGGCGGGCGGCCGAGCCGGGCGGCGTGGTGCTGGAGGGACGCGACACGGGGACCGTCGTCTGCCCCGACGCGGACGTGAAATTCTTCCTGACCGCGAACCTCGAGTCCCGGGCGCGTCGGCGTCACGCAGAGCTGGCGGCCCAGGGCGTGCACGCCGACCTCGACACCGTGCGCGACGAGGTCAAAGTGCGCGATCGGCAGGACACGACGCGCGAGCTGGCGCCGCTGGCGAAGGCGCGCGACGCGATCGAGATCGACACGAGCGATCTTTCGATCGACGAAGTGCTCGATCGCATGACGGCTCTCGTCGAGGCGCGACGAACGGGCGCGCCGCGCACCCGGTTCTACGCCGTATGCAAGCCGATCGCCGTGGCGATCATGCGCAGCATGTGGCGCCTCGAGGGGCGCGGTACCGAGCACGTGCCGTCCACGGGACCCGTGCTGCTCGTCAGCAACCACTCGAGCGTGCTCGATCCGCCGTTCGTCGGCGGCGTGGCGCCGCGCCAGCTCACGTTCCTCGCCAAGGCCGAGCTGTTCGCGATTCCGGGGTTCGGCCGACTGATCTGGGCGTTGAACGCCCGTCCCGTGCGCCGCGAGGGCGCCGACGCCAGCGCGCTCCGCACGGCGTTGCGCGCGCTCGAGGCCGGCGGCGCGCTTCTGGTGTTTCCGGAGGGCACACGCGGCGACGAGGGCACGCTGCGCGCGCCGAAGCCCGGGGCGGCGCTGCTTGCGGTGTTGAGTGGGGCACCGGTCGTGCCCGTGTTCGTGCGCGGCAGTGGGCGAGCGTGGCCGCGCGGGCGGCGGCTTCCTCGGCCTGCTAAGGTGGTGGTGACATTCGGGCCACCCCTGCGCTTCGAACGCCCAGCGGGCGTCGGTAAAAAGGAGTATTACGATGCGGTGAGCCGGGACATGATCGCGGCCATCGCGCGGCTGCAAAATACCTGAGGGGAGGACCTGGCGGCATGGCGGAGAAGGAACGACGATACCTCGGCGGTTCGCGCATGGAGGGCGCAGAACCCGAGGAGCGGATGGAAGACTGGTTCAAGGAAGGCGGCACGACCAACGAGTTCGAGGAAGGTGAGGTCGTCCGCGGCCGTGTGGTCCACGTGGGCACGAGCGAGGTGCTCGTCGATGTAGGTTACAAGAGCGAAGGCGCGATCCCGATCGAGGAGTTCCACCGGCACGGGACGCTCCCGAAGGTCGGCGAGGAGATCGAGGTCTACCTCGAGGCCAAGGAAGACTCCGAGGGCCTCATCGTCCTGTCGAAGGACAAGGCCGACAAGATCAAGGTCTGGGATGCGATCACCCAGGCCTATGAAAAGGGCCAGCCCGTCGACGGGCGCGTGGTGGAAGTCGTCAAGGGTGGCCTCGCCGTCGACGTCGGCGTGAAGGCGTTCCTGCCGGGCTCGCAGGTCGACCTGCGGCCGGTCAAGAACCTCGCCTCGATGGTCGGGCAGCACATCCGCGCGAAGGTCATCAAGCTCAACCGGCGCCGCGGCAACGTCGTCCTCTCCCGCCGCTCGGTGCTCGAGGAAGAGCGCGAGGAGAAGAAGAAGCACACGCTCGAGGTGCTGAACGAAGGCATGGTGCTCACCGGCACCGTGAAGAACATCACCGACTATGGTGCCTTCATCGACCTCGGCGGCATCGACGGTCTTCTTCATGTCACCGATATGTCCTGGGGCCGGGTTGGTCATCCGTCTGAAATCTTCCAAGTCGGTGACCAGGTCGAAGTTGTTGTGCTCCACTTCGACCGCGAGAGCGGCCGCGTGTCGCTCGGTTACAAGCAGAAGTCGAACGATCCGTGGGAGACGGTCGAGACCCGCTATGCGCCGGGAACGAAGACGCGCGGACGCGTGGTGAGCCTGACGAACTATGGCGCCTTCGTCGAGCTCGAGCCCGGTGTCGAAGGGCTCGTGCACGTGTCGGAGATGTCGTGGACGCGCCGCGTCCGCCATCCGTCGAAGCTCGTCAACGTCGGCGACGAGGTCGACGTCATCGTGCTCGACGTGAATCGCGCCGCCAAGCGGATCTCGCTCGGGATGAAGCAGGTCGAGCCCGACCCGTGGACGACGATCGAGGAGCGCTACAAGCCCGGTACGCGCGTCAGCGGCAAGATCCGCAACCTCACCGACTTCGGGGCCTTCGTCGAGCTCGAGCCGGGCGTGGACGGCCTGCTGCACATCTCCGACATGTCGTGGACGCGCAACGTCGGACACCCGTCTGAAGTCCTCAAGAAGGGCCAGGAAATCGAAACGCAGATCTTGAACATCGACCGCGACAACAAGCGGATCTCGCTGGGGCTCAAGCAGATCCAGCCGGATCCGTGGTCGACCGTGGCCCAGCGCTATCCGATGGGCTCGCGGGTGACCGGCAAGGTCGTGCGCCTCACGGACTTCGGCGCGTTCGTCGAGCTCGAGCCGGGCGTGGACGGGCTGCTGCATATCTCACAGATGTCGCATCGACCGATCGCCGCGCCGGCCGACGTCGTCAACGTCGGGGACGAGCTCACGCTGCTGGTGATTCGCGTCGATCCGAACGAGCGGCGCATCGGCCTGTCGCTGAAGGAGCTGGCCCACGCGATCGCTCCGCCGGAGACGGACGATCGTGGCGCCGGCGGTGGTGCTGGTGGTCGGCGCAAGCGCGGCAAGAGCCGGGACTACGACTACGACGACGAGGAGTAGGTGAGCCGTCCGTTGACGGTGGAGGAGTAGGTGAGCCGTCCGCTGACGGTGGTGACGGCCACCCTGTTGGTGCTCGTCGGGGTAATCGGCCTGTTCCTCATCGTGGGCGGCTGGGGGCGCGCGGGCGGCGACGGAGGCTCGCTGTTTGGGCCCAAAGTCGCCATCGTCGAGGTCGAGGGGCTCATCGCCGAGACCGACGACCTCGTCCGTGAGCTGCGCCAACACCGCGAGAACCCGAGCGTCAAGGCTGTCGTCATCCGGATCAACAGTCCGGGCGGTGTCGTCGGGCCAACCCAGGAGGTCTACGACGCCCTTCTCCGTGTGCGCGAGGCCGGCAAGCCGGTGATCGCCTCGCTCGGCGCCATTGCCGCCTCCGGTGGCTATTACATCGCCGTCGGCGCGGACCAGATCTACGCCAACCCCGGATCGCTCACGGGCTCCATCGGCGTGATCATGCAGATGGCCAACCTCGACGCGCTGATGAAGAAGGTCGGCGTGGACTACGTCGTCGTCAAGGCGGGCGCGTTCAAGGACATCGGGAACATCTCGCGCCCGATGACGTCCGAGGAGCGCCGCGTGCTGCAAACGCTGCTGGACGACGTGCACGGCCAGTTCATCGACGCGGTTGCCAAGGGCCGCAAGCTGCCGCGTGAGCAGGTCGTGCAATTCGCCGACGGCCGCGTGTTTTCCGGAACGCAGGCGCTGCAACTGAAGATGGTGGACGCGCTCGGCGGACTCGAGGACGCCGTCAACGCCGCCGCGAAGCTTGCCCATCTGCCCACGCCGGCGGCCGTCGAACGCCCGCACCGGCGCTTCTCGATCTTCGACTTGCTGCGCAGTGAGCTGGGCCTGCCGGGGCCCGCCAGCCTGCTCGGGCCGGGGCTGCCCGTCTTCAAGACCCCCCTGTACCTGATGGACTGATGGCTAACCCCCTAAGGACGTTGACATTCTTCAAACGACCGTGCTAGCTTCCCAGCCAGGGGAGCCACCACGATGACGAAAGCCGACCTCATCGACGAAGTCTCGAAGCTCTCGAACCTCACCAAGAAAGAGACCGAGACTATCGTCAACACGGTCTTTGACAACATCACCGACGCGCTCGCGAAGGGCGACAAGGTGGAGCTGCGGGGCTTTGGCAGCTTCCGCATCCGCCATCGCAATTCGCGTAAAGGCCGGAATCCCAAGACCGGAAGCGCCGTGGACGTTCCCCAGAAACGCGTACCGTTCTTCAAGGTCGGCAAACGGCTGCGCGAGCTGGTCAACGCGTGAGGGCTCGCCCCGCGCGTTGAAGCGGCTCTGGGCGCCGTGGCGGATGCCCTGGATCCGCGGCTCGCATCCCACCGACGGCTGTGTGTTTTGCAAGGCCCGTGATGGCTCCGACGACCGCGCGTCACTGGTGATTCTGCGCGGTGACCGCGCCTTCCTCATCCTCAACGCGTATCCGTACGCCCCCGGGCATCTCATGGCCGTCCTCAACCGGCACGTCGGCACGCTCGGCGAGGCCGGTCCCGACGAGCTGACCGAGGCGATGACGCTGGTGCAGCGGGCAGTTGCGGCGCTCGCGGCGGAGTACCGTGCCGAAGGGTTCAACGTGGGACTCAACCAGGGCCGGGTCGCGGGGGCGGGGATTGCGGACCACCTGCACATGCACGTCGTCCCGCGCTGGGGCGGCGATCACAACTTCGCGAGCGTCGTCGGCGACACCCGCGTGATTCCCGAGGATCTCGTCACGACGTGGCAGCGGCTGCGGAGCCGGGTGGCGTGAGCGACGGCGTGTCCGGCGTCGACACGCCGATGATGCAGCAGTACCGCGAGCTCAAGCGCCGCTATCCCGATCATCTGTTGCTGTTTCGGCTCGGCGACTTCTACGAGCTCTTCGGCGAAGACGCCGAGCTCGGCGCGCGCCTGCTGTCGATTGCGCTCACCGCGCGGCAGGGCGCACCGATGGCGGGCATTCCGCACCACTCGGCGGATGGTTACATCGCGCGGCTGGTGCAGGCCGGACAGAAGATCGCGATCTGCGAGCAGATGGAGGCGCCGGGCAAGGGGCGCAAGCTGCTTCGGCGCGACGTCGTCCGCGTGATCACGCCCGGCACGTTGACCGACACCGCGTATCTCGCGGGCGGCGCCAACAACTACCTGCTCGCCATCGCGACGCAGGGCGGTGCCCTGTCGGACGTGGTGGGCGTCGCGCTGCTCGACGTCTCCACCGGCGAGTTCGTCGCGGGTGAGGACGCCGATGCCGCGGGCGGCGTGCTCACCGCCGCGCTCCTGCGGCGTCCGAGCGAGATCCTCGTGTCCGAGGCGCTGCGCGGCGGCGGCGGGCTGCTCACGCGCCTGCAGCAGACCGGCGCGGCGCTGACGTTCGCCGATCCGGCCGTCTTCGCGAATCGCCGGGCGCCGGCCGATCTGGCCGCGCACTTCGGGGTGGCCTCGCTCGACGCGTTCGGCATCGCGGACCTCACGGTGGGCCTGCAGGCGGCGGGGGCGGCCCTGGCCTATGTGCGGGCGACGCAGGGCGAGCGACTCGGCCACGTGGCACGTCTGGGACGCCTGTCCGCGGCCGATGCGCTGACGCTCGACGAGACCGCCGTCGAGACGCTCGAGCTGCTGCGCGGCGCCGACGGCGGCGTGCGCCACTCGCTCGTCGGCGCGCTCGACGAGACGGTCACGCCGATGGGCGCACGGCTGCTGCGGCAATGGCTGCTGCAGCCGCTGCGCGATCCCGCGATGATCCGCGAGCGCCAGGATGCGATCGGCGCGCTCGTGCAGGCGCCCCAGACGCGCTCACGGTTGCGCGCCGAGCTCTCCAGCATCGGCGACCTCGAGCGCCTGACCAGCCGCGCCACGCTCGGCGTCGCGCACGCGCGCGATCTCGTGGCGCTGCGCCGGTGTCTGACGCCGATCGACGCCGTGCGCGCGATCGTCGCCGAGCTCGGTGGCGTGCTGCTCACGGACGTACGGGAGGCGCTGGCCGATCTGCGCGACGTGCGGGAGCTGCTCGAGGCCGCGCTGGTGGACGAGCCGCCGCTCACGCTCGCCGACGGCGGTGTGATCCGCCACACGTGGGACGAGGCGCTGCACGCGATCGTGCGCGACGCGGCGGAGGCGCGACGCTGGATCGCCGGTCTCGAAGAGCGCGAGCGCGCGCGCACCGGCCTGTCGACCCTGCGGGTGCGCTTCAACCGCATGTTCGGCTACGGCATCGAGGTGAGCCACGCGCAATCACCGCGCGTGCCCGCCGAATACGTGCGTCGGCAGACGCTGACCGGCGCCGAGCGGTATGTGACCCCGGAGCTGAAAGATTACGAGGCGAAGGTGCTCGGGGCCGAGGAGCGTCGGCGGCGCCTGGAGCAGGAGCTGTTCGACGACGTGCGCGGCCGTGTGGCGGCCCGGTCGGCGGCGCTCTTGGCCACCGCGCGCGCGCTCGCGCGGCTCGACGTCGTGGCCGCGCTGGCCGACGTCGCCCACG
>JBKOUQ010000127.1:0-34583 GCA_046723475.1 Candidatus Methylomirabilota bacterium
AAAGCCGCCGGGGAGGCGGCACAGCCCTCCCCGGCGGGACGTCAGCCGCTACTCGGCCTTCACAGGGATCATTGTCCCCTTCGCGGCCGGCGTCTTCGGCAGCGTCACGACCAGCACACCGTTCTTGAACGTCGCGGTGACCATGCTTCCGTCCACCGCCATCGGCAGCCGGACGCTGCGGAGGAACGCACCATAGGTCCGCTCGACGCGGTGGTAGCGCGAATCCTTCTCCTCGGTCATCTTCTCCTTTTCGCCCTTGAGCGTGAGCAGGTCGCCCGTCAGCGCGATCTCGATTTCTTTGGGATCGACGCCGGGCATGTCGGCCGTCACGACCATGGCGTCCTTCGTCTCCGAGACGTCGAGCTTTGGCGCCCAATCCCCCGCCATCGCCTCGAACGGCTCCCAGACCGGGTCGGCGAAGCGATCGAAGAAGCGTTCCATCTCGCGTCTCAGATTGCCTCCCCATGGAGCCAGGGTCCGCATCGTCCCCTCCTTCCCCGGTCTCTTTCATGAGACCGGCCACGGAGAAATCGTGCATACGGAACGCCAGACGAGACAATCGCAAGTTCGATGAGTTCCAGACCGGGTTCGAGGCGATGGTGCGGCGTCACCCCAGGCGGCTGGGGCGACGGCGCACCACGCCGATTTACGCGGTGGAAACGGGCACGCGGTCGCGCGCGTGCCACGCACAGAGCGGATCCTCGGCCAGCACGTCGCCGGTCGCGGCCCACGCGCGCGCGCGCGAGCCGCCGCAGACCTCGTCGAACTCGCACGTGCCGCACTTTCCGCCGAACGCCTCCGGCGAGCGGAGCGAGCGGAACAACCGAGTATCGCGATAGATCTCGAGTGGATCACGCTCCCGGACGTTACCGGCCACGAGCGGCAGGAAACCCGACGGCGTCACGTCGCCGTTGGACCCGATGAACATGATGCCGTTGCCGTCGCGGATGCCCCAACCACGCCCGGCGTCCGCAATCTCGTCCGGACTGCGGCCGGCCGCGCGCATCCGCTGCACGACGGCGCGGCGGTACTGCGGCGCCTCGGTGGTGCTCACGACGAACGGCCACGCCTCGGCCGACGTGGCCAGCCAGCGCAGGCGCCGCTCGCACTCGACAGGCGTGATCTGCCGCAGCGTGGTGCCACGTCCGACGGCAACGAGGAAGAACAAGCTCCAGCGCGCGGCGCGGAGACTCGCCACGACCTTGGCGATCTCGTCGAGCCACGGCTCGGTGTCCGCGGTCACGAGCGTGTTGATCTGCAGCGGAATGCCGGCGGCGACGATACGGCGGGCGGCCGCGAGCGTCCAGCCGAAACAGCCGAGTACGCCGCGCAGCGCATCGTGGTGGGCCGCCGTCGGACCGTCGATGCTCAGCGACATGGCCGACACGCCGGCCTCTTTCACCGAAGTCACCGTGTCGTGCGTGATGCCGAACGTGGCGCTCGGCGCCAGCGACACCCCGAGGCCGCAGCCGACCGCCGTACGAATCAGATCGAGCAGGTCGGGGCGCTTGAGCGGATCGCCGCCCGTGAAGATGACGTGCGGCGGTCGCGGCGCTCGTGCGAGCGCCGCGATCACCGTGTGGCATTCCGCCGTGCTGAGCTCGTCCGCGGCCGGCTGCGGCATCGCCTCGGCACGGCAGTGCCGGCACGCCAGGTCACACGCGCGCGTCAGCTCCCAGTAGACGCGCGCGGGTGCCGCGCCATACACCGGCGCCTTCACTGCCGGGCCCCCATCGCCACGAATTCCCGGCGCGGGGAGCCGACGTACAGCTGACGTGGGCGGGCGATCTTCTGCTCCGAATCGCCGATCATCTCCTGCCACTGGGCCAGCCATCCGACCGTGCGTGGAATCGCAAAGAGCACGGGGAACATTTCGACCGGGAACCCCATCGCGTCGTAGATGAGGCCGGAGTAGAAGTCGACGTTCGGATAGAGCTTGCGGCTGACGAAGTACTCGTCCTGCAGCGCGATTCGCTCGAGCTCCAGGGCGACTTTCAGCAGCGGACTCGGCCGCGTGGCCGCGAAGACTTCGTCGGCGGTTCGCTTGATGATCCGCGCGCGTGGATCATAGTTCTTGTACACGCGGTGGCCGAAGCCCATCAGCTTCATGTCGCCGTTCTTCACCCGCTTGATGACGTCCGGAACGTTGGCGACGGAGCCGATCTCGCGCAGCATCTTCAGGACCGCCTCATTCGCCCCGCCGTGCAGCGGGCCATACAGCGCCGCCGCCGCCGCGGCCACGGCCGAGTACGGATCGACCCCTGAGGACCCGACCGACCGCATGGCGTTGGTCGAGCAGTTCTGCTCGTGATCCGCGTGCAGGATGAAGAGCACGTCGAGCGCGTGCTCGAGTGCCGGCTCGGGCTTGTACTTCAGCTCGGTCATCTTCCACACCATGCTGAGGAAGTTCCCCGCGTAGGTGAGGTCGTTGTCCGGGTAGACGTACGGCCGCCCGAGTGAGTGCCGGAATGCGAACGCCGCCAGCGTCGGCACCTTCGCGATGAGCCGATAGATTTGCAGCATGCGATGGCCCAGATCGCGGAACAGCTTCGCGTCCGGATAAAATGTGCCGAGCGCGGCCACCGTCGAGACGAGCATGCTCATCGGATGCGCGTCGGGATTGAAGCCGTCCATGAACTTCTTGACGTTCTCGTGCACCCACGTGTGATGGGTGATCTGCCAGCTCCACTCCTCGAGCTGCTTGGCCGTCGGCAGCTCGCCGAACAGAATGAGATAGGCCACCTCGACGAACGAGGCGCGCTCCGCGAGCTGCTCGATCGGGTAGCCGCGGTACCACAGCATGCCTTTGTCGCCGTCGATGAACGTGATCGTGCTGCGCGTCGACGCCGTGTTCATGAAGGCGGGGTCGTAGGAAACAAGCCCCAACCGGGCCAGATCCGTCGCGCGCACGGCGCCGTCGACGATCGGCAGCTCGCACGTCTGTCCCGTGCGATTGTCGGTGATGCTGAGGCTGTTCTTGGCCATGTCGTCTCCCTCCGTGAACGACTCAGATGCGCTCGAAGATCGCGGCGATCCCCTGACCGCCGCCGATGCACATCGTGACGAGGGCGTACCGCCCACCGATACGCTCGAGCTCGTAGATCGCCTTGACGGTCAGGATCGCGCCCGTCGCGCCGATCGGATGTCCGAGAGAGATGCCGCTGCCGTTCGGATTCGTCTTCTCGAGCGGCAGGCCGAGCTCGCGGATCACCGCCAGCGATTGCGCGGCGAACGCCTCGTTGAGCTCGATCACGTCGAGATCGCTGATGAGCAGACCGGCCCGACCCAACGCCATGCGGGTGGCGGGCACCGGTCCCATCCCCATGTACCGCGGCTCGACGCCGGCAAGCGCGTACGAGACGAGCCGCGCGCGAGGGACGAGGCCACGATGCTCGGCGGCGCGTCGCTCCATGAGCACCACCGCCGCCGCCGCATCGTTGAGCCCCGACGCGTTGCCCGCGGTCACGGTACCCTTCGGGTCGAAGACGGGCTTCAGCTTCGCCAGGCCGCCGAGGGTCGCATCGGCGCGGATATGCTCGTCGGTCTCGAAGGCGACCGGCCCGCCCTTGCCCTGCACGGTGATCGGCAGAATCTGGCTCTTGAAGTACCCGCGCGCCGTGGCCGCCGCCGCGCGGTGCTGGCTCTCCACGGCCAGCGCGTCCTGATCCTCGCGCGTGATTCCATACTTCGCGGCGACGTTTTCCGCCGTGATCCCCATGTGGCGGTCGTCGAACGGATCGGTGAGCGCGCCGACCGCCGCGTCGACGACGGTGCCGTTGTTGAGCCGCTGGCCCCAGCGCATCGACGGCAGCCAGTACGCGCCGCGACTCATGGACTCCGCGCCGCCGCCGATCGCCGCATCGGCGTCGCCCAGCACGATCGTCTGCGCCGCGGAGACAATCGCCTGCAGCCCGCTGCCGCAGAGCCGATTGAGCGTGAGCGCCGGCGTCGTCACGGGCAGGCCACCGTTCACGGTCGCCACCCGCGACAGGTACATGTCGTGGGCGTCGGTGTGGATGACGTTGCCGAAGACCACGTGACCGACGTCGGCGGGCTCCACACGAGCCCGGGCCACGGCCTCCCGGACGACCTGCGCGGCAAGCTCGCTCGGCGGGACGTCTTTGAGACTGCCGCCGTACCGGCCGATGGCCGTCCGCACACCGCTCAGCACTACGACTTCGCGCGTACTGTTCATCATGACCTTCCCCGTCTGTCCTCTTCGGAGCTGCTCACATGTAGATGCCGCCGTTGACGTTGATCTGCTGGCCGGTCACGTAATCCGCGTCGGCCACCAGGAAGAGCACCGTCTTCGCGACTTCTTCGGGCTCGCCGAACCGCGCCATCGGGATGCGCGCCTTCAGCGCCGTCTGCACGTCTGCGGGCACCTTCGCGAGCATGTCGGTCAGCGTGAAGCCCGGCGCGACGGCGTTGACGGTGACGTTGAATTTCGCGAGCTCGATGGCAGCCGTCTTGGTGAACGCGATGATGCCGCCCTTGCTGGCCGCGTAGTTCGCCTGGCCGAAGTTGCCGGCCTGCCCGACGAACGACGCCACGTTCACGATGCGGCCGTAGCGGCGCTCGACCATCGGCGTCATGGCCGCGGTCGTGCAGTAGAAGACGCTGTCCAGGTTCGTCTCGAGCACCTGACGCCAGTCGTCGTCGGAGAGCTTGCGCAGCGAACGATCGCGCGTGATCCCCGCGTTGTTGACCAGGATGTCGAGGTGCTGCCACACGTCGAGCACGCGCTGCACGAGGCCGCGCGCCTCCCGGCCGTTGCTCACGTCCGCTTGCAGCAGCATGGCTTCGCCGCCGTCGGCGGAGATCTCCTCGACGAGCTCCTTGGCCTCGCGCTCGCTCGCCTTGTAGTTCACGGCAACCTTCGCACCCTCGCGCGCGAACGCCAGCGCGATGGCCTTGCCTATCCCCCGGGCCGCGCCGGTGACGAGCGCCGTTCGTCCCTCGAGTCGTTGACTGCCCATGACTGCCTCCTTCAACACACGACGAGCCAGGTGAACGGGGGGTGTCCGCCTACGGGAATGTGAGCCGGGTTTGCCGACTTCAGCATTGGTTGGCAGAGGGGCAATGGCTGTGCCACGGCTGGGGTGCGACTCCGAGCGAGATTCGTCTCCTGCGACGGTCACTTGCAGAGTGCTGGAGAAGCGCGGTCTCGACGCTGAGGCGGCGGCGTGGGGCACCGCCGCCTCAGGTGAGGCGACGGGTCAGCGACGAGTCGACGGGTACTGCGGCTCCCAGCGCGCGGCCGCGACCGCGGCGGGGATCGCAGCGTCGTCCAGCCGGCGACCGACCCCGTCCTCACGGGCCGCGCGCACGACGGCCTCGGCGATGCGACCCGCGACGTGCCGCAGCTCGCGGATCGCCGGATAGAGGCTGCCGGCGGCGAGATCGGCCTCGGCGACGAGCCCCGCAAGGCACTCCGCGGCGGCCAGACACATGCCGTCCGTGACCTCGCGTGCCTCGGCCACGAGCGAGCCGAGTCCGATGCCGGGAAAGATGAAGGCGTTGTTGCTCTGGCCGACGCGCATCGTCCGTCCCCCGTAGATCAGCGGAGGGAACGGGCTGCCCGTGGCCACGAGCGCGCGGCCGGCGCTCCATGCGACGACATCGTCCGGCACCGCTTCGCATTGCGTCGTCGGATTGGAAAGCGGAAGCACGAGAGGATGGTCGGTGCCGTCGGCCAGCGCCTGCACGACGTCCTTGGTGAACGCGCCGCCCTGCCCGCACACGCCGATGAGCGCGGTCGGACGCAGCGTACGCACGATCGTCGTGAGGTCCGCGCCGGGCTCGACGCCGGCGGCGGCGGCAAGCTCCGTCGGCCACGCGAACGGACGCTGGAAGACGTCGAGCGGCTGCCCGTCCTGCACCAGGAGGCCCGTCACCTCGACGATCGCCAGCGCGCGCGCGAGCGCCGCGCCCGCCAGACCTGCGCGCGCGAAGGCATCGCGCAGCACGCGCGCCACGCCGATGCCGGCCGCGCCGGCGCCCAGGATCAGCACACGCTCCTGCGCCAGTGACCGACCCGTCACACGCCCCGCGGCGAGAAGACCGGCCAACACGCACGCGCCCGTGCCCTGGATGTCGTCGTTGAACGACGGCAGCGCCCGGCGGTAACGGTCGAGCAGATCGAAGGCGTTCTGCTTCTTGAAGTCCTCCCACTGCAGCAGCGCACGCGGAAACCGGCGCCGCACCGCGGTCACGAACTCGTCGACGATCTCCGCGTAGGCGCCGCCGCGCAGCCGGGGCTGCCGCCAGCCGAGGTAGAGATCGTCCGCGAGCAGTGACTGATTGTCGGTGCCGACGTCGAGGCTCACGGGCAGGGTCTGCGCCGGATGAATCCCCGCCGCGGCGCTGTAGAGCGTGCACTTGCCGATGGGAATGCCCATGCCGCCCGCGCCCTGATCGCCCAGGCCGAGAATGCGCTCGTTGTCCGTGACGACGATGAGCCGCACATCGTCGAACGGCGCGTTGCCGAGCACGGCGTCGATGCGGCCGCGATGCTCGGGCGTGATCCAGAGCCCGCGCGCCCGCCGGAAGATGTGGCTGAACTCCTGGCACGCCCGGCCCACCGTCGGCGTGTAGACGATCGGCAGGTACTCTTCGAGATGATCGCAGAGCACACGGTAGAACAGATGCTCGTTGCGGTCCTGCAGCGACGCCAGACCGATGTACGTCTCGAGCGGATCGCGCTTGCGCGCGAGATTTTCCAGCACGCGCGCGGCCTGCTGCTCGATGGTGTTTACACCCGCCGGCAGCAGGCCTTCGAGCCCGAGCGCGGCCCGCTCGTCCCGCGAAAACGCGCTGCCCTTGTTGTACATCGACTCGGCCAGCAGGTGCGATCCCCGATGCAGACTATCCCCGTAGTGCTCCATGCTCACAACCCCAGATACGCTTTTTTGACGTGAGAATCGGCCCGCAGCTCGCTCGTCGGACCCGAGAGGACCACGCGACCGTTTTCGAGGACATATCCCGTAGTCGCCAGATCGAAAGCCGTCGCGACGTCCTGCTCGACCAGGAAGATCGTCATCCCTTCGTGGTGAACTTTTGTCAGCGCGTCGACGAGCGTGTCGAGCATGATGGGCGCCAGCCCGAGCGACAGCTCGTCGAGGATCAGCAGCCGCGGCCTGGCCATGAGCCCGCGCCCGATCGCGCACATCTGCTGCTCACCGCCGCTCATACTGCCCGCAGCCTGGCGCTGGCGCTCTTCGAGAATCGGAAACAGCTCGTACACCCACGCGAGGTCGTGCGCGATCGCCTTGGCGTCACGACGACGGTAGGCGCCGAGGATGAGGTTGTCGCGCACCGTCATCGTGGGAAACAGCCGGCGGCCCTCGGGCACCTGCGTGATTCCGAGCGCCACGATCGCCTCGGACGCGCGGCCGGTGATGTCGGTGCCGTCGAGCAGTACGCGCCCGCCGACCGGCTTGATGATCCCGCACACCGTATTGAGCAACGTCGACTTGCCCGCACCGTTGCTGCCGACGAGCGTGACGATCTCCCCTGCCGGCACGCTCAGGCTGACGTCTCTCAAGATCTGCATGGCGCCATAGCCCGCGGAGAGCTGACGCACCTCAAGCACGGGCGGCCTCCGCATGGCGCCGCATCTCAAGCACGGGCGGCCTCCGCATAGCGCCGGCCGAGGTAGGCCGCGACGACGCGCTCGTCGTTGAGCACGTCGCCCGGCGCGCCCTCGGTGAGCGTCTGGCCGTGGAAGAGCACGAGGATGCGATCCGACAGATTGCGGATCGCCTTCATCACGTGCTCGATCACGAGCAGCGTGATCCCGCGGTCGCGGATGCGCTTGATCAGCTCGACGGCCGCGTCGATTTCCGCGGGGTTCAGCCCCGCCATGACCTCGTCGAGCATCAGCACGCGCGGGCGCATGGCGAGCGCGCGCGCCAGCTCCATCCGCTTGCGCTCCGGCACGTTCAGGCCCTCGGCCGGCGCGTCGGCGCGATGGTCGAGGGCGACGAAGGCCAGCACTTCCTCGGCTTGCCGTCGCGCCGTGCGCAGGTCGCGCGCGCCGCCGCGCGCACCGAACAGCGCGCCGACCATCACGTTCTCGACCACGCTGAGATTACGGAACGGCTTGACGACTTGAAACGTCCGGCTCACGCCCAGCCGGCCGACCTCGTGCCATGGCAGACCGGTGAGTGGGCGGTCGGCGAATCGCACTTCGCCGCCCGTCGCCGGCAACGCACCCGTCACGACGTTCACGAGTGTCGTCTTACCCGAGCCATTGGGACCGATCAGCCCGAGGATCTCACCCTCGTGCAGGTCGAACGTGACATCGGCGACGGCGGCCAGGCCGCCGAATTTCTTCGTCACCCCGCGCGCGCTCAGGATCACCACGCTCATACGCGGTACTCCCGCAGATTTCGGGCCATGACGCGCAGTGAGCCACGGCCGGCGCGCACGACCTCGAGCAAGCCTTTCGGCATGAACAGCACCACGAGGATGACGATCAGGCCATTGAAGAGCTCGGCGAGCGCCACGAGATGGGTCGAGAGGATCTCCGAGACCGAGGCCAGCACCAACGCCCCAAGCAGAGGGCCGACGACGGTGCCCGCGCCGCCGAACACCGCCATGATGATCATCTGGATGGTCACGATGACGCGGAACACGGCGTCCGGGTCGATGAACGTGATCCAGTAGGCGAACACGCCGCCGGTGAGGCCGGCGAAGGCGCCGCTCAGCGCGAACGCGATGGTCTTGTAGCGCGCGGTATCGATGCCCATCGCGGCCGCGGCGTCCTCGTCCTCGCGGATGGCCACCAGTCCGTAGCCGAAGCGCGAGTGCGCGAGCCAGACGTTGACGAGCGTGACGGCGATCAGGATCCCGAGCATCAGGTAGAAGAACAGCGCGGGCGTGCGCGCGATCGGCATGACGAGCCCGGTGCCCGCGCCCGTAATTTCCAAGTTGTAGACGACCTCGCGCATCGTCTCCGCGACGCCGAGCGTCGCGATGGCGAAGTAGTGGCCCTTGAGGCGCAAGATCGGCAGGCCGACGAGCGCGGCGAACAGCATCGGGACGACGCCGGCCGCCGCGAGGGCCGCCGCGAGCGGCCATCCGACCTTCGTCATGAGCACGCCCGTCGTGTAGGCGCCGATGCCGAAGAACGCCACGTTGCCGAAGGAGGCGTAGCCCGTGAAGCCCCCGATGATGTTCCAGCTCTCCGCGAGGATCGCGAGCATGAAGAGGTTGATGACGAACTGCACCATGAACGGCGACAGCACGCCCGGCGCGGCGCCGAGCAGCACAATGCCGACAACGGCCGCGGCGATCGTCGCGAACCGCCGGGGGGCGGGACGAGTCGTCATCAGGCTCTCCGCCCGAGAATTCCCGTCGGGCGCAGCAGCAAGATCAGCACGAGCAGGCCGAAGCTGATGGCGTTTGGATATGTCGGGCCGAGGTAGGTGCCGGCGAACGACTCGGTGAGACCGAGCACGAGACCGCCGACGATCGCGCCCATCATCGTGCCGAGGCCGCCGAGCACGGCGACCACGAACGACTTCAGCGTGAGCGAGCCGCCCATCACGGGCGTGATCGGGAACAGCATCCCCCACAGCCCGCCCGCGGCTCCGGCCAGCGCTGCGCCGAGCCCGAACGTGACCGCGTAGATGTGGGCGACCGGGATCCCGGTCAGCCGCGCGGCGCGCAGCTCCTCCGACGTCGCGCGGATGGCGCGGCCCAGCCGGGTGTGCTCGAGGACGAACAGGAACGTCACCGAGAGCACGAGGGTCGTGACGAACACCCACAGCCGGACCCACGGAATCGTGATCTGCCCGACCTCGAAATTCGCGGCCGCGTAGGCGGGCGTCACCTGCCGAAGGTCGGAGGACCAGAGCAGGCGCGCGACGTTGATCATCACGACCTCGACACCGAACGTGATCAGCAGCGTGAGAAAGAGCTGCGCGCGCACGATCAGGTTCAGCACGTAGCGCTGCAGGCAATATCCGTAGACGAACAACCCGAGAATCGTGAGCGGCAGCGACACGAAGGGATCGATACCCCAGAGGCTGAACATCCAGAACGTCAGATACGCGCCGAGCATGATGAGGGCACCGTGCGCGACGTTCACGATGTTCATCACGCCCCAGATCAACGACATCCCGAGCGCCATGATTCCGTACAGGCCGCCCAGCAACAGACCGTTGATGAGGACTTGCAGGAGGAGCACGGCTACTTCCGCTCGCCCCACTTCGGCGTCGGGTACACGAGCTTGTTCACGAATTTGCCGTTGACGTACACGGGCACGACGTTGCCGTCGAGAATCTGCACGAGGACCTGGCTCATGTTGATCTGGCCCGTCGACTCGAACTTGACGCGGCCGTAGAGCGTCTCGACGTCGAGCGCGGCCAGTGCGTCGCGGACCTTCTTGGGATCGAGCGACTGCGCGCGCTCGATGGCCGCCTTGAAGGCGAGCACGTCGGCGGCTCCCGAGGCCACGTGGTAGTCGGCGGCGTAGCCGAAGCGCCCCTGGAACTGCTTGTCGAACTCGCGCGCCGACTTGAAGATGTCGCCGCCGATCTCCATGTCGGGCAGCCACGGCGTCACGCCGTACACGTACTCGGCCGCTTTGCCGAGCGTCTTGCGGAAGTCGCCGGTCGGCGGGCCGACCGTGAACACCATCATCTTCGGATTCACGCCGGCGGCCTGCGACTGGCGGATGAAGTTGAGCGAGTTCTCCTCGTGGCCGGCGACCAGGATCAGATCGGGATTCTTGGTCTTGATGACCGCGAGGATCGACGTGAAGTCCTGCGTGGCCGGCTGATACTCCTCGTCGTAGACTTTGTCGATCCTCGATTCCTTGAGCCACTGACGCGAGCCCTCGGCAACACTGCGGTCGAACGCCTCGTTCGAGAACAGCAGCGCCGCGGTGCGGACGGGCGGATTCATCTTGGCGGCCGCCTCGATGGCCGACTGGAAGTACAGCTCGGCCTTGGGCAGCGTCCCGAAGATGTACTTGTAGCCGCGGTCGAAGATCTTGCCCGAGGCGCCGCCGCCCTGGATCATCGGGATCTCGAACTTCTCCGCCACCGCGCTGGCCGGGATCGTGATGCCGCTCGAATACGGGCCGAGCAGGAAATTGACCTTGTCGGAGCTGACGAGCTTGGTGAACAGCCGCACGCTCAGGCTCGGATCGCTCTGGTCGTCGTAGAGCTTGAGCGCCAGCTGATACGTCTTGCCGCCAACCTTGATGCCCCCGGCTTTATTGACCGCGTCGACGGTCAGCGTGTACGCGTCGACGTAGAACTTGCCCTCGCGCGCGTACTTGCCGGTCTGCGAGATCGCCGAGCCGAGCACGATCTCCTCGGCGGCCGCCACGCCGGCCATGAGCAGTAGCAACACGATGACGCTCGCCCCGACAAGTGTGATGACGTTCTTCCAGTGCTCGGCTCTCCTCATGGTCGGCTCCCCCGTATTGGCGTCCGCAGCGCATACGAGCTGAGGACCTTCATGTAGTTCGCGCGCTCGAAGGCGGCCGGCTCGGCCACCGCGCGGTAGCTCATGCTTCCCTGCATCTGCGCGACCGAGGCGTACTCGTGCGTCTCCATCCATTCCAGGACGTCGGCCCGCACGCGGGCCAGATAGCCGATGCCGTGCTGAAGCAGCGCGGACGTCATCATGGCCACGCGGGCGCCGGCCATCATCGCCTTCAGCACCTGCGCCGAGCCGTGCACGCCGCCGGTGACGGCGAGGTCCGCCTTCACGTGGCCGTACAGGATCGCGACCCAGTGCAGCCGCACCAGCAGCTCGTGCGGGCTCGACAGCGTCAGCCGCGGCACGACCTCGAGCCGCTCGAGATCGAAATCGGGCAGATAGAACCGGTTGAAGAGGACGAGTCCGTCGGCACCCAGCACGTCGAGGTGGCGCGCCAGGTTTGCAAACGCGGTGAAGGCGTGGCCGAGCTTGACCGCCACGGGAATCGACACGCCGGCTTTGACGTCGCGGAGGAGGTCCGCGTACATCCGCTCGACCTCCGCGGCCGTGAGCGAGGGATCGGTCGGCACGTAATACACGTTGAGCTCGAGCGCGTCCGCACCCGCCTGCTCGATCTTCTTGGCGAACTCGACCCACCCGCCCGTCGACACGCCGTTGAGGCTGCCGATGATGGGAATGCCGACGGCTTCCTTGGCCCGGCGGACGTGCTCGAGATAGGCGTCGGGACCGAAGTTGTACCCGCGCAGGTCCGGGAAGTAATCGAGCGCTTCGGCGTAGCTCTCGGCGCCGTGCATGAGATACCGGTCGAGCTGCGTGCCCTCGACGTCGATCTGCTCTTCGAAGAGCGAGTGCAGCACGACCGCCGCGGCGCCGGCGTCTTCCATGGCCCGGATGTTGTGGAGGCTTTCGCACAGCGGCGAGGCGGACGCGACGAGCGGGTTCGACAGTCGTAAGCCGAGGTAGCGCGTCGACAGATCAGTCATGGGGAGCCTCCGGCGGCGCCGCCGCGGGCATCGCGGCCAGGTACTCGTAATAGCGCCAGCGCGCCGCGGCGTCGTTCTGCGCCTCGTCCAGCAGACGCCGGGCCGCATCGGGATCGCTGTGCGCCAGCATCGTGTAGCGTGTCTCGTTGTATGCGTAGCTCCGGAACGGGACGCTCGGCGCCTTGCTGTCGAGCTGCAGCGGATTCTTGCCCTCGCGGACCAGGCGCGGGTCGTAGCGCAACAGCGGCCAGTGGCCGGCGAGCACCGCGGCCTTCTGCTGGTCGAGCCCGTGACGCAGATCGTAGCCGTGGGCGATGCAGTGGCTGTACGCGATGACGAGCGACGGGCCGTCGTAGGCCTCGGCCTCACGCAGCGCGCGCAGCGTCTGCGCGTCGTTGGCGCCCATGGCCACGCGCGCCACATACACGTGGCCGTAGCTCATCGCCATGAGTGCCAGGTCCTTCTTCGCGCCGCGCTTGCCCGCGGTGGCGAACTTCGCGACCGCGCCGCGGGGTGTCGACTTCGACGCCTGGCCGCCGGTGTTGGAGTACACCTCGGTGTCGAGCACGAGCACGTTCACGTTGCGACCCGAGGCGAGCACGTGATCGAGCCCGCCGAAGCCGATGTCGTACGCCCATCCATCGCCGCCCACGATCCACACGCTCGTGTTCACCAGCGTGTCGGCCACGCTGCCGAGCTCGCGCGCGTCCGGCGAGTCGATGCTCGCCAGCCGCCGCTTGAGCGTGGCGACCCGCTCACGCTGGGCCGCGATACCGGTTTCGGTGGACTGATCCGCGTCGAGCAGCGCGGGGCCCAGATCGGCGACGGCGCCGTCGAGGCGGCCGAGGAGCTCGCGCGCGTACTCGGCCTGACGGTCGAGCGCCAGCCGCATGCCGAGCCCGAACTCCGCGTTGTCCTCGAACAGCGAGTTCGCCCACGCCGGCCCGCGTCCCGCCGCATTCGTCGCCCACGGTGTCGTCGGCTGGCTCCCACCATAGATCGACGAGCACCCGGTGGCGTTGGCGATGAGCGCGCGGTCGCCGAACAGCTGGCTCACCGCCTTGAGATACGGCGTCTCACCACAGCCGGCGCACGCGCCCGAAAACTCGAACAGCGGCTCCAGCAGCTGCACATCCTTGACGAGGCCGGCGTTCAGCGGCGCACGCTCGGGCGTCGGCAGCGACAGGAAGAAATCCCAGTTGACGACTTCCGCGTCGTGCACCGGTCGCGCCCCGACCATGTTGAGCGCCTTGTGCTTCACCTCGCTCTTGCTCTTGACCGGACAGATTTCCACGCAGAGACCGCAGCCCGTGCAGTCCTCCGGCGAGACTTGCAGGCTGTAGCAGGCGTCGCCGAACTCGCGCCACCGGGCGGGCACCGACTTGAACCCGCTCGGCGCGCCGGCGAGCGCGGCGGGCGCGTACACCTTCGAGCGGATGACCGCGTGAGGGCACACGAAAACGCACTTGCCGCACTGAATGCACAGCGTCTCGTCCCAGGCGGGGATCTCGAGCGCGATGTTGCGCTTCTCCCATCGCGTGGTCGCCGTCGGATACGTTCCATCCGCGGGCAGCGCGCTCACGGGGAGCCGATCGCCTTCGCCCGCGAGGATCGTTCCCACGACATCGCGCACGAACGCCGGCGCGGTCGCGGGGACGCTCGGCCGCCGATCGCTGGTCGCCGTCGGACCATCCGGGACCTTGACTTCTTGCAGATGCGCCAGGGCGGCGTCGACCGCGGCGAAGTTCTTGCGCACCACCGCGTCGCCGCGCCGCCCGTACGTCTTTTCGATCGACCGCTTGATGGCGGCCACCGCCTCGTCGGCGCGCAGCACGCCGCTGATCGCGAAAAAGCACGTCTGCATGATCGTGTTCACGCGTCCCGCCATCCCCGCCTCGCGCGCGACCCGCGAGCCGTCGATGACGAAGAAGCGCAGCCGCTTGCTCACGAGCTGCTCCTGCACGGGGCGCGGCAGGTGATTCCACACCTCGTCGGGGCCATACGGGCTGTTGAGCAGGAACACCGCGCCCGGCTCGGCGGTCTTCAGCACGTCGAGGCGCTCGAGGAACGAGAACTGATGACACGCGACGAACGTCGCACGGGTGATGAGATACGGTGCTGCGATCGGGCGCGGGCCGAAGCGCAAGTGGGAGATCGTCATCGAGCCCGACTTCTTGCTGTCGTAGACGAAGTAGCCCTGCGCGTACCCCGGCGTCTCCTCCCCGATGATCTTGATCGAATTCTTGTTCGCCCCCACGGTGCCGTCGGCGCCGAGGCCGTAGAACACCGCGCGGACCGTGTCCGCGGACTCCGTCGAGAACTCCGCGTCCCACGGCAGGCTGGTGAACGTCACGTCGTCGTCGATGCCGATCGTGAAATGAGTGCGCGGCCGCGACGCCGCCAGCTCCTCGAACACCGCCTTGACCATGCCCGGCGTGAACTCTTTCGAGGCGAGGGCGTAGCGGCCTCCGAGGATCCGGGGCGGCGTCGCGAACGGCGCGGTGCCGGTCGCAACCGCCTCCGAGATCGCGGCGACGACGTCGAGATAGAGCGGCTCGCCCGCGCTGCCCGGCTCTTTCGTGCGATCGAGCACGGCGATCGTGCGGGTCGTCGGCGGCAACGCCGCGACGAGCGCGGCCGCTGGGAAGGGACGATAGAGTCGCACCTTCAGCACGCCGACCCGCTCGCCGGCCGCGGCCAGTACCGCGGCGGTGTGCTCGGCGGTCTCGGCGCCCGAGCCCATGAGCACGATCACGCGCTCGGCGTCGAGCGCGCCGGCGTACTCCACGACGTCGTACAGCCGACCCGTGAGCGCGCCGAAGCGCCGCATCACCGCGCGCACGACGTCCGCGCAGCGGAGGTAATAGGGGTTCGCGGCCTCGCGCGCCTGGAAGTAGACGTCCGGATTCTGCGCGGTGCCGCGCACCACCGGCCGCTCGGGCGTCAGCGCACGCGCGCGATGCGCGAGCACGGCGCGCTGGTCGACGAGCGCGCGCAGCACGTCGTCGCCGAGCGGCTCGACCTTGGCGACCTCGTGCGACGTGCGAAAGCCGTCGAAGAAGTGCAGGAACGGGACGCGCGACTCGAGCGCGGCGGCGTGCGCAATGGCCGCCATGTCGCCCGCCTCCTGCACCGAATTCGAGGCGAGCATCGCGAACCCGGTGGCACGCGTCGCCATGACGTCGCTGTGATCGCCGAAGATCGACAGGGCCTGCGTGGCGAGCGAGCGCGCCGCCACGTGGAACACCGACGGCGTGAGCTCGCCGGCGATCTTGTACATGTTCGGGATCATCAACAGCAGACCCTGCGACGCGGTGAACGTCGTTGCGAGCGCGCCCGCCTGCAATGCGCCGTGCAGCGCGCCCGCGGCACCGCCTTCGCTCTGCAGCTCGATCACGGCGGGAACCGTCGACCAGAGATTGGGTTCGCCGTGGGCCGCCCACTGGTCCGCCCACTCGCCCATCGTGGACGACGGCGTGATCGGATAGATCGCGATGACTTCGCTGAGCTTGTACGCGACGCGGGCGACTGCTTCGTTTCCGTCGATCGTGACTGTCGCGCGAACCGCCATGTCTGACACCATATTCGGCATCGGCTACGCAAGGCGTGTGCCGCAGCTGCGTGCACCGCGGGCGGCGAATGCCGGCCGCGCTCGCTCCACGTGTTTCCGAGCACTTCGCGCCACGCGCTCCGGTGCGGACGCCGCCGGCGCGGATGTCGCCGCACGGCGTTGGCACTGAGGCGTGGGCGCCTCAGTTGGGGCGAGCCTGGGACGCCGCGGCCGGCGCTTCGCGCGCCGTGTGCGTACATCTCCTCTTGTACGTGACGACGCGGTCTGGCACGCTCGTCGCACCATGATGCCGACCGGAGGGCGGCGAATGGTCGATGTGCGTGAGGCAACACCGAACGGTGCTGCGGCGGCGCTGCTGCCCGAGCGGCTGCGCGCACTGCTCGCGCGCGCCGATGACGGGGTGTGGGTCACCACCGTCGACGGCCGCATCGTGTTCTGGAATCGCGGCGCGGAGACGGTGCTCGGCTACAGCGAGGACGACGTCTGTGGACGTAGTTGCGGCGAGGTCGTCACCGGACGCGACGAGCAGGGCCGACCGGTCTGCGGCCCGTGCTGCGACGCCGCCCGACTGACGCGAGGAGCGGGCACAAGCTTCGGTGTGCCCACCCACGCGAAAGACGGCCGCGACGTGTGGCTCGAGGTGATGACGTTTCAGATCGACGGCGACGCGCCGCTCGTCATCCACGTCTTTCAGGACGCGACGCGCACCAAACAGCTATTGCGCGAGCTGCGCGAGCACGTCGGCGACGGTACCGATGGCGACGCGCGCCTGACGCGGCGCGAGCGCGAGATCCTTCGTCTCATGGCGGGCGGTCTCGGGACGGCCGCGACGGCGGCGCGCCTGCGCGTGAGCCGCGCCACGATCCGCAACCATGTGCAGAACATCTTCGGCAAGCTCGGCGTTCACACGCGGCTCGAGGCGGTCACGCACGCGACGCGCCATCACCTCGTGTGAGTGCGTGCGCGCTTGACGCCGCCACGCGGCGACCGCTAGCATGGGCGCCGTGCTCCTGACCGATCGCCCGCAGCGGTGGCGACTCGCCGGTCGCGCGCCGCACGCGCCGCTGCGCTGGCCCCGCTGCCTGTCCTGGCTCGCCGCCGTGCTGCTGGTGTTGACGTGCGCGCCGGCGGCCGTGGCGCAATCGGGCGGGACACCCGCCGCGCCGTCGACAACGTCGCCCGCGCAATCCACGACGTCGCCGGCCGCCGACGCCTTCGCCCCGAGCTGGCGCATGCTGGCCGGCTTCGACGTGTTCGCCGCCAAAGGCTGCGGCCAGTGTCACGCGCTGCGTGGCGCGGGCCCCGTGACCGGACCCGACCTCGCTCGCGTACGCTCGACCACCGGGTTCTACGACATCGGCGCCGCGCTGTGGAATCACCTGCCTCGCATGGCGGGCGAGATGCGCGACGCGCGAATCACACGGCCGCGACTGACCGCACGGGAAGCGACCGATCTGATCGCGTTCCTCTTCACCGCGCAGTACCAGGACGAGTCCGGCGACGCCAAGAGCGGAGAGCGGCTGTTCGCCGGGAAGGGCTGCGCGCAGTGCCACGCCGTCGGTGGCGCGGGCGGCGGCGTCGGGCCGGCGCTCGATGTGCTCAAGCGCGCGAACTCGCCCGTGCTCGTCGCGGCCGCCATGTGGAATCACGGGCCCGCGATGGCGGAGGCGATGAAAACGCGCGGCATCCCCCGCCCGACGCTCGAGGGCAAGGAGCTGCTCGACATCATCGCGTACGTCACCAGCGCGGCCCGCGACAGCGGCGGCGAGACCGCGCAGGTCGTGCCCGGCACCCCCGCAAACGGCGAGAAGCTTTTCAGCGAGCGCCACTGTGCCACCTGCCACGCCGTCGGCGGCAAGGGTGGCCGCGTCGGCCCGGATCTGGGGCGCGCGGGCCATCACATCAGCCTCACGCAGTTCGCCGCGCGGATGTGGAATCACGGTCCGAAGATGTGGGCGGCGATGAGGGAGCGCGGCATCGACGTGCCGAAGCTGAGCGGTCAGGACACCGCCGACATCCTCGCCTACCTCTATGTCGCGCACTATTTCGATCCGTCGGCGAGCGCCCGCCGCGGAGCGCAGGTCATCCGCGACAAGGGCTGCACGAGCTGCCACTCGGTGAACGGCAAAGGCGGCAAGGCGGCGGCCGATTTCGCGAAGTCGACCGTCGTCAGCACGCCAGGAAGCCTGATCGCCGGCATGTGGAATCACGCGCCCCTGATGGAAGCGTCCGCGCAGAAGCAAGGCGTGTCGTGGCCGGTGCTTCAGGGACGCGACCTCGCCGACATCGCCGCGTATCTGACGTCCCTACCCAAGCACCCGCCCGCGTCGAAGTAAGCCTCTCGATCTGAGGCACGACCGCCCCACGCGCGGCGCCACCGCCCCGTGCCGGCATCTCGGCGGTCGAGACATCGCCATGAGAACCGAGCACTTAGCCGTGGCATGCGCGTTGCGATATCGATCGCCATGATGGGCAAAACGCATCATCCGAATGATGTCTCGCGACGGCGGATTCTGACCGCGGCGGCCGTGGCCTTGCCGGTTCTTGGTGTCGGCGGCGGACTCATATGGCGGACTTGGGGCGCAGCCGAGCATTCGGATGCCGCGCCGGTCGGCGGCGGCGTTCGGCGTCGCGAGACGCGTCCCACCCTTGATCCCGCGCGCTTCACCGGCAAGCCCGCCCAGGCGTTCCGGGTGGCGCGCGAGATCCCCGACGTCATCGACCAGATCCACTGCTACTGCGGCTGCGACCGCGAGGCGGCGCACGTGAGCCTGCTCTCCTGCTACGTCGACGGCCACGCGGTGACCTGAGACATCTGCATGGACGAGGCGCTGGATGCGTCTCGAATGACCCGGGCGGGATGGGACGTCACGCGCGTCCGCCTCGCGATCGACGAGCGATACGGCCGATGACGATCGGCGCAGGCGCAGCACGTTTCAACAAGAGGAGTGCGCGATGAAGAGTTCAAAAGCGCTCGTGGTGTTCGTCGCGATCGTCACCGGCTTGTCGTTCGGGCTCGCGCTCGGGCGTCCGGAGGCGCAGCAGAAGAATGTCCTGGTCGCCAAGAAGGTCGCGGCGGCGCCGGCGGCGGACGGCTCGGTCGATGCCGTGTGGAGCGGCGCGCAACCGCTCACGGTGAAGGCGGTGGGCGGCAAGAATCTCCCCGGCGGCTCGACGGACGTCACGCTGCGCTCGGTCGTCGCCGGCGACACCATTTACTTCCTCGTGCAGTACAAGGACGCCACGCAGAGCATGCGGCGTGAGCCCTGGCAGAAGCAGGCCGACGGCTCGTGGAAGAAGCTGAAGGATCCGGACGACAAGGGCGGCGACAACAACGTGTACTACGAAGACAAGCTCGCGATGATCTGGAACATCTCATCGCCCGCGTTCGAGCAGCGGGGCTGCATGGCGGCCTGCCACACGGGCGAGGGCAAGCCATATGGCAACAAGTACCTGCCAAACGCCAACGAGCGCGCCGACATCTGGCACCTCAAGGGCGTGCGCACCGGCAGCATCGGCCAGGTCGACGACCAGTATCTCGACGGCACCCGCTACGACAAGGACAAGGCGCCCGAGGCCGGGCGCAAGAGCGATCCCAAGACGGGCGGCGGCTATGTCGACAACGTGACCGACGACAAGAAGGGCCCGAAATTCGCGCTCAAGGGCAACACGCCGGCGCCGCCCTACTGGATCGTCGATGCCGACAAGGAGCCGTTCGACGACAGCAAGTACAAGGCGGGCGACGAGGTCCCCGGGATCATCGTGGCGCCCTTCACCGGCGATCGCGGCGACATCAGCGCCAACGTCACGTGGAAGGACGGAACGTACACGGTCGTGATGTGGCGCAAGCTCGCCACCGGCAGCGAGTACGACGTGCAGTTCAACGAGAAGAAGGAGTACGCATTCGGCGTGGCCGTCTTCGACAACGCGCAGGTGCGGCACGCCTACACGCCGGGCGTGCTGAAGCTGGTCATCGAGTAGGAGGCGCTCATGGCGAAGCGGATCCTGGTGCCGCTCGACGAGACGACGGAACACGAGGCGATCCTGCCGATCGTCGCGGACCTCGCGCGTGCGTCGCACGCGAGGGTGCGCCTGCTGCACGTCGCGCACGCGCCCGAAGCCGTCGTCTCCGAGGACGGCCAGGTCGTCGCCTACATCGATCAGGAGGCCACGCGCCTGCGCGTGCAGTGGCTCGACCACGTCAGCGCGCTCGAGCCGATGCTCCAGGACCTGGAGCTCGAGCGCGACGTTCGGTTCGGCAACGCGCTGACCGAGATCCTGGCCGACGCCGAGGAGTTCGGCGCTGACCTGATCGCCGTGACGACGAGCTCCAAGAAGACGTTGAAGGACCGTCTGCTCGGCAGCGTCGCGGCCGACTTGATGAAGCGTGCGAAGGTGCCGGTGCTCCTGCTGCGTCCGGAGCCGCGCGAATAAGGGACCGACACGCGGAGGGAGGTCGCCATGGACTGGGTCATCATGGTCATCGCCGGATTCATCGCCGCCGTCGCGCTGGCACCGATCGTCATGTTGGTGCTCACGCTGTTCGTCCTCGTTCCGCTCGCACACCTCATGCCCCGACCCGCGATGCTGGCACGACGAAGCTTCGAGTGTCCGTTCTCGAAGCGCCGGGTGACCGCGACGTTTCTGGCCTCGCCGGAGGCGCGGCGGCCCGCCGACGTCGTCGCCTGCTCGCGGTTCGGCGACGGGCGTGTCGCATGTGCGAAGCAGTGCCTCGGCATGGCGGTGATCGGCTGGGCGCCGTCACCGATGGTCCCGCCGTACGCGCTGCTGGCGGGAGACACGGCGAGCCGATAACGCACGTGCGTTCATGTGAGGCGCCGGACGCCGCCGGGGTCGCGCCTAGGGCAAACGCTCTAGGCGCGACCCCGGCTCCCGTCGTCGCGACGATTGCGTTCGCGCGGCCGGCGCGGCTAGGATAGCGCCGCGTGAAGGCCGGGGGGATCGCCGTTCTCGTCGCACTGCTGATGCTCGGCGCTACGAGCATGTCGGCCGCACAGGGATTGTTCGGCGCAACGCAGGATCCCGTCGCGGGCGAAAAGCTCTTCAAGGCGAAGGGCTGCGTGCGCTGCCACGCCGTCAACGGCGACGGCGGCAGCGTCGGCCCGGACCTCGCGCGCGTCGCCCGACCGCATACGTTCTTCGACCTCGCCGCCGCGCTGTGGAATCACACGCCGAAGATGGCGGCGCGCATGCGCCAGCTCGGCGTCTCGCGGCCGCAGCTCGACGCTCGCGAGATCGGCGACCTCGCCGCGTATCTCTACACGCTCAACTACTTCGATCGCAAGGGCGACGCGACCGCCGGTCGCCGGCTCTTCGCCGAAAAGCATTGCGCGGAATGCCACGCCGTCGGCCGCAGCGGCGCGCGTGATGGCGGTGGGCCGGACCTCACGGCGCTCGCCGCGTACGGGTCGCCGATCGGCATCGCGAGCGCCATGTGGAACCACGCGGCCAAGATGAGCGCGCGAATGCAGCAGCGAGGTATTCCTCGCCCGACGTTTCAGGGCTCCGAGCTGCTCGACCTCATCGCGTACCTAAAGTCGGCCGCACCGAAGGGCCGCCACGTCGAGGTGTACGTGCTGCCGGGCAACGCGGGCAACGGGCGGCTGCTGTTCGCGGACAAGCGGTGCGTCGTGTGCCATCCGCTGGTGCGGCGCGGAGACGAAGAAGGTCCCGATCTCATCGAAGGCCAGGCGCAGAAGAGCCTCACCGAGTTCGCGGCCGCCATGTGGAACAAGGCGCCGCGGATGCTTCAGTCGATGGAGGGCAAGCAAATCGCGCCCCCCAGCCTGCGGCCCGACGAGATGTCCGACCTCGTCGCCTATCTGTACTCGGTTCGATACTTCCGGCAGTCCGGCGACGTGCGCCGCGGCGTGCTCGTCGCGGTGAACACCGGGTGTCTCGACTGCCACGGACTCTACGGCGAGCGAGGCAAGCCCGCGAGCGATCTCACGCAGGCGAAGAACCTCGACGCGCCGGGCGGGGTGCTGGCCGCGCTGTGGAACCACACGTTCGTGGACGACCCACGGCCGGCGAAGGATCGGCGGCCCTGGCCGACGTTCCGCGGTGACGAAATGGCCGATCTGATGGCGTACCTGCGAACACTGAAGCGTCAGCCTTGAGAACACTCGCCGTCGCCTTCGTGCTCGTACTGTCTCTGACCGGCGCGGCCGCCGCGCAGGCGCTGTTCGAGGAGGCTCAGGACCCGATGGCGGGCTCGCGCGTCTTCGGTGCGAAAGGCTGCGCGCGCTGCCATTCCATCAATGGCATCGGTGGCAAGGTCGGCCCCGATCTGGGACGCACGGAGCGGCCGCGCTCGTTCTATCACCTGGCGGCGGAGCTGTGGAACCACGCCCCGCGGATGGCCCAGCGCATGCGCGAGCTGAACATCCCCCGGCCGCGCCTGGACGCGCGCGAGAGCAGCGACCTCGTGGCGTTTCTGTTCACCGCGAATTATTTCGATCCTCCCGGTGACTCGAACGCCGGCCGTCGACTCTTCACCGAGAAGCGTTGTATCGCGTGCCATCAGCGCGGCGGGGTGGGCGGCGTGGTCGGCCCCAACCTCGACAATCTCGGGTCGCGCGTCACACCGACGTACGTCGCGGCCGCGATGTGGAACCACGGCCCACAGATGGCGGCCGTGATGCGGGCGCGGAAGATCTCGCGCCCGACGTTCAAGCCCGGCGAGCTGCGCGACCTGCTGACGTTTCTCGCGACGTCGCCGACCACGGGGGACGAGCCGGTGTACGTGCTGCCCGGTGACGCCGAGCGTGGGCGGCGCGACTTCAACGACAAGCTGTGTGTCGAGTGCCACAGCGTTCGCGGTGTCGGCGGCAAGGTCGGCCCCGACCTCGCGAATCGCGCGCTCTCCGCGAGCGTGATCGACTTCGCCGCACTCATGTGGAACAAGGCGCCGCTGATGGAGGCGGCCATGAAGAACCGCGCGATCCCGATGCCGCAGCTGCAGCCGGGGGATGTCGCGGACCTTCTGGCCTACCTGTATTCGGTTCGGTACCTCGGTTCGGTCGGTGATCCGCGGCGGGGCGCCGCCGTGGCCGAGGCGAAAGGCTGCAACGCGTGTCATGCCGCGGGCAAGGGCACGGATCTGCGGCGGACGGCCGGAACGTCGTCGGCGGCGATTCTCGCCTCGCTCTGGAACCACAGCTTCCTCGGCGACCCGAACGCGCGTATCGCGCCATCGTCGCCGATCACCGACACGGAGATGCTCGACCTCATGGCCTTTCTGCAAGCCGGCCGCTGACGTGATGCGCGCGGGGAGACTCGTGATCGGCGCGATGACACTGGGTCTGGCCGCCACCATCGGCGGCGGCATCGTCAGGGCGCAGCAGCCTTCGGCGCCGGCCGCGCCGACGACGCGCAGCGCCCCGACACCAGCGGCCGCGCCGACGACGCGCAGCGCCCCGACACCACCAGCCGCGCCGAAGGAAGGCTGTCCGGCGTGTCATCTCGAAACCGGCGACGAGCGGCTGGCCAAGCCCGTGCGTGCGTACGCCGACGACATTCATCGCGCGAAAGGCTTCGGCTGTGTCGCGTGTCACGGCGGCGACAGCAACGAAGCCGGCATGGAGGCGATGGATCCCGCCAAGGGATACATCGGCAAGCCCGAGCGCGCACAGATTCCTCAGGTGTGCGGACGGTGCCACTCGGACGCGCGGTTCATGAAGCAGTACAACCCGTCGCTACGCGTCGATCAGGTGGCCGAATACGCGACCTCGGTGCACGGGCGCAAGCTGCGCGAGCAAAACGATCCCAAGGTCGCCACGTGCGTGAGCTGCCATCCGGCGCACACGATCCGGCCGAAGTCGGATCCGGCCTCGACCGTCCACCCGCTGCACGTCGCGCAGACGTGTGCGAACTGCCACGCCAACGCCGCGTACATGGCCGGCCGGAACATCCCGACCGATCAGCTGCAAAAGTACACGCAGAGCGTGCACTGGAACGCGATGTCGGTGAAAGGCGATCTGTCGGCGCCGACGTGCAATTCGTGCCACGGCAATCACGGCGCCGCACCTCCCGGCGTGTCGTGGGTCGGCAACGTGTGCGGTCAATGCCACACCGTGATGAACGACCTCTACGCGAAGAGCGTCCACGCCAAGGCGTTTCAGCAGATGGGCACACCCGGGTGCGCGACGTGCCACGACAACCACGCGATCAAGCACGCGACCGTGGAAATGGTCGGGCTGACGGAGGGCGCGGTGTGCGCGACCTGCCACAGCAAGGACGACGCCGGCGGCAAGGCCGCGGCCGGTATGCGCGAGACACTCGATGCGCTTCGTAGCGAGCACGCGCGCGCCGCCGGGATCCTGCAGCAAGCGGAGCACGCCGGGATGGAAGTGAGCCAGCCGCGCGTCGACCTCACCGGCGCCAACGACGCGTTCGTCAAGGCGCGCGTGGCGGTGCACACGGCGAGCCTCGAGGCGGTGCGCAGGGAGGCCGAGGTCGGCCGCGGGATCGCGACGAAGGCGTACGCGCGCGGCGTCCGGGCGCTGGACGAGCTGAAGTTCCGCCGGCAAGGGCTGGTGGTATCGCTCGTCATCATCGTGCTGCTCATCGCCGGCCTCGCGCTGAAGATCCGACAAGTCGACCGGGAGCGGCGGTATACCGCGCAGCATTCGATGCCGAGACGCGAGGAGATCTGAGCGTGGAATCGACCATGGAACCGGTGCCGACACGACGAAGCTTCGTCAACTGGCTGCTCGGCACGAGCGCGGGCGCGTTCGTGCTCTCCGTGCTCTACCCGATCAGCCGATATCTGGTGCCGCCGCCGGCGGGCGAGTCGAGCGCGGCATCGGTGGTCGTGCCCGTCAAGGCCGACGAGATCAAGCCGAACACCGGGCAGATCTTCAAGTTCGGCAGCAAGCCCGCCATCCTCGTGCGGACGGCCGCCGGCGAGCTGCGCGCCTTCACGGCGGTGTGCACTCACCTGAACTGCACGGTGCAGTACCGTCCCGACCTCGGCGAGATCTGGTGCGCCTGCCACAACGGCCACTTCGATCTGAACGGCCACAACGTCGCGGGTCCGCCGCCGCGACCGCTCGATCCCTACGTCGTCAACGTCCGCGGCACGCAGATCGTCGTGAGCAAAGGGGTCTGAGCATGCCGTCGACCGCCGAGACGCGCGGGAGACTGTGGTCGTGGCTCGAGGAGCGGGTCGGCCTCAGCGACTTCGAGGCGCTGGCGCGCCACAAGCAGGTGCCGATCCATCGCCATCGCGTCTGGTACTACTTCGGCGGCATGACGCTGTTCCTCTTCGGCGTCCAGGTCACCACGGGGATCCTGCTGCTCCTCTATTACCGTCCGAGCGCCGAGGAAGCCTACGAGTCGGTGCAGTTCCTCATGGCCGAGGTGCAGTTCGGCTGGCTGATCCGTTCGATTCACGCGTGGTCGGCCAACCTCATGATCCTCGCGCTGTTCATCCATCTGTTCAGCGTGCTGCTGCTCAAGGCGTATCGGCGGCCGCGAGAGATCACGTGGATGTCCGGCGTCGCGCTGTTCGGCGTCTCGCTCGGCTTCGGGTTCACCGGCTACCTGCTGCCGTGGAACGAGCTTGCCTACTTCGCAACGAAGGTCGGCACCGAGATCACCGGCGCCGTCCCGGTCGTGGGTCATTTCATGCTGAGGCTGCTGCGCGGTGGCGACGACGTGACGGGGGCGACGCTGACCCGCTTCTACGGGATCCACGTCGCGATCTTGCCCGCCGTCGTCATGCTCATCCTCGGCGCGCACCTCTTTATGGTGCAAAAGCACGGGATGAGCGTGCCACCGGGCGTGGACCGCGAAGGTGGGCCGCGCCGCACGATGCCGTTCGTGCCCGATTTCCTGCTGCGCGACATGGTGGGCTGGCTGTCGGCGCTCGCCGTGCTCGCCCTGCTCGCCGCGGTGCTGCCCGCGGAGCTCGGCAAGAAGGCGGACCCGTTCGCCCCGGCGCCGATCGGCATCAAGCCCGAGTGGTACTTCATGTTCATGTTCCAGACGCTCAAGTACCTGCCGAGCCGGATCCTCGGCATCGAGGGCGAAATCGTCGGCATCCTCGGGTTCGGCCTCGGAGGCCTTTTCCTGCTGGTCCTGCCGTTCCTGGACCGGCGCGCGGAGCGAGGTAGCCGCGCCAGTCTCTTCACCTGGATCGGGATCGGGATTATCGTCTACGTGATTGTATTGACGTACCTCGGCTATACCGCGAGCCCGACGAAGTGAGGTCGGACCGCACCGCCGTGACTACTCAGCGTGGAGGTGCCTCCGTGTCAGCCCATCGTCCGTGGACCATCGCCGTCGTCGTCATCGTCGTGCTGGCGGCGTTCGCCGCCTCCGGCACCGCCCAGGTCAAGATTCCCGCTGACTTCAGTTTCGAGCAGGGCAAAGACAGTCCGGGGCCGGTGACCTTCAGCCACGAGAAGCACAAGCAGAACGCCGAGAAGTGCACCGTCTGTCACACGAAGGTCTTCAAGATGAAGAAGGGCGCCGACGCGCCGCTCACGATGGAGCGGATGAAGAACGGCGAGCTCTGCGGCACCTGCCACAACGGCAAGACCGAGACGGGCGGCAAGGTGGCCTTCACCGTGGATGACAAGGCCAACTGCGAGAAGTGCCACAAGAAATGAGATGAGCGCCGCCGGACGCCGACTCGCGTCCGCGCTGGGTCTCGCCGTCGCCGTGGCCTGCGCATGGTCGGCGACAGCGGCCGCCCAGCCGGCCGGCGACGTCGAGCGTGGTCAGCGCGTGTTCGTCATCAAGCAGTGCGCGCACTGTCACCGATCCACCGAGCCCAAAGGGGTGGGCCCGTTGCTCGACGCGCTGCAGCGGCCACAGGGCGCGTACGAGCTGTCCGGGCGGCTCTGGAACCATGCGCCGGCGATGTTCACAGTGCTCCTGCAAGAGGGGCTGTCGTGGCCGGGGATCTCCGAAACGGAGATGAGCGATCTCATGGCCTATCTGAAGGCTGATCCCGCGCGCGATCCCAAGCCCGACCCCCGCCGCGGACAGGTGCTGCTCGTGAGCAAGGGATGTCTCAAGTGCCATGCCTTCCGCCGCGAGGGCGCACGCATCGCTCCGGACCTCGCCGACATGACGGACGACTACGCGCCTCCGTCGCGCTGGGCGTCACGGATGTGGGCCCATACGCCGCGCATTTCGCAGAAGGCCATCGAGCTCGGCGTCCCTTACCCGCGGTTCACGGACGATGAGATGACGCACCTGCTCGGCTTTTTGAGGACGGGTCGACCGGCCCGATGAGCGCGGCCCGCTCCCGCCGCCGACACACCGCGGCCGCCGCGCTGGTCGGCGTGCTGATCGCGGTGGCCCCTGCGACCGCTCAGTCGCCCGTGCCACCGCCCGATTTCCAGATTCCCAAGGCGGAGACCAGTCCGGGGACCGTCACGTTCAGCCACGCCCGTCATATGGCCGCGGTCGGCAAGTGCAGCCTCTGCCACATGCGCGATCTGAAGATGAAGCGCGGCGCGTCGGGGATCACGCTCGCGGGAAAACAGGAAGGCAAGTTCTGCGGTGCCTGTCACGACGGCAAGCCCGGCCCCGGTGGCCGGCCGGTCTTCGCGATCGATGAGTGCGATCGGTGCCATCGCGATTGAGCGCGGCCGTCGCCACCGTCGTGGTGGCCGTCGCCGTGCTGGGACTCGGCATCGCGACCGCGCAGACACCGCCGCGAGACTTCACGATGTCACGGGCGGAGTCGAGTCCCGGCACGGTGACGTTCAGCCACACGTCACACGCGGTCGTCGGCACGTGTACGACGTGTCACGCGAAAGACTTCAAGATGAAGCGCGGCGCGTCAGGGCCGATCACGCTGGCCGCGAAGCAGGAGGGCAAGTTTTGCGGCGCCTGCCACGACGGCAAACGCGCGTTCGGTGGGCGCGTGGCGTTCGCCATCGACGAGTGCGAGCGTTGTCACCGCGACACCCCCGAGCCCCCGACGACCGCGACACCGCCGGCGACAGCCGCTGCCCCAACGCCGCCGCCGGCCGCACGCACACCGTCACCGTCCACAGCGGCGAAGGCGCCGTCAGCGCCCGAAGCGAGCGAGTGCCTGGCGTGTCACGGCGACGCGAGCCTCAAGCGTGAGGCAGCGCGGCCCGGCCGCGGCCCCTCGGTCCACGTGGAGCCCGCGCTGCTCGCGGCCTCGCCGCACGCGAGCCTGTCCTGCGTGCAGTGCCATCGCACGGCGACGGTGCCGCACGACGCGACGCTTCCGCGCGTGCGCTGCGCCGACTGCCACGCCGAGCCGCCGAAAACGCTCGCTACCGGCGCGCACGGCGGACCGTCGGGCCCCGCGTGCACCACCTGCCACGGCACGCACGACATCAAGCGGCCGGCCGCCATGGGCATCCAGCGCTGCGCCGCGTGCCACGGTCGGGAGGTCACCGCGTACAGCGACAGCATCCACGGGCGTGCCCGCACCGCCGGCGACAAAGAGACGCCGACGTGCGTCTCCTGTCACGGCGGCAGTGTGCACGCCGCGCGACCCAACACGGACCCCGCCTCGCCGGTCTATCCGCTGCGTCTGCCGCAGACGTGCGCGCAATGCCACGCCGACTCCGAGCTGGCGCAGCGCCACGGAATCAAGGCCGGCAATGTGTATCAGATGTACATGGACTCGATCCACGGGCGGGCGCTCAGCCGAAGCGGCCTGCTCGTCGCGGCCAACTGCTCCGATTGCCACACGGCGCACGCGATCAAACCGAAGACGGACAACGCGTCCACCGTGTTCCGCGCGAACGTGCCCGCCACGTGCGGCCGCTGCCACGCCGGTATCCGCGCGGAGTATGCGCGCTCGATCCACGGCCGGCGTTTGGCCGCCGGCGATCCGGCGGTCCCCGTGTGCACCGACTGCCACAGCGCGCACCAGATCCGCCGGGTGGATGCGCCGCCCTGGCAGCTCGATGTCGTCCGTGAATGCGGGTCGTGCCACGAGGAGTCGCTGCGGACGTACCGCGATACCTTCCACGGCCAGATCACGCAGCTCGGCGGCGCGCGCGCCGCGAAATGCGCGGACTGCCACGGCGCGCATGACATTCTCCCCGCGGCGGATCCCGCCTCGCGCGTGTCCGTCACCCGGCGCGTGGAGACCTGCCGCCAATGCCATCCGGCCGCGAACTTCGCGTTCACGCAGTTCCATCCGCACGCCGATCCGCACAATCGCGCCCGGTTCGCGACGCTCTACTGGGTGTGGCTCGGCATGACGGGACTCCTCGCCGGCACATTCGGGTTCTTCGGCTTGCACACGCTGCTGTGGCTTCCACGATCGCTCGTGGAGCGTCTTCGCCGCCGCCGTCATCACGACGACGAGAGCGCGTGAGCAGATATTATTTCCGGCTGAACCTGTACCACCGCATCCTGCACGGGATGGTCATCACATCGTTCCTGGGCCTGGCGCTCACGGGTCTTCCGCTGAAGTATTCCGCCACCGGCTGGGGCCGCACGTTGTCGACGGCGCTCGGCGGACCGTTCGTCGCCGGCTACCTGCACCGCGTGTTCGCGGTGGTGACCTTCCTCTACTTCGCCCTGCATCTGGGGTATGTCGCGCGACTCGTGCTTCGCCGCGACGGCGGCGTTTTCTGGGGACCGATGTCGATGGTGCCCCAGCCCCGCGATGCCGTGCAGCTGTATCAGCACGTCCGGTACTTCCTCGGCCTCGGCCAGCGGCCGCGGTTCGATCGCTGGACGTACTGGGAGAAGTTCGACTACTGGGCGGTGTTCTGGGGCATCGCGATCATCGGATCGTCGGGGCTTCTGCTCTGGTTCCCGACGTTCTTCGCGCGCTGGCTGCCGGGATGGATCTTCAATATCGCGATCATCGTGCACAGCGACGAGGCGCTGCTGGCGGTGGGCTTCATCTTCACGATCCATTTCTTCAACGCCAACCTCCGCCCGGAGAAGTTTCCGATGGATCCCGTGATCTTCACCGGACGCATTGACGAGGAAGACTTCCGGCGCGATCATCCCGCGGAGTTCGAGCGACTGAACACCGAGGGCCGCCTGGTATCGCTAGCCGCCGATCCGCCGCCGCGCTGGCTGCGCAACTTCTCGCGGGTGATCGGATTCACCGCGCTCGCCACCGGCCTCGTGCTCGCCTATCTGATCGTGCTGACGGCGCTGCGATGGGGCGCGGCCTGACGCCATGAGCGACACCGGCACGCCGCGACGCCGCAGGTGGTGGCCGTGGGGCACGGCCGGCACGATCGTCGCGATCGTGATCGGCATCGCGCTCTTGGGCTCGGCGGGGGCCGGGCTGTGGCACCTGTCCTCGAGCCCGATGCTGTGTAATTCGTGCCACATCATGCGGCCGTACGTGCAGGCGTGGCGAGGCTCGAAGCATCACAATGTTGCCTGCGTGCAGTGCCACTATCCGCCGGGTCTGCGCGACACGATCTGGGTGAAGTACCAGGCGCTCACGCAGGTGGTGAAGTGGGCCACCCAGACGTACTCCTCGAAGCCGTTCGCGGAGGTCGAGGACGGCTCGTGTCTGCGCTCCGGGTGCCACGATCAGCGGCTCCTGCAGGGCAAGGGCAAGGTCCCGTTCAAGCGCGGCATCATCTTCGATCACACGCCGCACCTGACCGGTGAGCGGCGGGGCCGACAGCTGCGCTGCACCTCGTGCCACTCGCAGATCGTCGTCGGCACCCACATCGAGGTGACGGAGTCGACGTGCTTCCTCTGCCACTTCAAGGGCCTCAAGACCTCGCGCACGTTCACTCCGATCGGCGGGTGCACGGGCTGTCACCTTCCGCCCAAGGGCGACATCAAGGTCGGCGCCACGACGTTCAACCACGACCAGGTGCTGAGCCGCGGTATCCAGTGCCAGAGCTGTCATCTCAACGTCGCGCAGGGCGACGGCGAGGCGCCGCGTGAGCGCTGCTTCAGCTGCCACAACCAGGTCGAGAAGCTCGCGAAGTACCCGGACACGCCGTTCATCCACGACTTCCACGTCGCCCGGCACAACATCGAGTGCGCGCGCTGCCACACCGAGATCAAACACCGCTTGCCGCCGCGCGCGACGCCGACGACCGCGGCGCTGGGGCCGGAGACGGAGCCGCGACGGTGATCGTGCGGTTCGTGTTGCTGTTCGTTGCCCTGGGGCTCGTCGTCACGCCGGCGGCGGCCCAGCACCCGACACTGACACCGCCGCCGCCGGCGGAGACGCCGTCCGGACCCGCGCAACCGCCGGAGCTCGACTGTCGTGGCTGCCACATCGGCGAGCACCGGGGCATCGTGCGGATGTTCCGGGGCACCGGCGGCCGCGGCGTGCCCGCGAATCCGAGCACGATGGCCCAGGCCCGTCTCGAGTGCATCGCCTGTCACGTGGCGCCCAAGGAGGAGCCCGTGCGCGAGAGCGTGATCGGGCAGTCGTTCCGGCCGAGCGAGCGCGCGTGTGTGGGCTGCCACGACGCGCGTTACGGCCCGATGTTCACGCGCTGGCGCGAGAGCATGGCCACGATGCACGGCGTCGTATCCGCACGCGCCGCCGTGGCGCGGAAGGCGGTCGATGGCGCCGGCGCGCGGCCGGGCATGGCGGAAGCTCGCCGGCTGCTGGATGATGCGGATTTCAACGCCCGCTACGTGGCGCTGGCCCGCGGCGCGCACAATGTGTTCTACGCGGGAGCGCTGCTGCTCCGGGCCAACGAGTGGGTCGATCGCGCAGCCACGCTGGCCGGCGCGCCGCGGCCGCCCGGCGACGATGCGCTCGTGCGCGGCGGCTACTGCGCCGCGCTCTGTCACGAGCCGCTCGGCGTGAAGGTCAAGGAGATCGTCACCTTCCGCGGCCGTCCCCTGCCCCACGCGCGCCACGCGACCGAGCTCGGCGCGACGTGCACGACGTGCCACTCGGCAGAGGCGCACAAGAAATTGGCCGCCACCCCGACAACCTGCAGCACGTGCCATCACAACCCGCAGAACGAGCGGTGCGAGGGCTGCCATCGCGATCAGAGCGCGTTCTACCGCGGCACACTGAAGACTCCGCTCGCGCCCGTGGCGCCGAACGTGATGGCGAGCGCCGTCACGTGTACGAATTGTCACGACTTCTCCAAGCCGAAACCCCGAGCGGCAATCGCAGGAGCGT
Source organism: Candidatus Methylomirabilota bacterium (assembly GCA_046723475.1). Classification (GTDB taxonomy): domain Bacteria; phylum Methylomirabilota; class Methylomirabilia; order Rokubacteriales; family CSP1-6; genus AR12. Next base: position 32,120 of record JBKOUQ010000127.1, read on the forward strand.
GCACCGGCTGTCACGAGCCGACGTATCTGCCGCTGCTCGCGGAGTGGACGAAGGCAGCGACGGGCGACGTGAAGGCCGCCGCCGACAGCGTCGCAGCCGCCGAGCGAGCGATCGCCGCCGCGCACCGTGCGGGTCGCCGGACGCCCGAGGCCGACTCACGCATCAACGAAGCGCGCCAGGCGCTGGCATTCGTCCGCGCCGGCGGCGTCGCGCACAACCCGGTCACCGCGTTCACGCTGCTCGCGCGTGCCCGCGACGCGGCGAACGACGCGAAGGCTCGCGCCGCACGTCCGTGAGTCGGCATCCGTCGCGTCGGCCGCCACCACCGATCACCACCGACGCGGTCGTCGCTGTCATGGCGGCGGCCGCGCTCGCGATCTCGCTGTACCTGACGGTCACCCAGCTCGGCGGCCGTCATGCGCTGTTCTGCGAGCAAGGCGGTGGCTGCGACGTCGTCCAATCGAGCCGGTGGGCGACGTTCCTCGCGGCGCCGACGGCCGCCTGGGGCGCCGTGTACTTCGCGGTGGTGCTGGCGCTCGCCTATGTCGGCTTCACCGCCCGCCGCTGGCTCGTCGCGTTCGTCCTCGCCGCGATCGGCGTCGGCTTCACCGGCTACCTGACGTCGGTCGAGCTGTTCGTGCTGCACGCGATCTGTCCCTACTGCCTGGCGGTCGCGGCACTGGCGATTGCGATGCTGGTCGCGCTGGTGCTCCGGCGCCCACACGCGGTGGGCAATCGAGCCTGGGGCCGGCCCGCGCGGCTCGTCCTGATCGGCGTCATCGCCGCACTTGCGACGGTCGGGGTCAGCGCCGGCGCGTTCCTGGCCGAGACGCCGCGCGAGGCGTCGAGCCGGCAAGAGGCCGTCGCGCGGCATCTCAAGAGCGCCGGCGCCGTGTTCTACGGCGCCTATTGGTGACCCGCGTGCGCCGAGCAAAAGGCCCGGTTCGGGTCTGCCGCGTCCCAGCTGCCGTACGTCGAGTGTGATCCGCGCGGCGCCGGCGCCGATCCCGCGCGCTGCGAGCGCATGGGGATTCGCCGCTATCCGACCTGGATCATGCGCGGCGAGCGCTCCGAGGGCGTGCTGAGCGTCGACGAGCTCGCCCGCATGTCGCGCTTCGACGACGCTGCCCGCTGAGCCGCGGCCTCACGTCCGCCGATGCGACGCTGGGTCGTCGACCGGTGGTCTCAGTGCGAATTAACTTCTTAGTGCGAATTAACTATTGCCGTTTACCGCGCGCCCGCCTATCATGCGCGCGAACCATCGTCCCTTGTCACGTGCACATCGGGGGTGAGCATGCCGGCGCAGCATGATCGTGCCTTCGGCAGCATGGTGGCGGTCGCAATACTCGCCGTCCTCGCACTTGTCCTTCTGATCCCGGCGTCATCGGTCGCCCAGCCAAAGACCGACGCGCCGGACGCGAAGCTTCCTCCCGGCTATGTCGGCTCGGATACCTGCAAGAGCTGCCACGAGGAGGCGCATCGGAGCTTCGAGTCGACCAAGATGGGGATCATCATGCTGAAGCATCCGCGCGACGCGCGGGAACGGCTCGGCTGCGAGGGCTGTCACGGCCCCGGCGAAGCGCATGCGAGCGCCGGCGGCGGCAAAGGCGTCGGCGGGATGATCACGTTCGCCAGGAACGACAAGACGCCCGTCGCGACGCGCAACGCCGTGTGTACGTCGTGCCACAACAAGGGTCCGCACCTGTTCTGGAAAGGCAGCAGCCACGAGTCGCGCGATGTGGCGTGCACGAACTGCCACCGGATCATGGAGAAGACGACGGCGACGGCCCAGCTGGCCCGCGAGACCGTCATCGACACGTGCGGCCAGTGTCACACCAAGCAGAAGGGCCAGACGCTGCGCAGCTCCCACATGCCGCTACGCGAAGGCAAGATGACGTGCACGTCCTGCCACAACCCGCACGGCACGATCGCCCCCGCGCTGCTGAAGGAGCCGACGCCGAACGCCACGTGCTTCAACTGCCACGCGGACAAGCGCGGGCCGTTCCTGTGGGTGCACGCGCCGGTCAACGAGAGCTGCTCGAACTGCCACGACCCCCACGGCTCCAACCACGAGCGCATGCTCAAGGTCGCCAAGCCGCGGCTCTGCCAGCAGTGCCACATCGAGTCGCGACATCCCACAAGCCCATACGGACGTGACACGGGCTCGTTGAAGTTCGTCATGGGACGGCAGTGCGCGAACTGCCACGTCAACATCCACGGCTCCAACCACCCGTCCGGATTCGCCTTCACCCGGTGAGGACACAGTCATGAAAGCGATCGCGATCGTGCACCTGGCGGTTGCTGCGCTGCTGCTGTTTTCCTGGCCGGCCACGGCGAAGGCGGCCACCGCCGATGACCTCATGCTCGGCGGCTTCAGCCTCTCGGGCGAAGTCGAGGCCGGCGTGCGCGAGTACATCGAGCGGCCGCCCGAGGGTCGCCGCTCCAAGTTCGAGGAGTACCGCGA
>JBKOUQ010000067.1:0-8938 GCA_046723475.1 Candidatus Methylomirabilota bacterium
GGGGAAGGCGGTGCGCCTTCGCCGACGCCTTTCAGTACGCGATCGCTCTACGGCTGGCGAACGGTCGTGCTATCGCCGTTGGCCGTGATCGTGAACACGCCGGTGCTGGTGGTGGCGGCGTAACCATACGAGGTCGACCAGCCCGACGGTGGCGTCGGGACCGACGCCATGAACGGCCCGCCGACCTGGTTTTGCGGGTTCGTCACCTGGCTGGTGAGGTCATCCAGACTGGCCGGCAGCACACCCATGTGAGCGCCGTAGATCGAGACGGCGGACGCGAGCGAACGAACGTCGGCCTGCGCTTTCGCAATACGAGCACGCATCAGGACGCTGCCATACAGCGGGATCGCAATCGCGGACAGAATGCCGATGATCGCCACCACGATCATCAGCTCGATCAGAGTGAAGCCGCGTCGACCGCAAATCGTAAAGCGTTTCCGGAAAGCAATCATCCCGTCCCCCTCGAGAAATCGTCGCACTTGTGCGCGCGTGCTGCGCGGTTGGGAGCCCTGTGCAGCGGGGGTGCCACGCGTACAAGTCGCGGTTCGCCGATGTTTCGTCCTGGATTCCCGTCGGATGGGCCAGTAACTATCGCGCGTCGATGCGAAAGAATTGCACCTTCCGGTGGTCTGGTTGCCCGGACGGATCGAGGCGCGACGGCGTCAGGAAGTCGGGTCCGGCCGCTCGCGACGGCTTCGCAGACGCCGGCCGCCGAACGCGAGCAGCGCGGCAGCCAGCCACGCCAGGACGGCGTCGAAGAGATATGCGCCGGGCAGACTGACGGCCGCGAGTGCGCCTGTGACGAGCGGGCTCGCGGCCGTGCCGAACTGCAGCCCGAACGCCAGCCACCCAAAGGCGGCGCCCCGATGCTCGCTCGGGACGATCTCCGCACCGAGCGTGTAGGCGAGCGTGATCGCGCCGCCCAGGCACAGACCGGTCAGCGTGCGCAGCGCGAGCAGCACCGGCCAGCTTCGCGAAAACCCCATCGCCGCGCAGAGCGGACCGCCGACGAGCAGCGCCAGCATCAGCAGCTGTGCGGCCGGCATCCCGCGCGTGAGACGTGCCACGGCGTTCGAGGAGACGGTCGCCGCGATCGCGGCCACGGAGATGATCGTGCCGGAGATCGCGGCGACCGCGCCGGCGTCCGCAAGCTGATTGACCTGCAGCGGGATCAGCAGCGCGAGGCCGCGATCGAGGAACTGCGCGATGAGGAGCAGCGCGACCACGAGCCGAAAGTTCGGGTGGCGGATCACGTCGCGCATGCGCAGTGCCGGCGCGGCGGTGCGCGCCCGCGGCGGCGCGATCTCGCGGAAGAGGGCGATGAGAGCGATCAGCGCGAGCCCGCACATACCAGCCGTCACGAAGAACGCATAGCGGATCCCGAAGTGCGATGCGACATAGCCGCCGGCGGCGGGGCCGACGGCGTTGCTCAGCAGCTGCGCGGACTGCAGCATCGCGATGACCGCGGGGACGCGCTCGGCCGGCGCCGACACGCTGGCCAGCGCCATCGCCATCGGCGTGAATCCGGCGAACAGACCCTGAATGAGCCGCGCGGCGAGCAGCTGCTGCACGGACGTGACGAGCCCCATGGCCGCAATGACGACGACGAAGCCGCCCAGCGAGCGAATCAGCATGAGCTTGCGGCCGAACCGATCGGCCAGGCGTCCGACGAGTGGTCCGAGCAGCCCCGACACCGCGGGCGTCACGGCGGCGAGAACGCCGGACCACAGCGCGACGTGCCGGGGATCCGCGACGCCGAGCTCGCGGATGTAGAGGGGCAAGAACGGCGAGAAGAACTGAAAGCCCACGAACGCCACGAACACGGTGAGGGTCAGCGCCCACACGTTGCGCTGCCAGCTCGCGGGTGTGTCGGTCAGGGCCGCACCGCCGCTCAGCATCTCCTCCGTTCAGTGGGACGAAAGCGACGAGCGATGGCCGCGACTATAACACCCGGCCGCGACCGTTTCCGGACGTGCCGTGGGCGGCTGCCCGAGCCGATCGGGCAACGTGCCCGCCTCGTACCACGCGCCCACGTGCGGCTGGCCAAAATCGTGGGATTTTCGCGGCCGCGTTGGTCGCGCCGTTTGGCACGCGGCGTGTACATAGCACCTACCAAACTCCGCTGGGAGGTAGGGTGATGACAACCAAGGCGACCCCGAAGCTCGAGACGGCGAGGTGGTTCGGCGCCGCGCTCCTGATCATGGCGTTCGCCGGTGTACCGGCGGTCGCCGCAGCCGGCATTGCCGACTGCAGCCCGGCCACGTGCACGTCACCCGTGATGGGCCCGGGCCACCACCTGGAGACGGAGACGCGCTGAGCCGATGGTGTAACGGTTCATCGCCGGCCAACCGCTGGCACTCGCCCCCGCCGTGATCTACGATGCGCCCCGAAAGGGGCGCATCCATATGACGGCGAAAAAGGGAACCGGACTCCTGATGGTGTGGGCGGACGTGCCGGCGGACAAGGAAGGCGAGTTCAACCGCTGGTACAACGAGGAGCATCTCGCCGAACGACTCGCGATCCCCGGGTTCTTGAACGGCGCGCGCTATGAGGCCGCCAAGGGCGGGCCCAAGCATCTCGCCGTGTACGAGCTGGAAAGCCCGGCCGTCCTCGAAAGCGCCGCGTACAAGAAGGTCGCCGACAATCCGACGCCGTGGACGCAGCGGGCCGGCCCGCAGGCCATCGCCACGAGCTTCATCCGGAACGTGTACACGATGATCCATCCGCGCACGGTGACGCCATCGATGGCGGCGAGCGGCATGGCGCCGGCGCTTCAGCTCGGGCGGATGGACGTGCCGGCCGAGGTCGACCGCGAGTTCAACGACTGGTACAACACGATTTACGTGCCCAACTACGAGAAGGTGCCTGGTGTGATCCGCGGCCGCCGGTATCGTGCCGTCGTCGGCACGCCCACGTACCTGACGTTCTACGAATTCGAGCACCCGCGTGTGTCCGAGAGTCGCGAGTGGGACGCGCAGCGTAACGCCGTGGCTGCCTCCGAGCGGATGCGCCAGCACATGCGCCACGCCCCCGGCTCCCCGGGCGTGTACGTGAAGACGTTCGAGATCAAGCGCTGACGTGGGCGGCGACGTCACGCTCCAGCGCGACGGCCGCGTGGCGGTCGTCACGATCGATCGCCCGTCGGATCAGAATCGTTTCACGCGCGAGGTCCTGCTCGGCCTGGAGGACATCGTCCGCACGCTGGCGGGGGACGAGGAGACGCAGGTGCTCGTGCTCACGGGGGCGGGGTCGCAGTTCTTCTCGATGGGGATCCTGAGCCCGGTCGTGCGGGCCACCTACAGCAAGGAGCAGGTGCTCGAGCTCGTGCGAACCGCCAATCGCGTGTACGACGCGCTGGAAGCCCTGCCGCAGATCGTCATCGCCGCGCTCAACGGCGCGGCGCGCGCGGGCGCGGCCGAGCTGTTGCTGGCCTGCGACATCCGTCTCGCGGCATCGCACGCGACGTTCGCCCTGCCGGAGGCGCTGTGGGGCGGCTTTCCGGGCGCGGGCGGCCCCGTGCGCCTGCCGATGCTCGTCGGCCGTGCGCGCGCGCTGGAGATCATCTGCACCGGACGCGAGCTCGATGCCGCGGAGCTCGAGCGTCTGGGTATGGTGCTCGCCGTCTATCCAGGTGAGCGTCTCATGCACGAAGCGCGTGCGCTCGCCGCGCGCATCGCCGCGAGCGGACCCCTCGCCACGCGCGGCGCCAAGCGCATCGTGAACACGCGCATGCTGTCCGGGTTCGGCGAGGCGCGCTCGCTGTCCGACACGCTGCGGTATGCGCTCGAACGCAGCCACGACGTGGACGAGGGCGCGACGGCCCACCGTGAGGGACGGACGCCACGATTCATCGGGCGCTGAGGCGTGCCGCCGCAGAGTCGGAGCCTGGGCGCGCTCATCGACGAGATGGCGACGCTCCGGCCGACCGCCGAGGCCATCGTCTTTCGCGGTGATCGACTGACGTTCGCGGCACTGCGCGAGCGTGCCGACACGCTGGCCCGCGCGCTGCTGGCACTCGGCGTCGGCAAGAACGATCGCGTCGCGGTGCTCCTGCCCAATCGCCCCGAGTGGCTGATCACCGCCGTCGCCGCCGCGAAGCTCGGCGCCGTGACGGTGGCGATCAGCACGTTCTCAACCCCGCGCGAGCTCGCGTGGACGCTCGAGCACGCACGGCCGCGCGTGATCGTCACGATGGCGTCATTCCGCGGTCACGATTATCTGAACGCGATCTACGAGGTTTGCCCCGAGCTCGCGGCCGGCGCGCCCGGCGGGACGCGCAGCGACCGGTGGCCGGAGCTGCGGGCCGTCGTCACCATCGACGAGCGCCGTCACGACGGCGTGCTCGCCTGGGCGGATGTGTTCGCGCGCGCGGCTGACGTGCGCGCCGCGGCGCTGTCGAGCGCGCAGGCCGCGGTGACCGCGGCCGATGTGTGCTTCGTCCTCTACACGTCGGGATCGACGGCCGCGCCGAAAGGCGTGCAGCTGGGACATGGTGGCGTCATCGCCAACGGCTTCGAGATCGGCGAGCGGCAACACCTCGGCAGCGCCGATCGCCTCTGGCTCGCCGTGCCGCTGTTCTGGTCGTTCGGCTCTGCGAACGCGCTGCCCGCGATCTGGACTCACGGCGGCACCGTGGTTCTGCAGGAGAGCTTCGAGCCTGGCGAGGCGCTGCGGCTGCTCGACGGCGAGCGCTGCAGCGTCTACTACGGCATGGCAAACATGGCGCGCGCGATGCTCGAGCACCCGGATCGTTCGCGGCGCGCGCTCGCCTCGATGCGGACCGGGCTCACCATCGGGTTGCCCGAGGACATCGCGATGACGATGGAGGCCGTGAACGCGCGCGAGCTCTGCAACGTGTACGGCGCGACCGAAACGTACGGCAACTGCGCGGTGACCGACGCGGATGATCCGCTCGAGCTGCGACTGACGACCCAGGGGCTGCCGCTTCCGGGGATGCAGCTCCGCGTCGTCGACCCCGAGAGCGGTGGCGTGCTGCCGCGCGGCGCCGTGGGCGAGCTCCGCGTCAAAGGGTGGGTGACGCCGGGCTACTATCGCGAGCCCGAGCAGACTCGCGCGGCGTTCGACGGCGACGGATTCTTCGTCACGGGTGATCTCGGCGCGCTCGGTGACGATGGCCGCGTGCGCTTTCGCGGGCGGCTCAAGGAGATGATCAAGACGGGCGGCATCAACGTCGCGCCGCTGGAGGTCGAGAGCGTCCTCCTCTCGCACCCGGCGGTGAAGCAGGCGTATGTCGTCGGGCTCACCGATCGCGCCAAGGGCGAGATTGCGGCGGCGGCGGTCGAGCTGCACCCCGGCACGACAGCGACCGCCGAGGCGCTCACGGCGTTCTGCCGCGCGCGGCTCGCCAGCTACAAGGTGCCGGGGCGCATCGTCTTCAGGAAGGCCGACGAATTTCCCCGCACCGCGACGGGCAAGGTGCAGAAGCCGCGGCTGCGCGAGGAGATCGAACGCTCGTGCGCGCCGTAATCTGTCGCGCCTGGGGCGAGGTCGACACGCTGACTGTCGACGACGTGGCCGCGCCAACACCGGCGCGCGGCCAGCTCGTGATCGACGTCCGGGCGAGCGGCGTGAACTACGCCGACGCGATCATGGTCGCCGGACGCTACCAGACCAAGCCGCCGCTGCCGTTCAGTCCGGGCCTCGAAGCGGCCGGCGTGGTGGCGGCGTGCGGCGACGGCGTCACGCGCTTCACGCCCGGTGATCGCGTCATGGCGATTCTTGCGTACGGCGGCTTCGCGCAGCGCGCGGTGGCCGACGAGGTCGAGACGTTCGCGATTCCCGATGGGATGCCGTTCGACGAGGCCGGCGCGTTCCCGATCGCCTACATCTCGAGTCACGCGGCCATTCGCTGGCAGGGGCGGCTCGAGCCCGGCGAGACGCTGCTGGTGCTCGGCGCGGCCGGCGGTGTCGGGCTGACGGCGGTGGAGATCGGCAAGGCGATGGGCGCGCGCGTGATCGCGGGCGCCAGCTCGGCGGAAAAGCTCGCCGTCGCGCGCGAGCGCGGCGCGGACGCGACGGTGAACTACGCGACCGAGAATCTGACCGAGCGCGTGCTCGCGCTGACCGACGGCAAGGGCGCGGACGTCTGCTTCGATCCCATCGGCGGCCCGCTGTTCGACGCCGCCCTGTCCGCGCTCGGGTGGGGCGGCCGGATCTTGCTGGTCGGCTTCGTCGGAGGCGTCCAGCAGATCCCGGCGAACCGGTTGCTCGTCAAGCATCGTGCCGCGCTCGGCTCGTCGCTGCGGTATTTCCGCTGGCACGCGCCGGACAAGCTGCGGCGCTCCGTCGAGGAGCTGCTGCGCTGGTACGGCGAGGGCAAGGTGCGGCCGCTCGTGAGCCACCGGCTGCCGCTCGACCGCACCGTGGAGGCGATCCGGCTGCTCACCGATCGCACGGCGTACGGCAAGATCGTGATCGTGCCCGACGGGCGATGACCATGGAGATTCGCGTGACGCCACATGGGCCGCACGTCGTCGTGCTGACGTTCGACAACCAGCCGCGCATGAACGCGCTGTCGCGCGCGATGATGGTCGAGCTGGGGCGGCTCTGGGACGAGCTCGAGCGGGGGCCGTGCCGCTGCATCGTGCTCACCGGCGCGGGCACGCGCGCGTTCTGCGCGGGCGCCGATATGAGCGGCGATCTGTCCGCGCCGGCCGAGACCGCGCGCGTCGTGAGTCACGCGCTGCTCAAGCTCGACGAGTTCAGCAAGCCGATCGTCGCCGCGGTCAACGGCGATTGCGCCGGCGGCGGCGTCGAGCTGCTGCTCGCCACGGACGTGCGCGCGGCGGCGCCACACGCGCGGTTCGGCTTGCCCGAGGTGAAGTGGTCCGTGTATCCGTTCGGCGGCGCGACGATCAAGCTCGTGCAGCAGATCGGCTACGTGCACGCCATGGAGCTCTTGCTCACGGCCGGGTTGATCGACGCGCAGGAAGCGGTGCGCATCGATCTCGTCAACCGCGTCGTGCCCGCCGAGCGATTGATGCCATGGGCACTCGAGACGGCCGAGCGCATTGCCGCCAATAGTCCGTCGGCGGTGCAGGCGGTGAAGCGCCAGATCAGCGCGACGGTCGCCGACCACGCGCGCGCACGCGAAGCGCTGGACCAGCAGCTCGGCGACCGCGTGCGCGCCAGCACGCACTTCGCCGAAGGCGTCGCGGCGTTCCGCGAGAAGCGGCCGCCCAAGTACGATTAGAGCGCCCGGTACACCTCCGTCTCGAACTTCGTGAGCAGGTCGATCGCGGTGTCGTCGTAGAACGGCAGCACCTGCGACAGGAACACCCCGCACACGCGCTTCGTCCGGTCGATCCAGAAGTACGTATTGGCGAGCCCCGCCCACGCCAGGCTTCCGGCGGAGCGCCCGGTCGGCGTCTGCGCCATGTTGATCGCGAAGCTGAGACCCCACTTTGTCGAGATGCCCGGAAACAGCTCGACGTCGTTCGAGAGTGCAGGGATCGCCGTCCTCATCACGCCGGCCTCGAGGGCGCCGATGTGGTTCTGCGCCATCTGCTCGACGGTCTCGGGCCGGAGCACCTGGGCGTCGTTGAATCGGCCGCCGTGCATGATCATCTGCGCGAAGGCGAGGTAGTCCGGTGCGGTGCCGTTGAGACCCCCCCCGCCCATCAGAAACTCCGGCTCCTCGGGCAGCGCGAACTCGATCGGCGCCAACGCGCCCTTGTCGTCGCGCTGGTGGACGGTGGCCAGTCGCGCGCGCTGCGAGGGCGAGAGCTTGAACGACGTGTCCTTCATGCCGAGCGGGCCGAGGATGTTCTGCTGCAGGTACGCATCGAGGCGCTGGCCGGACACGGCCTCGACGATCTTGCCGACGAAGTCGATGTTGATTCCGTACTCCCACTGCTCGCCGGGATCGAACACGAGCGGCGTGGTGAGCGCGGCGTTCGTGCACGTGGTGATCCCCGGCGTATTCGTCGCCGTCTGATACTGCGCGATCTCGGGCCGCCAGATCTCGTACGCGAATCCGGCGGTGTGCGTGAGCAGGTGACGCAGCGTGATCGCGCGCTTCGGCGCGCGCAGCCGCGGCTGCCCCGACGAATCGAATCCCTCGAGCACCTGCGCTTTCCCGAGCGCCGGGACGAGCTGGCTCGCCGGTGCGTCGAGCGCGAGCTTGCCACGCTCGATCAGCTGCATCGCCGCCGCCGCCGTGATGGCCTTCGTCATGGAGGCGATCCAGACGACGGTATCGAGCGTCATGGCGGCGTTGTTGCCGAGCTCGCGTCGGCCGAACGCGCCTTCGTACAGCACGCCGCGGTCGGTCGCGGCCATGGCGACGATGCCGGGCATGCGCTGGGACTCGACCGCCTCGGTGAACAGCGCGTCGACGTTCTTCAGGCTTGCCATCTGTGGCCTCCTGCAGCGGCTAATCGAGCTTGTAGAAGCCCATGGCACCGCCGGCAAGGATCTGTCGCTTCGTCTCCGCGGACAGCTCGGGGCGATCGGCGATCAGCTTCGGCGCGCCGGGGAAGAACCCGTCCGGATGCGGATAGTCGGTGGCCCACAGGATCTTGCTCGGGCCGATGTAATCCGCCAGCACGCTCAGGCTGCCCTCGACGGGCTCGAACGAGATCCAGCAGTTGCGCTGGAACAACTCGCTCGGCCGCATCGACAGCCCCGAGTCGTTGAAGCCCTTGTCGTCGAAATGCCGGTCCATGCGATCGAGCCACGGCGCGATCCACCCGCCGCCCGACTCGAGAAATGCGATGCGCACGCGCGGGTAGCGATCGCACACGCCCTCCCAGATGGCGCTCATGGCGGCCAGCATCATCTCCATCGTGTGCGAGATGATGTGGCGCGCCCCGCGCGTCTCGAAGCGGTCGATGCCGACCTGGGGCATGCCTCCGCCGGAGCCTTCGTGCAGCCCGATCGACACGTCGAGCTCCTGGGCCTCGGCCCAGAACGGCGC
>JBKOUQ010000005.1:0-4342 GCA_046723475.1 Candidatus Methylomirabilota bacterium
GAGCGCGAGGTCGATCACCTGTCGTTGGGCCTCGGGCAGACCCGCGAGTGCGCTCGCCGCGAACGGGCGGCCCTGCACGGTCATCGCGACGTCGCGGCCGTCGCTCGCCGTTGCCGGCTCGTCGGCGGCTCGGAATGTCCCCGCCGGGCCGTGCGCACCCCGCGCGCGCGCGATCGCGCTCGCTCGGGCGCGCATGGCGATCCACGCCTCCGGCGACCCGCGCGCGGCGTCGTATGCGCCCGCACTCCGCCACGCCTCCCAGAACACGTCTTGCAGCACGTCCGCGGCGTCGGTGCGATCGCGCACGATCCGCAGCACGAGCGGGTACACGAGCGGCGCGTACCGATCGTAGAACCGGGCGAACGCGTCGCGATCGCCCGCGGCCATGGCGCGCATCAGCTCCGTCCCCGGCGTCGACATGCCGCCCCTCGATACCAGAGCGCCTGCGCGTTGACAAGGCGACCGCACGGAACGTGATGCTATTCTCTGCGCCGTGCAACGGACGGGCGACGGCGGCGCCGCGTTCGACGAGGCGTTCGATCGCGGCGGCGCGTTGCACGCCCACGCTCGACCGACCGCCGACGAATGGATTGCGCGTCTGGCCCTGATGCCGCATCCCGAGGGTGGCTGGTACCGCGAGACGTATCGCTCACGCGAGCGCGTGGACGGGGCCGCGCTGCCGCCGCGGTTCGGCGGCGCCCGTGTGCTGAGCACCGCGATCTACTACCTGTTGCGCGCCGGCGAACGTTCGGCATTGCACCGGATCAAATCCGACGAGGTGTGGCACCACTATGCCGGCGATGCGGTCACGCTCTGGCTGCTCGAGGTACCCGGGTGCGCGAAGTGTGTTCGGCTCGGCGGCGATGGTGAGCCGCAAGTCCTCGTTCCCGCCGGCGCCTGGTACGGCGGCCGCGTGATCGAGGGGGGCGCCTATGCCCTCATGGGCGGCACCGTCGCTCCGGGCTTCGAGTTCGCGGACTTCGAGCTGGCGGATCGCGCCGCGCTTCTCGCGGCCTGGCCCGAGCACCGTCAGGTCATCGAGGACCTGACCGCCGCCACACCACACACGTGAGCAATCTCTTCGACGACGTGCCGCGCAGTCTGCCCGCCGAGCGCGTCGACGTGCTGCTCGCGACACCCGGTCTTCGGCTCGAGCGCATCGTCTCCACGGGTCAGGCGACGCCGCCCCGGCAGTGGTACGACCAGGACCGCGACGAGTGGGTCGTCGTGCTGCGCGGACGCGCGCGACTGCGCATCGAGGGCGAGACGGAAGATCGGGCGCTCGGCGTCGGCGACCACCTGCTGCTCCGCGCGCACGTGCGTCATCGCGTGCAGTGGACGGAGTCGCCGACCGTTTGGCTCGCGCTGCACTACGCAGCACGCTGAGGCGCGCGGCGACCGGCGCAGTGGATGCCGGCTACCGGCGCACCACGCGGCGCGCCTTGAGCTCGAAGCGCGGCAGCGTGCGCGGCGGTGCAGCCATGACAGGCAGTCGCAGCCCCAGACCGGCGCGAAGTGCCTCGTGCACGGCCGAACACACGGCGGTGGCGTCGCCGGCGCCCACCTCGAGCAGGATGCGCGCCTCGTCGAGCTCCCCGTCGCGGAACACCTCGATCTGGTACTCGTCGACGGCGGTGAAGCGGCGGACGATGCCGTCGACGGCGGACGGAAAGATATTGACGCCGCGGACGATCAACATGTCGTCGAGTCGGCCGAGAATGCCGCCCTCGAGTCGGCGAAACGTCCGGCCGCACGCGCACGCCCCGTCGGCCCAGCGTGCGCGATCGCCGGTCCGATAGCGAATCACGGGCGAGCCGAGCCGTCCGAGATTGGTCAGCACGAGCTCACCCTCGGCCGCCGGCGCACCGGTGGCGGGATCCAGGATCTCGGCGATGAATTCGGACTCGTTCACGTGCAGTCCCGCCTGCGCGCCGCACTCGTAGCCGTACGCACCCATCTCCGTCATGCCGGCGTGATCGAACGTGCGCGCGCCCCACGCGGCCTCGATGCGCGCGCGCACCGCCGGAATGCCCGCGCCGGGCTCGCCGGCATGCACAGTGATACGCACCGGCAGCGTGGCGGCGTCCACGCCGCGCTCGCGGGCGGTCTCGGCGAGGTGCAGCGCGTACGACGGCGTGCACACGAGCGCCGTCGCGCCGAGCGCTTGCATGGACGCCAGACGTGTCACGGAGTCCGCACCACCCCCCGGGATGGCGAGCGCGCCGAGCGTCCGTGCGCCTTCGAAGCCGGCCCAGAACCCGATGAACAGCCCGAACGAAAACGGAAAGAACACGCGATCGGCGGGACCGAGTCCGGCCCCCGCGAGGACGAACCGCCAGCAATGCGCCCACCACTCCCACGACGCTTGCGTGTCGAGCCAGCGCAGCGGCGTGCCCGTCGTCCCCGACGTCTGGTGCACGCGCACGTAGCGCTCGAACGGATACGTGAGATTCGTCCCAAACGGTGGCGCGACGGCCTGGTCGTCGACGAAGTCACGCTTGGTGGACAACGGCAGCCGCTGAAAATCGTCCCACGTCTTGATGTCGGCGGCACCGACCACGCCGGCGCGCGCCCACGCCGCGCGCCAGTATGCATTGCCGGGCGTGGCGAAGATCTCGTCGAGCAGCGCGCGCAGCCGGCGCCACTGATGCTGGCGCAGCTGCGCCGCGTCGAGCGTCTCGAGCGTGGCGTCCAGCATCAGGACCGCGCGGCCCGTGCGCGATGGCTCATGCTCAGCGCAGCTTGAAGCGCTGGATCTTGCCGGTGGCCGTCTTCGGCAGCTCGTCGACGAACTCGATCCAGCGCGGATACTTGTACGGCGCGATTTTGTCCTTCACGAACGCTTTGAGCTCGTCGCCGAGCCCGGCCGGCGCACTCGCCGGCTCCTTGAGCACGACGAACGCCTTCGGCTTCACGAGACGGTCGGTGTCCTCGTGGCCGACGACGGCGGCCTCGAGCACGGCCGGGTGCTTGATGAGCGTCGCCTCGACCTCGACCGGCGAGACCCAGATGCCGCCCACCTTCAGCATGTCGTCGGCACGGCCGGCGTACCAGAAGTAGCCGTCGGCGTCCTGCCAGTACTTGTCGCCGGTCTGGATCCACGGGCCGTAGAGCGTCTCCTTCGTCTTCTCGTGTTTGTTCCAGTAGTAGGCCATCGTCGAGTCGCCCTTGACACGCAGGTTGCCGATGTCGCCCTGCGGAACCGGCCGGCCCTCGTCGTCGACGACGACGGCTTCGTAGCCCGGCACCGGCAGGCCGGTGGAGCCGGGACGCACCGCACCGGGACGATTCGAGAGGAACACGTGAAGGATCTCCGTGGTGCCGATGCTGTCGATCAGCTCGACGCCGAAGCGCTCGCGCCAGCGATTGTAGAGCTCCTCGGGCAGCGCCTCACCCGCCGAGACGCACAGCCGCAGCGAGGAGACGTCCCACCGCTTCTCCGCATCTTTCATCGCGAGCATCGACGCATAGAGCGTCGGGATGCCGAAAAACATCGTCGCGCGGTGCCGCGCAATGAGCTCGAAGACGACTTCCGGTGTGGGCCGGCCCGGGTAGAGCACGCTCTGCGCGCCGGCGCCCATCGGGAAATAGCCGGCGTTGCCGAGCCCGTACGCGAAGAACAGCTTGGCTGCCGACAAGACCTTGTCGTCGCCACGCATGCCGAGCACCTGCGCGGCGTACGTCTCGTAGCACACGACCATGTCGTGGTGCAGATGGACGGCGCCCTTCGGAAAGCCGGTGGACCCGGAGGAGTACAGCCAGAACGCCGCGTCGTCTTTCGACGTGTCCGCCGCCGGCAGCGAGCTCGACGCCTTCGCGACGCGCTCCTCGTATGAAAGGTACGGGCCGGGCGCGCCGCCCGCGACGAGCACGTGTCGCAGACGCGGCGCCTGGCCGAGCACCGGCCCGGCCTCGGCCAACAGCGGTGCGGAGATGACGGCCGCCTTCGCGCGGCTGTCGCGCAGGAAGTAAAGATAATCCTGGCCGCGCATCAGCGTATTCACCGGGATTGGAATCGCGCCGATCTTGATCGCGCCCCAGAACGCGCCGAGAAATTCCGGCGCGTCCAGGCAAATGATCAGCACGCGGTCTTCCATGTCGATGCCGAGCTCGCGCAGCGCATTGCCGGTTCGGTTCGCGAGCTCCTGCACGTCCGCGTACGTGAGCGTCCGTCCCTCGTGGTGGAACGCCGGGCGGGCGCCCCGCCCCTGCTCCACGTTGCGATCCACGAACCAGGTCGCGACGTTGAACTGCGCCGGCAGCGTTTGCCAAGTGCTCATCGAATCACTCCTCTGCAGCTCCGACCGTGGTCAGTGGCACCGTGCTTGCTGTGCGCTTGCAC
>JBKOUQ010000209.1:0-7203 GCA_046723475.1 Candidatus Methylomirabilota bacterium
CTCGGTGGCCGGGGCCGATGTGGTCCTGGTCGACGACGTCCTGACGACCGGGGCAACCGCTGGCGAGTGCGCTCGCGTCCTGCATGCGGCAGGCGCGCGCTCGGTGGGGGTGCTCACAGTTGCCCGTGTGTCGTAAGCGGCCGTATAATTTGCCCCGACCCGTAAGGACCCCGTAATGTTCGCCCCACAAGGAGCTCTCCCATGGGTATTCGAGTCGGCGTCAACGGATTCGGTCGAATCGGGCGCGTGTTCTTCCGCACGGCCCTCGAGGCGACTGGTGATATCGAGGTGGTCGGCGTCAACGATCTCGCGGATGCCAAGACGCTGGCCCACCTGCTGAAGCACGATTCGGTTCACGGAGGGCTGAAGGCCGAGGTCACCGCCAAGGGCGAGGCGATCTTCGTCAACGGGCGTGAGATTCGGGTGTGCGCGATCAAGGATCCGGCCGCGCTGCCGTGGAAGGAGCTGCGTGTCGACGTTGTGGTCGAGTCGACGGGCATTTTCCGGGACACCGCGACCGCGAGCAAGCACATCGCCGCCGGGGCCAAGAAGGTCATCATCACCGCGCCCGCGAAGGACCCCGACGTCACCCTCGTGCTCGGCGTCAACGAGAAGGCCTATGATGCCGCCAAGCACCGCATCATCTCGAACGCATCCTGCACGACCAACTGCCTGGCGACGACGGCCAAGGTGCTGGACGACAAGTTCGGGATCAAGCGCGGCTTCATGACGACGGTGCACTCGTACACCAACGACCAGCCGATCCACGACTTCCCGCACAAGGATCTGCGTCGCGCGCGCGCCGGCGCCGTGAGCATGATCCCGACGACGACGGGCGCGGCCACCGCCGTGGGCCTCGTGCTGCCAAAGCTCAAGGGCAAGCTGGACGGCATCGCCATCCGCGTGCCCACGCCGAACGTCTCGGTCGTCGATCTGGTGGCCGAGCTCGATCGACCGGCGACGCCGCAGACGGTGAACGACGCGTTTCGCGAGGCCGCGGCGGGTCCGCTGCGCGGCATTCTGGACGCCACCGACGAGGAGCTCGTGTCGTCCGACTTCAACGGCAACCCGCACTCGTCGATCGTGGACCTGGCGTCGACCGCGTTCGTCGACGGCAATCTGATCAAGGTGCTCGCCTGGTACGACAACGAGTGGGGATACTCCTGCCGTGTCCGGGACCTGATCAAGTTCATCGGCAAGACGCTCTGACCTTGCCGAAGCTGACGATCGAGCAGGTGCCGCTCGCGGGCAAACGCGTGTTCGTCCGCGCCGATCTGAACGCGCCGCTCCAGGGCGGAGCGGTGACGGATGACACGCGGCTGCGCGCCGTGCTTCCCACGCTGCGGTATGCGTTCGACCACGGCGCGTCCGTCGTCCTCGCCTCGCACCTCGGTCGTCCGAAAGGCGGTCCCGATCCGAAGTACTCGCTGGCGCCGGTGGCCGACCGTCTCGGATCGCTGCTGACGCGCTCGGTGCCGCTGGCGCCGGATTGTGTGGGCGAGCCCACACGCGGCCAGGCGCACGCGCTGAAGGCGGGTGACCTCCTGTTGCTGGAGAACCTCCGCTTTCATCCCGAGGAAGAAAAGAACGACGATGGCTTCGCCCGACAGCTCGCGGAGCTGGCCGACTGCTACGTCAACGATGCCTTCGCGGCCGCGCATCGCGCGCACGCCTCCATCGAAGCCATCACGCACCATCTGCAGCCGGCCGCGGCCGGACTGCTCATGCAGCAGGAGCTGTCCGCGCTCGGGCGCATCCTCGAGGCACCGGAGCGGCCGCTGGTCGCGGTGCTCGGCGGCGCCAAAGTGTCCGACAAGATCGCGCTCGTCGAGCATCTGATCGGCCAGGTCGACGCGCTCGTGATCGGCGGCGGCATGGCGTTCACGTTCCTGCGCGCGCTCGGGCACTCGATCGGGCGCTCGCTCCTGGAGGCCGATCGCATCGACACCGCGCGGTCCGCACTGGAGGCGGCCCGCCGACGCGGCGTGCAGGTCACACTGCCCGTCGACGCGATCGTGGCCGATGGCGTCGACAGCCCGACCGGCCGCGCCGTCGGTATCCGGCAGATTCCGGACACGCAGATGGGCCTCGACATCGGGCCGCGCTCGGTCGAGCAGTTCGGCGTGGTGCTGGGCAAGGCCAAGACGATCGTCTGGAACGGGCCGATGGGCGTGTTCGAAAAGCCACCGTTCGCCGCCGGCACCCTCGCGGTGGGACGTGCGGTGGCCGCAGCGCCCGGTTTCAGCGTGATCGGCGGCGGCGATACGATTGCGGCCGTGAACGCCGCCGGCGTCGCCGACAAGATCGGTTACATCTCGACGGCCGGCGGCGCGTTCCTCGAGTTTCTCGAGGGACGGACACTGCCCGGCGTCGCCGCTCTGACGGAGGCCTCCTGATGCGCACGCCGCTCGTCATCGGCAACTGGAAGATGTTCGGCACCGTCGCGGAGGCCCGCCCGCTCGCCACGGGCGTGCGCGACGGGCTCAAGCGCTTCAAGGGCGTCGACGTCGTCCTGTGTCCCCCGTTCACGGCGCTGGCCGTCGTCGGCGAAGTCGTGCAGGGCACGTCGATCGGACTGGGCGCGCAAAACTGCCATTACGAGGCCTCCGGTGCGCACACGGGTGAGGTTGCGCCGCCGATGCTGGCCGAGCTCGGGTGCCGTACCGTCTTGATCGGACACTCCGAGCGCCGGCGCGAGATGGGCGAGACCGACGAGCTCATCAATCGCAAGGTTGTCGGCGCGCTCGCGCACGGTCTCACGCCGGTGCTGTGCATCGGCGAGACGGCGGAGGAGCGGCGTCAGGGGCTCACGTTCACGACCGTGGAAGGCCAGCTGCGGGCGGGCCTGGCCGGCCTCGACGCGGCCACGGTCGCCCGCCTCGTGCTGGCCTACGAGCCCGTGTGGGCGATCGGCACTGGCGTGAACGCGACGCCGCAACAGGCGGCCGAGGTGCACGGCTACGTGCGCGGGCTCGTGTCCGAGCTGGCATCGAAAGAAGTCGCGCAAGGCCTGCGCGTGCTCTACGGCGGCAGCGTCAAGGTGGACAACGTCGACGCGCTGCTGGCCGAAGGTGACATCGACGGCGCGCTCGTCGGCGGCGCCAGTCTCAATGCGTCGGGGTTCGTGTCGATTGTGAAGAAGGCGGCGCGTGGCGCCGCGACCAGGGGAGACTAGATGGTCATCGCGCTCACCATCATCCACGTGCTCATGTGCTTTGCCATCATCGCCATCGTGTTGCTGCAGGCGGGCAAGGGCGCGGACATCGGCTCCGCCTTTGGCGGCGCTGGTAGCCAGGCGGTGTTCGGTTCGATGGGGACACCGACCGTGCTCGGCAAGATCACCGGCGCCATCGCGATCATTTTCACGCTGACGTCGTTCACGCTCGCGGTCATGGGCGGCGACCGAGGCTCGTCGGTCGTTCGCGAGGCGCCGCCGGCGTCGGCGCCGGCCGCGCCCGCACCCGCGGCTCCCTCTGGCGCTCAGCCGGCGCCGTCGAGCTCCACGCCCGCGCCCGCTCCCGCGAAGTAGCGCGGAGGGGTTCCCATGCGCGCGCGCGTTCCGCGGTGGCTGATCGCGGGGACCATGCTGCTCGTCGTTGCGGCCGCGGGTTGCGCGCGCGACGCCGACAGCGCGGCGGCCGGGGCGTCGCCGTCCGCCAGCGTGACGCCGGCGTACGGCGACACCTTCATCGACTCGCTGCTCGGCAACGTGTCGAGCCTGCTCCCGATCGTGACGAGCGACAGCGCCTCGCACGAGATCGGCGACCAGATCTACTCGGGCCTCGTGACGTTCGACAAGGATCTCAATCCCGTCGGCGACCTCGCGCAGTCGTGGGAGTTCAGCCGCGACTGTCGCGATCTCACGTTCCGCCTGCGGCCGGGCGTGAAGTGGCACGACGGCGCGCCGTTCACGGCGGACGATGTCGTGTTCACCTGGCAAACGATCACCGACCCGAAGGTGCCGAGTCCCTACAAGTCCGAGTACTCGCTCGTCGAGAGCGTGCGCGCCGAGGGACCGGACGTGGTCCGCGTGCACTACAGCCAGCCGTTCGCGAAGGCGCTTTCGAACTGGGCCAACACGATGCTGCCCAAGCACCTGCTCGAGCGCTACGTGCAAGAGGGAAAGATCCGCGAGGCGCCGCAAAACTGGTCGGCACCCGTCGGCACCGGCCCCTACCGGTTCAAGGAGCTGCGCTCCGGTGAAAAGATCGTCCTGGTCGCGAATCCCGAGTACTGGGATGGGCGGCCGTACATCTCCCGCATCGTCTATCGCATCATCCCGAGCCAGGCGACGACGTTTCTCGAGCTGAAGGCCAAGGGCGTGGACGCGATGTCGCTGACGGCGCTGCAGTACACCCGGCAGACCAACTATCGCGCGTTCGAGCGCGCGTATACGAAGTATCGCCATCCCGGCAACGGCTATACGTATCTCGGCTTCAACTTGAAAGACCCCCGATTCGCCGACCGGCGCGTGCGGCAGGCGTTCGCCTACGCGATCAACAAGCGCGAGATCATCGATGGCGTGCGCCTCGGGCTGGCGCGCGAGGCGACCGGCCCATACAAGCCGGGCACGTGGGCGTTCACGGACAAGGTGAAGACATACCCGTACGACATGGAGGCGGCACAGCGTCTGCTGGCCGAGGCGGGCTGGAAGGAGCGCAACGCCGACGGCCTGTTGGTGAAGGACGGCAAGCCGTTCACGTTCGAGCTGTTGACCAACCAGGGCAACGACGAGCGAAAGAAGATCGCCGAGATCGTGCAGGCGCAGCTGAAAGAGCTCGGCGTTGGCGTGGAGATCCGCATCCTCGAGTGGGCCGCCTTCCTGAAGGAGCACATCAAGAAGCGCAACTTCGAGGCCATCGTCCTCGGCTGGGGCATCGGCATCGATCCCGACCAGTACGTCGTCTGGCATTCCTCACAATCGGGCCCGGATCAGCTGAATCACATCTCGTATGCGAATCCCGAGGTCGACCGGATGCTCGAGCTGGGTCGCACCACGTGCGTGCGCGAGGAGCGGGTGAAGTACTACCGCCGGCTCCAGGAGCTCCTGGCCGAGGACGAGCCGCTCGTCTTCCTGTATTTCTCCGATGCACTGCCAGTTGTCTCGTCGCGCGTGTACGGCATCGATTCCGGGCCGAACGGCATCCGGTATCGCTCGTACCGATGGTTCGTGCCGAAGCCCTTGCAGCGGTACACGGCGGACTGAGCGCTGCTCGGCTACGCGCTTCGACGGCTGCTCGTCGCAATTCCGCTCCTGCTCGGCATCACGTTCATTTCGTTCCTCGTCATTCATCTGGCGCCGGGTGAGCCGGGCGAGGTCGTGATCGAGAATCCCATCCCGGGGGACTGGACGAAGGTGCGCGAGATCTACGGCCTCGACAAGCCGCTGCACGTGCAGTACTGGAACTGGCTCAAGCGCATCGTGCTGCTCGACTTCGGCCGCTCGTTCGCGCCGCACGGCCGCCCCGTGATCCACATGATCCGCGAGCGGCTGCCGATCACGCTGGCGCTCAACATCGTAGAGCTGCTGATCATCGTCGCGCTGGCCATCCCGGTCGGGGTGACGTCGGCGACACGTCAGTTCTCGGCCTTCGACAAGTCGACGACCGTCTTCGTGTTCGTCGGCTTTGCCACGCCGGACTTCTGGCTCGCCGTCATGCTGCAGATCCTGTTGGGCGTACATCTCGGCTGGCTGCCCATCTCGGGGCTGCGTCTTCCCATGTGGGAATACCTGCCGTTCTGGCAGCAGCAGTGGGACTTCGCGAGCCATCTGCTGCTGCCCATCGGGGTGGCGACGTTCGGCGGGCTCGCCGGGTTCTCGCGCTACATGCGTCAGTCGATGCTCGAAGTGATCCGCCAGGACTACGTGCAGTCCGCTCGCGCCAAGGGGCTGCCGGAATCCGTAGTGATCGGCAAGCATGCCCTGCGCAACGCGCTGATGCCGATCGT
Organism: Candidatus Methylomirabilota bacterium; assembly: GCA_046723475.1. Taxonomy (GTDB): domain Bacteria; phylum Methylomirabilota; class Methylomirabilia; order Rokubacteriales; family CSP1-6; genus AR12. Next base: position 5,950 of record JBKOUQ010000209.1, read on the forward strand.
CACCGTGCTCGGGCTGTCGCTGCCCGGCCTCATCGGTGGCAGCGTGATCATCGAGACCGTCTTCGCGATTCCGGGGATGGGCCAGCTCATGGTCCAGGCCGTCTACGAGCGCGACTACCCCGTGATCATGGGCAACCTCGTGATCGTGGCGAGCCTCACGCTCGTGGCGAACCTGATCGCCGATCTCTCGTACAGCGTGATCGACCCGCGCATCCGCGTGGCCCGGCGCGGACGTCGGTGAGGGCGTTCTGGCGCGCGCTGTCCAAGAACCGGCTTGCCCTCGTGGGCGGCGGCATCGTCGTCGTGCTCGCGGTGTTGGCCGTGGCCGCGCCGCTTCTGGCGCGGCACGATCCGAACAAACCGGATATCAAGCACATCCTGGATCCGCCGTCGGGCCGGCACTGGCTCGGCACGGATCAGGTCGGCCGTGACGTGCTCGCGCGCATGCTCTACGGCGCGCGCGTGTCGCTTGCCGTCGGCTTCGTCTCCGTCGGTATCGCGACCGCCATCGGCATCATGCTGGGTGCCGCGGCCGGCTACCACGGCGGCGCCATCGACGGGGCGGTGATGCGCCTGGTCGATCTGATGCTCGTGTTCCCGCGATTCTTCCTGCTCCTCGCCGTCCTGGCGTTCCTCAAGCCGTCGATCTGGACGATCATGGCGGTGATCGGGCTCACCGGCTGGATGGGCGTGGCGCGGCTCGTGCGCGCCGAGTTCCTCGCGCTGAAGGAGCGCGAGTTCGTCGTCTGGTCGCAGTCGATCGGCGCCAGCGCGCTGCGGATCATCTGGCGGCACATCCTGCCCAACGCGATGGCGCCGGTGCTGGTCGCGATGACGCTCGGTATCCCCGCCGCAATTCTCACGGAGTCCGGCCTGTCGTTCCTCGGGCTCGGCGTGCGGCCGCCGTACGCGACATGGGGGAACATCCTCAATGACGGCAAGGAAGTGATCGAGCTCGCGTGGTGGCTTTCTGTGTATCCGGGGCTCGCCATCCTGGTCACCGTGCTCTCCTACAACTTGCTCGGCGAGGGGATTCGCGACGCGCTCGATCCTCGGCTGCGCCAGAGCGTCGGACGGTTTGGTGGTCGCCGACGTTGACGGTATACTGCGCCCCTGTCTTCGGGCCGAAGTGGCGGAACTGGCAGACGCGCACGTTTGAGGGGCGTGTGGGGCAACCCGTGGGGGTTCGAGTCCCCCCTTCGGCACCATTATTCCTGATCCTTCCGTGAACGAGCGCTTCACACGATTCTGGGC
>JBKOUQ010000082.1:0-25314 GCA_046723475.1 Candidatus Methylomirabilota bacterium
CCACCACGGCGGCTATGACGGGCCAGAGCGTGGTGTTCGCGTACGGCCATCGATCCCAGGTCAGCAGGACGCCGATGCCGAGTGCCACGCTCGGCACGGCCAACGGCGCGCGCGCGAGCAGCGCGGCCGCGGCGCCGGCGACGCCACGACCGGCGCGGGCACCGACGGCCAGGCTGATCGTGGTGCCGACCACGCTCGCGGCAGCCGCGAGGGTGAGGCTCGTGCCAAGCGGCCTCCAGTCGACGTGGCCGAAGGCGCCCAGCGCGCGCGTCAGCACCACGGCCCAGTTCGCGGCGAGCGCCAGCGCGACGCCGGCGACGATACACGCCAGCGCCACGGTCAGGCCCCGCGGCGCCGCACGCCGCGGACGTCCCGACGTCACGGGCATCGCGAGCACCGCGCCCTCGCGCCATGGGGCGAGCGTCGTCGCGACGGCACATGGCAGGAGCAGCCACAGCGCGGTGGCCGCGGCCGCGCCGACATCGCGCGCCTCAGCGGCCAATCGATACGTTTGCACCGCGAGGAGCGGCACGCCCGCGATCAGCAGCGGGTTCGCCAGATCCGCCGCGCACAGCACGAAGACCACCGCGGCGGCCGTCGTGAGCGCCACCCGAAGCGGCGGCAACGTGATGCGGAGAAAGATCGTCGTCGCACTCGCGCCGAGGCTCTCCGCGACCGATTCTTCGTCCGCGTTGGCGGCGGCCAGGGCGGAGCCGAGAATCACCGCTGCCACGGGAACGAAGGACAGCGCCTGCGCGACGACGAGCATTGGAATGCCGCGGCCTGCGCCGACCGCGCGCAGCGCCAGGGCAGGCAGAAACGGTGGAAGCATCAAGGCCAGCGGCAGCAGGTGGCTCACGCGCGCGGCGCCTCGCAGTGTCGTCCGCGTCGCAGCATAGGCGATGGCGAAACCGAGCACGAGCGTGACGACCGTGGAGGTCGCGGCGATCGAGAGCGTTGCGCCCAGCGCGCCGAGCGGGCTCAAGGCGACGCGCGCGAGCGCCGGCACGCCGTGCGAAACGACCGCGGCCAGTGGCCATGCCACGAGCGCGGCCAGCACGACGAGCGCCGCGCCCGTGACAGCACTTCCGCCGCGGAGCCGCACGGCGGGCATCGGCGCGGCTGCGGCGGGCACGCGCAAAGTCACCGACTCAGCCGGCCGTGAAGCCGCCATCGACGACCAGCTCGGCGCCGGTCATGAACGACGACTCGTCGCTGGCGAGAAACAGCGCGACGTAGGCGATCTCACGCGGGTGCGCGATGCGGCCGAGCGGAATACCCGTCTCGAACTCTTTGCGGATGGCATCGGTGAGGTACGGCGCCTGAAGCGGCGTGTCGACGATGCCGGGGTGGATGACGTTGCAGCGGATCCGGTCCTTCGCGAACTGGATCGCGAGCGACTTGGTGAGCGAGATCAGGGCGCCTTTCGCCGCGGTGTACGCGTCCTGCGCGCGCGTGAAGCCGGCCAGCGCCGACACCGAGCCCATCATGATGATCGAGCCGCCGCCCGCGGCCTTCAGCGGCGGAATGCCGTGCTTGGTGACCCAGAACACGGATTTGAGGTTGATCGCCATCACGCGATCCCACGCGGCCTCATTCGTCTCGAGCACCGAGCGATCGCGGTCTTTCCACAGCACGCCCGCGTTGTTGTACAGCACGTGCAGCGCGCCGAAGCGCTCGACGCCCGCGGCCACCATGCGCTGGACATCGGCCTCCAGCGCGACGTCGCCGGCGACGCCAATCGCCTGTCCGCCCGACGCCTCGACCTTCTTCACCGTCTCGGCCGCGGCCGCGCCGTCGATGTCGGCGACGACGATCCGCGCCCCTTCCTCGGCGAAGAGCACGGCGGCCTCGCGCCCCATGCCGGCGCCGGCACCCGTGATCAGCGCCACCTTGTTCTTCAGTCGATCGGTCATCGCCGTCGCTAAATCCTTTCGAAGTTACGGATCAGCTCCCAGTCGGTCACGGCTTGGTCGAATGCCTGCTGCTCCAGCTGCGCCGCGTGCAGGTAGTGCTCGACCACGCGATCGCCGAACGCCGCGCGCGCCACGCGGCTCTTCTCGAGCTCGGCGATCGCCTCGCGGAGCGTTTTGGGCACCTGCGGCAGCGTGGCGTCCTGGTAGGCGTTGCCCTCGTAGGGCTTGGGCGCTTTGAGCTTGTTCGCGATGCCGTGCAGGCCCGCCGCGATCGTCGCGGCGAACGCAAGGTACGGATTGGCGTCCGCGCCCGGAATGCGGTTCTCGACGCGAAACGAGGCGCCCTCGCCGCAGAGCCGAAAACCGCACGTGCGGTTGTCCCAGCCGACCGCGATGCGGGTCGGCGCGAAGGAGGACGACTGGTAGCGCTTGTAGGAGTTGATGCCCGGGGCGTAGAAGTACGCGAGCTCACGCGCCATCGCCATCTGCCCCGCGAGCCATTGGCCGAACAGCGGCGTCCACGTCGCGGCCCCGTTCGCGCCGGGACGACGGCCAGCGCGGGCGCGTCCCTTCGCATGCCCGCGGCCGGGCGGCGCGAACAGCGCGCGACGCCCACCGCGATCCCAGAGCGAGCTGTGCAGGTGGAAGGACGAGCCGGCCGCGCCCGCATCGTACTTGGCCATGAACGTGAGCGAGCATCCCTGCAGATGCGCAAACTCCTTGGCGCCGTGCTTGTAGAGCGTCGTGCGATCGGCCATCTCGAGCGCTTCGGCGTAGACGAGATTGATCTCCTCTTGCCCCCGGCCCCACTCGCCCTTCGACGTTTCCACCGGCACGTCCGCCGCTTCCATCCCGTTGCGGATGGCGCGCACGAGCGGCTCTTCTTTGGTGGTCTGCAAGATGTGATAGTCCTCGAGGTAGTCCGAGACCGGCGTTAAGTTCTGATAACGCTTCGCTCTCGCCTGCTCGTACGTCTCGCGGAAGCAGTAGAGCTCGAGCTCGGCCGCGGTCTTGACGACATAGCCCTGCGCGGCGGCGCGCGCGACCTGGCGCTTGAGCACCCAGCGCGGCGCCTCCTCGATCGCTTCGCCGTCGTCGTCGTACACGTCACAGAACACGAGCGCCGTCTTCGGCAGCCACGGAATCAGCCGCAGCGTGGTGAGATCGGGCACCATCTTCATGTCGCCGTACCCGCGCTCCCACGACGTGAGCCTGAAGCCGGGCTGCGGCTCCATCTCCATGTCGACGGTGAGCAGGTACACGCAGGCGTGGACGCCGTCGGCGAGCACGTGATCGACGAAGTGCCGTCCGACCATGCGCTTGCCCATGAGCCGGCCGTAATGGTCGGGCACGACGGTCAGGACGGTATCGATCTCGCCTTTGCGCACGAGCGTCTCGAGGCCGCGCGCGTCGAGCCGGCCGGGCATGTCGCGGATAGTAGCGCATGGCCGGAGGGCGTGTCACCCGGAGCGCGCGCGCAGCGGGCGATGATGCTCAGCGGATGGCGAAGGCGGTCAGCTGATGTGGATCAGCGCCGGCGGCAGCATGAGGGCGAGCAGCACGAGGCAGGCGATGCCGACGATGCGGCGGCCGGGCGTGAGCGGCTCGAGCGGGTCGAGCAATGGTCCGTGCCCATAGCCCAGCACGAAGCGGATGAGCGCGGCGAGCACGAACCAGTTGACGCCCGGCATGAGCGACGCCCAGTCCGGACGCAAGAGATAGAGCACCGCGCCGACGACAACGCCCATCGCTCCGAGCGCGACGACGGTCAGGCGCCCGAGCGTTCGGTGATGACGCGGCAACAGCGCGTACGCGATGCGACCGCCGTCGAGCTGTCCCGCCGGCAGCAGGTTCAACGCGGTGACGAAGAAGCCAAACCATGCGGCGTCGGCCACGGGATGCGTGGCCACGACCATGCCGTCGGGCAGCGTGCCGAAGCGCAGCCACACGAGAATGCGTGTGAGCACCGATTCGCCGAACACGATGTGCTCGCCGCCGGCCGCGGGGACCACGCTCGACCACGCGAGACCGAGCAGCGCGGCCGGCACCGCGACGGCGAGACCCGCGAGCGGCCCCGCCGCCGCGATGTCGAACAGCCCGTTCCGATCGCGCGCCGCCGAACGCATGCGGATGATGGCGCCGAGCGTACCCGCGATGAAAAGAATCGGGGGCGCCGGGATGAAGTACGGCAGGCTCACCGCCGCGCCCCGTGCGCGAGCCGTGAAGTAGTGGCCGAACTCGTGGACGACCAAAATGCCGAGCAGCGTGGCGGCGAACGGCACGCCGCTGAGGATCCACATGAATGGCTCGCGTGACGTCCGATAGGCGTCGAACGTCGGCGAGCCGACGAATCCCGTGCCCGCCAGCAGCGTGGTGAAGCACGTGAGCACGAACAGCACGACGTTCAGGATGGGACCGCGCGCGCGCCGCCGCGGCGGCACCGCCGCTGGACGCGGGAGCACGTGGCCGTTGGTTGTCGTGAACGGATCGGCGGCCAGCGGACGCTCGGCCATAGCGCTCAGCGTATCACGCGCGCATTGTCGCGCCGGCTGCCGCGCCGCCGACCGCCTCGCAGTTCGGCGCCGTAGCGCGCGCGTCGCGCGGGCCGTGAGGCAGGTGTTGCCGTCCGAGACCCGTGGCTTCTGGGTATTGCGTCGGACCCGGCTGAGCATCGTGGTCCCATGACAGGCGCAGCGCACTGTCGATTTGCGTGGTCGAGGACGGCAACACGTGCCGCGCGGCCACGCGACGCGCGCGCTACGGCGAGCCGGCGAGGCGGTCGACGACGCGGCGGACGGCGTCGAGGCCGGCGTCGAGATACAGCGCGCCGAGCACGGCCTCCAGCGTCGTGGCGAGAATCGACTCGCGGCCGCGGCCACCGGTCTGCTCCTCGCCGCGGCCGAGCCGCAGGAGCGCTCCGAGCTGCAGCATCGCCGCCCAGCGCGCGAGATTCGCTCCGGAAACGAGCGCCGCGCGCGCGGGCGTCAGCACACCGACGGACGCCGCGGCGTCGCGCGCGAGCAGGCGCTCGGCCACCACCAGCCCCAGCACGGCGTCGCCCACGAACGCGAGCCCGTCCTGCGCGATCAGCGGCGGATGCTCGTTGACGTACGAGGCGTGCGTCAGCGCGCGCTCGAGGACCACCGGATCGGTGAATCGGTGACCAAGCGCTGTCTCGAGCGCCGTCACGGCTTCGCCGCGACGGTCCCCTGGCGCTTCAGCCGTCGTACTTGCGAAGCGCCAGCGTCGCGTTCGTGCCGCCGAAGCCGAACGCGTTCGACAGCGCCGTCTCGACGTCCTGCTTGCGCGCCTGATTCGGCACGTAGTCGAGATCGCAGTCGGGATCGGGCGTCTCGTAGTTGATCGTCGGCGGCAGCACGCCGTGATGCAGCGCGAGCACGGTGGCGATGGCCTCGATGCCGCCTGCCGCACCGAGGAGGTGGCCCGTCATCGACTTCGTGGACGACACGGCCAGCCGGCGCGCATGCTCACCGAAGACCCGCTTGATCGCCAGCGTCTCGAACTTGTCGTTGTACGGCGTCGACGTGCCGTGCGCGTTGATGTAGCCGACGTCCGACGGTGAGAGCCCGGCATCCGCCAGCGCGCCCGCCATGGCGCGCGCGGCGCCATCACCGTCCGGGTCCGGTGCGGTCATGTGATGCGCGTCGCCCGTCATGCCGTAGCCGACGATCTCGCCGTAGATGCGCGCGTCGCGCTGTCGCGCGTGCTCGAGCGACTCCAGGACGAGAATGCCGCCGCCCTCGCCGCACACGAAGCCGTCGCGCCCCGCGTCGAACGGTCGTGAGGCCTTTTCGGGCTCGTCGTTGCGCGTCGACATGGCCTTCATCGAGCAGAAGCCCGCGATCGTCAGCGGCACGACGATCGCTTCCGCCCCACCCGCGATCATGACGTCGGCGTCACCGCGCTGGATAAGCCGGAATGCGTCGCCGATCGCGTGATTGCCGGTGGCGCACGCGGTGACCACCGCCGAGTTGGGCCCCTTGGCACCGAAGCGCATCGACACCAGCCCCGACGCCATGTTGATGATCAGCATCGGAATGAAGAACGGCGACACGCGATCGGGGCCCTTTTCCTTCAGCGTCGTGTGCGCCTCGAGGAGGGACGAGATGCCGCCGATCCCGGAGCCAATGAGCACGCCGAACCGCGTGCTCTCCACCCGGGCCGGGTCGAAGCCGGAGTCCTCGACGGCCATGACCGAGCACGCCACCGCGTATTTCAAGTAGAGATCGAGCCGCCGCGCGTCCTTCTTGTCGATGTACTTCAGCTCGTCGAAATTGCGCACCTCGCCCGCGATGCGGGTGACGAACTTGTACTCGCCGTTGTCGTGCTTTTCGCTCGCATCGAATTTGGTGATGGGGCCGATGCCCGACTTGCCCTGCGTGAGCGCGGACCAGAACTGGGAAACATCGTTGCCCAGGGGCGTGAGCGCGCCCAGGCCCGTGACGACGACGCGTCGGCGATCCACGGCCGTTACGAGTTGTCCTTGATGTACTGGATCGCGTCGCCGACCGTCACGATCTTCTCCGCGTCCTCGTCGGGAATCTGGATGTCGAAGTGCTCCTCCAGGGCCATGACGAGCTCCACGGTATCGAGCGAGTCGGCGCCCAAGTCCTCGATGAACTTGGCGGTAGGGGTGACATCATCCTCCTCCACCCCGAGCTGCTCGATGATGATCTCCTTCACCTTGTCCTCGACTGACTTCGCCATGAACCCCCTCCGGATGGGGAATTGACACCGCTCACATGTACAGCCCGCCGTTGACGTGGAAGACCTGACCTGTCACGTACGCCGCGCCGTCTCCGGCCAGGAATCCTACCATTTCCGCCACCTCACGCACCGTTCCGATGCGCTTGAGCGGCACCTGCGCAAGCAATGCGTCGCGCGCCTCGGACGGCAGCGCGGCCGCCATGTCGGTCTCGATCAGGCCGGGCGCGACCGCATTGACGAGAATTCCCCAGTGGGCGAGCTCGCGCGCCGTCGCTTTGGTGAGTCCGATCAGCCCGGCCTTCGCCGCGGAGTAGTTCGCCTGCCCCGCATTGCCCATCGCCCCCGCCGTCGAGGCAATGTTGATGATGCGGCCGCCGGTCTTCGCCCGCACCATCGCCTTACTCGCGGCACGCGTCATCAGGAAGGCGCCCTTGAGGTTGGTCTCGAGCACGCGGTCCCAGTCGTCGTCCTTCATTCGGATGACGAGGCCGTCGCGCGTGATGCCGGCGTTGTTGACGAGAATGTCGAGTCGGCCGAATCGCTCGCGCGCCGTCTCCACGACACGATCCGCATCCTCACGCCGGCCGGCATCGGCCACGAGGCCGGCCACCGGCGCGCCGTCGCGCCCGAGCTCCTTGAGCCCGAAATTCAGCCGATCGGCATCGCGACCGGAGACCACGACGCTTGCCCCATGCTCGAGCATCCACGCCGCGATGCCGAGACCGATGCCGCGCGTGCCGCCGGTGACGACTGCGACCTTACCGGCGAGCCGAGTCACGCGAGTGCCGCCAGCGCTTTGTCGAGGCTGGCCGGGTCCTCGACCGCCGCGGAGCGCGCGGTCTCGACGATGCGTCGGGTCAGCGCCGTCAACACGCGGCCCGGGCCGACCTCGACGAACGTCGTGGCACCCTCGGCGGCCAGGCGCTGCACGCACTCCGTCCAGCGCACCGGGCTCGCCACCTGACGCAGCAACAGCGGCACGACGTCGCTCGCGCGACGGGTCACGCTCGCGTCGGCGTTCCGCACGATAGGGATCCGCGGATCGCTCACCGTCACACCGGCCAGCACGCCGGCCAGGCGCTCGGCAGCCGGCTTCATCAGCGAGCAGTGGAACGGGGCGCTCACGGGAAGCATGACGCTCTTGCGGCCGCCGCGCTCGGCGGCCTGGGCCACCGCGCGCTCCACCGCGGCCTTGTCGCCGGCGATGACGATCTGCTGCACCGAATTGACGTTGGCGACCTCGACGACCTGCCCTTGCGCGGCGTCACGCACGACAGCCTCGACGACGTCGAGCGCCAGCCCCATGATCGCGGCCATGGCGCCGGTGCCCACCGGCACTGCCTCCTGCATGAACTCGCCGCGCTTGCGCACCGCGACCACGGCGTCACTCAGACGCAGTGCGCCCGCGACGACAAGCGCCGAATACTCGCCGAGACTGTGTCCCGCCGCCAGTGCGGGCTCGAGCCCCCGCTCCGCGCACGCCGCGGCGGCGGCGACGCTTGCCGTCAGAACCGCCGGTTGCGTGTTCGCGGTGAGCGCGAGCTCGCTCTCGGGGCCCTCGAAGATGACGCGGCGCAGATCGAATCCGAGCGCGTCGTTGGCCTCCTCGAATACGGCGCGGGCGCGGGGCGAGGCATCGTAGAACGCCTTGCCCATGCCGACCGTCTGCGAGCCCTGGCCGGGGAACAGGAACGCCGTTACCATCGCACCAGCGCAGTACCCCAGGCGAAGCCACCACCGAAGGCCGCAATCAAGACCAGATCGCCCTTCTTGATGCGTCCGTTCGCGAGCGCCTCCTCGAGCGCGACGTACACCGAGGCGGCGCCCGTGTTGCCGTAGCGGTCGACGTTCACGAACACGCGCTCCATCGGCAGGCTCACGCGCTTGGCGGCGGCCTCGATGATCCGCAGATTCGCCTGATGCGGAATGAAGAGACTCACGTCGGCAGCGCTGAAGCCGTTGCGCGTGAGGATGCGCTCGGTGCAGTCGGCGAACATCCGCACGGCGACCTTGAAGACTTCCGCGCCCTTCATCTTCGCGTAGTGCATCCGCTTGTCGACCGTTTCGTGAGAGGCCGGGTGCCGCGAGCCGCCCGCCGGCATGTAGAGGAGGTCCCAGTACTGGCCGTCCGAATAGAGGTCGAAGTCGATGAGGCCGCTCTCGTCGGTGGAGGGTTCGAGCACCGCGGCGCCCGCCGCGTCGGCCAGAAGCACGCACGTGCCACGGTCGGTGAAGTCGGTGATCTTCGACAGCGTCTCGGCGCCCACGCACAGCACGCGGCGATACTTGCCCGTCTGGATGAACTGCGCGCCGATCGACAGGCTGTAGATCGATCCCGCGCAGGCGGCCAGCATGTCGATCGAGCCGACGCGTTTGCAGCCGAGCCGATGCTGCAGGATGTTGCCGACGCTCGGAAAGATCATGTCGGGTGTCGTCGTACCGACGGCGATGAAGTCGATGTCTTCGGGCACGAGGTTCGCGCGCTCGATCGCCTGCTGGGCCGCCTTCAGCGCGAGGTCGGACGTCGCCTCGGTCTCGTCCGCGATGTGCCGCTCACGAATACCGCTGCGCTGGACGATCCACTCGTCGTTGGTCTCGACCATCTTCTCGAGCTCGGCATTCGTCAGGATGCGCTTGGGAGCGTACGACCCGACGCCGACGATCTTGGCCCGCGTCATTCGCGGCCTCCCTCTCGGCCGCCGCGCGCGATTTCGGCCTCCAGCGCGGCGCGGATGTGCTCGTTGAGGCCTTTCTTCGCCCACTCACTGGCCACGCGGACCGCGTTCTTGATGGCCTTGGCCGGCGACCGTCCGTGGCAGATGATCGCCTCCCCGTCGATGCCGAGCAGCGGCGCGCCGCCGAACTCCGTGTAGTCGACCCGCTTGCGGAACCGCGTGATGGCCGGGGTGGAGAGCGCCGCACCTACCTTGCTGCGCAGGTCGCGCGTGAGCTCCTCCTTGATCATCGCGCCCAGCATCTCGGCGAGGCTCTCGGAGATCTTCAGCGCGACGTTGCCCGTGAAGCCGTCCGTGACGACGACGTCACACGTGCCGTTGTAGATGTCGCGGCCTTCGACGTTGCCGACGAAGTTGAGCGCCGACTCCTTCAGCTGCTCGTACGCCTCGCGCGTGAGGTCGTTGCCCTTGCCCTCTTCCTCGCCCACCGACAGCAGCCCCACGCGCGGCTTGTCGACGCCGAGGATGTCGCGCGAGTAGACGTGGCCCATGAGCGCGTACTGGAACAGATGCCAGGGCTTCGGCGCGACATTCGCGCCGACGTCGAGGAGCAGCGTGGCGCGTTTGAGGTTCGGCAGGACGGTCGCGATGGCCGGCCGATCGATGCCGCGTAGCACGCCGATGACGAACATGGCGATGGCCATCGCCGCGCCGGTGTTGCCGGCGGAGATGAACGCCGATGCGTGGCCGTCACGCACGAGCTCGGCCGCCACCCGCAGGGACGAGTCGCGCTTGCGCCGGAGGGCCTGCGACGGCGACTCCGCCATGCCAACCACCTGGGAGGCGTGTCGGATTTCGAGCCCGAGCCCGCCCAGATGCAGGCGTGCGATCTCGCGCTCGATCGCGTCGCGGTCTCCGACGAGGATGACCGAGGCGCCGAACTCGCGCACCGCGGCCGCCGCTCCATCGACCACGACGGCGGGCCCGTGGTCGCCCCCCATCGCGTCGACTGCGATCTTCAGTTACGAGCCTTCGGTCGCGATGATCTCGCGACCCTTGTAGTACCCGCAGTGCGGACACACGCGGTGCGGCAGCTTCGCCTCGCGGCACTGCGGACACACCGATTGCGTCGGCGGCGCCAGCTTGTAGTGGGTGCGGCGCTTGCGGCCGCGGGTTACGGAGTGGCGTCGCTTCGGCAGCGGCATCGGTGTCTCCTCTTGGCGCTCGGGGTCAGTGGCGCAGGCGCGTGGCCAGATCGCGCAGCGCTGCCAGGCGCGGGTCGGGCGCGCGCTCGGCGCACCCGCATGCGGCGACATTGCGATTGCTGCCGCAGACGGGACACAGCCCGCGACAGTCCTCTCGGCAGAGCGGCTTCATCGGCAGCGCCAGCGTCGTCTCCGTGTCCACCAGGCGACTCAGATCGAGCTGGTCGTCGGTGTAGAAGTCGACGTCCAGGTCGTCGGCTCCCAGCTCCACGTTGTCCCCGGTGGCCGGGCGCGGCATCAAACGCACGTCGACGCGGACAGTGAGGTGAGCGGGAAAGCTCTCGAGGCAGCGGCCACACGTCTGCGGCGCCGTGGCCGTGAGCCGGCCATCGACGACGACGTCATTGCCATCGGGAACGACGTGCAGGTCTACGCTCTCGAGCCGCCACGACGGGTCGGAAAACGCTGGCGCCAGCGCCTGCGGGTCCGAGACCGCCAAGCCCTGTTCTTCCAGCTCGGACACCCTGATGATCATTACGGTAATCTCGTGTAAGTCTCAGTCGTTGAAGGATTTTTCTCGCTAAACCGGCCCAGTATATCGACGGGTTCCGCGGCAGTCAAGGCATTTGGGCGGTAGTTTGACCGTACCGGGGCCGTTTGCTACGCTTCGTGGCGATGTCGAACGTCCTCAAGACTGGAATTCTCCTCGGAGTTCTCACCGCGCTTTTCGTTCTGGGTGGCCGCGCCATCGCCGGCGAGCAGGGCATGATCATCGGCTTCGTCATGGCCGCCGTGATGAACGTCTTCTCGTACTGGTTCTCGGACAAGATCGTGCTCGCGATGTACCAGGCCCAGCCGGTCGAAGAGAGCCAGGCGCCGGGGCTCTACGCGATCGTGCGACGGCTGGCGACGAAAGCACAGATTCCCCTGCCGCGGATCTACATCATCCCGACGGATACGCCCAACGCGTTTGCCACCGGACGCAATCCGCACCACGCCGCCGTCGCGGTCACCGAAGGGATCATGCGGATTCTCGACGAGGACGAGCTCGAGGGGGTGCTGGCGCACGAGCTGTCGCACGTCACCAATCGTGACGTGCTGATCTCGACGATCGCCGCCACGCTGGCCGGCGCGATCACGTATCTGGCGCACATGGCGCAATGGGCCGCATTCTTCGGCGGACGCTCGCGCGACGACGAGGAAGGCGGTAATCCGTTCGTGATGTTGCTGTTTGCCGTCCTCGCGCCGATCGCCGCGCTGCTCGTGCAGATGGCGGTGTCGCGCTCGCGCGAGTTCCAGGCCGACGCCAGCGGCGCACGCCTCGCGGGTCGCTCGTATGGGCTCGCGAAGGCGCTGGAGAAGATCGAGGTGGCCTCGCGTGTGGAGCCGCTGCCCGCGAACCCCGCGACCGCGCACCTGTTCATCGTGAATCCGCTGAGCGCGCAGAGCATCATGCGGTTGTTCTCGACGCATCCACCGACCGAGGAGCGGATCGCCCGACTCCGCGCGATGCGGCTCGGCTGATGCCGGATCGGGCGGCGTCCGCCGCCCCGTGAAAGCCTTCCTGCTGGCGAGCGCGGTCGTCGTCTGCGTGCTCGCCGGAACGGTGCCGGCCCGGACGCAGACACCGGAGACGACCGTAGAGCTCGAGGAGCTCACCTGGCCCGAGCTGCGCGCGGCGATCCACGCCGGCACGACGACGATCCTCGTCCCGATCGGCGGCACCGAGCAGAACGGGCCGCACATGGCGGTCGGCAAGCACAACGCGCGCGTGAAGGCGCTCGCCGAGCGCATTGCGCGCGTGCTCGGCAACGCGCTCGTCGCGCCGGTGATCTCGTACGTCCCGGAAGGCGGCCTGCAGCCGCCCACCGGCCACATGCGCTTTCCGGGGACGATCACCGTCCCCGATGACGCGTTCCGCGCCGTCCTCGAGTCGGCGGCGCAGAGCTTCAAGCTGCACGGCTTCCGCGACATCGTGTTCCTCGGCGACCACGGCTCCACGCAGGCGCTCCAGAAAACCGTCGCCGCAAGGCTGAATAGAGCGTGGCAGCCCGGGCCCGCCCGCGCGCACGCCATCGAGCAGTATTACCGCGCCGCGACGCGAGAATTTCGAGCGCTGCTGCAGGCGCGCGGCTATCGCGCGGACGAGCTTGGCGAGCACGCGGCGCTGGCCGACACATCGCTGACGTTGGCGTTGGAGCCACGCCTGGTCCGCACGCCGATGCGCGTCGATCAACGGCTGCCCGGCGTGGGCACCGGCGTCGACGGCGATCCGAGTCGCGCGAGCGCCGAGCTCGGGCGGCTCGGTGTCGAGCTCATCGTGGGCCGCACGGTCGCGGCCATCAAGGAATCGACCACCCCTCGGTAGAGAGGACGCATGCAAGCGACCCTTCGACGATTTGTGACGATCACGACGTTCGGTCTGGCGGTCCTGGTATCCGCGGGCGGCTCCGGCGCGACGTCGCGTGTCGAAACCATTCCCGGCATGCCGCCAGTGCCCGACGCCAGCAACCTCTACAGCGAGACGACGCCGGACAAGCTGAGCCCGGCGCTCGCAGGCGTGCCGGCGCGCGTGTACGTGCCGAACGTGAAGTCGCACGAGGTGCACGTCATCGATCCTGTGACGATGACGATCATCGACCGCTACAAGGTCGGCAAGAACCCGCAGCACATCGTGCCGTCGTGGGACCTGAAGACGCTGTGGGTGACGAACAACGCCGAGGGCCGCACCGACGGCACGCTCACGCCGATCGATCCGATGACCGGCAAGCCCGGCAAAGAAATCGCCGTCGAAGACCCGTACAACATGTACTTCACGCCCGACGGCAAGTCCGCGATCGTGGTCGCCGAGGCGTTCAAGCGGCTCGACCTCCGCGATCCGAAAACCTTCACGCTGCAGGGGTCGGTGTCGGCGCCGAAGTGTGGCGGCATCAACCACGGTGATTTCTCGATCGACGGCAAGTACTTGATCATGACGTGCGAGTACGCGAGCCGGATGGTCAAGATCGACTGGCGCGCGCGCACCGTGCTCGGCTATCTCACGCTCCCCGACCGCGGTATCCCGCAGGACGTGCGCGTGAGCCCCGACGGCGCGGTCTTCTACGTCGCCGACCTCCGCGCGGGAGGCGTGCACCTGATCGACGGCGACGCCTTCAAGCTGATCGGGTTCGTGAAGACCGGCGTCGGCACGCACGGGCTCTATCCGAGCCGCGACGCCACGAAGCTCTACGTGACGAACCGCGGCTTCTCCAAGATCGGCGGCAAACCGGGCGTCGGCGAGGGCAGCGTCTCGGTGCTGGACTTCGCCACGCGCAAGGTCGTCGCGACGTGGAAGCTGCCCGGCCCGGGGAGCCCCGACATGGGCAACGTCAGCGTCGACGGCAAACATCTCTGGCTGTCCGGACGCTACGATCGCGTCGTCTACGTGATCGACACCGGCACGGGCGAAGTCGTGAAGACGATTCCCGCAGGCAACGAGCCGCACGGTCTCACCGTGTGGCCGCAGCCCGGACGCTACTCTCTCGGCCACACCGGCAACATGCGTTGATCGGCATCGAGGGCCGCCGGTTTCCTTGACCGGCGCCGCCCGTCACGCGAAAATGCCGCGGTTGAAGTGATGACCAGCGACTCCGTCATCTGCACCAGGGGCGTGCGCAAGGTGTTCGGTCTCGTGCGCGTGCTCGACGGTGTCGACCTCGACGTGCACGACGGCGAGATCGTCGCGTTGCTCGGCGCCAACGGCGCCGGCAAGACCACCCTGCTGAAGATTTTGGCGACCCTCACGCGGCCCACGCGCGGTACCGCGCGCGTCGCGGGCCACGACGTCTCCCGCGAAGCGGAGGCGGTTCGCCGCGTCATCGGGGTGGTCGCGCACGGGGCGTGGGTGTACGACGACCTCACGGCGCGCGAAAATCTCAAGTTCTGGGCCACGCTCGGCGGCTTCGACACGCGAGCCGACGACGTGATGGCGGCGCTCGCGGGCGTCGGTCTCGAGCGCGCGGCCGACACGCGGGTGCGCACGTTCTCGGCCGGGATGAAGCGAAGATTGTCGCTCGCGCGCGCCATGCTCGCGCGTCCGCGCGTGCTGCTGCTCGACGAGCCGTTCGCTGGGCTGGACCAGCGCGGCAAGAAATGGCTCGAGGGCCGGCTCGAAGCGCTCAAGGCCGCCGGCGCCGCGATGCTGCTCGTGACACACTCGTTCGGGCGCGAGCTCGGCGTGGCCGACCGACTCGCCGTCCTGGCCGGCGGCCGCATCGCGCTCGACACGCCGCGCGGCACGCTCACCGCCGACGACGTCCAGCGCCTCTACGCCGCGCACACGGAGGAAACGGAATGACGTACGCGCGGCGCGCCCTCGCCGTCGCACGGAAGGACGTGGCTGTCGAGCGACGCTCGAAAGAGACGCTCAACGCGCTCGTGTTCTTTTCGCTGCTCTTGCTCTTCGTGTTCCAGATCACGCTCGGGGCCGACCGCGACCGCCTGGCCGCGGTGCTGCCCGGCGTGCTGTGGCTCGGGTTCGTCCTGAGCGCGCTGCTGGCGCTCGGGCGCACGTTCCTCGTCGAGCGCGAGCACGACTGCTGGGAGGGCCTGCTGTTGGCCCCCGGCGACAAGTCCGCCATCTACCTCGGCAAGCTGGCGAGCAACCTCGTGCTGATGACCGTCGTGGAGGCGCTGGTGCTCGGCCTCTTCGTGATCTTCTTCGACATCGACATCCGCCGCGCCCTGCCGGGGCTCTTCATCGTCGTCGCGCTGGGCACGTTCGGGCTGGCCACGGTGGGGACGCTGTTCGCGGCGATGACGGCCAACGTGCGCGCGCGCGAAGTGCTCTTTCCCGTGCTGCTTCTGCCCGTCCAGGTTCCCGTCCTGCTGGCGACCGTCAAAGCCACGGAGGCGTTGCTGCTCGGCGAGCCGCTCGGCGCCGTCGCGCACTGGCTGAAGCTGCTCGCGGCCGCCGACGTCATCTATCTCGTGGTGAGCGTGTTGACGTTCGACGTGATCCTCGAGGGGTGACGCGGTCATGATCCGGACACTCGGCTGGCTGTCGGTCGTCGCGCTCGTCGCGGGACTCGTGATGAGCTTCGGGGTCGCACCGCGCGAGGTCACGCAGGGCACCGTGCAGCGGATCATGTACGTGCACGTGCCGCTCGTCATCTCGTCCTACGTGGCGTTCATCGTCCTGGCGGTCGCCTCGTTCGTCTACCTGCTGCGGCGCGACCCGCGCGCCGACCGCGTCGCGCACGCGTCCGGCGAGATCGGCGTGATGTTCATCGGGCTCGGCATCGCGACGGGGTCGATCTGGGGCAAGCCCACGTGGGGCACGTGGTGGACGTGGGACGCGCGGCTGACGAGCGTCGCCATCCTGTTCGTGATGTATGTCGGCTATCTGCTGCTGCGCGGCAGCATCGACGACCCTGAGCGGGCGGCGCGCTTCGCCGCCGTGCTCGGCATCGTGGCCGCGCTGGACATCCCGCTCGTGCACTTCTCGGTCTACTGGTGGCGGACGCTGCACCAGCCGCCCTCGCTCATGAAGCCCGGCGGCTTCACCGGATCGACGGCGATCCTGTGGCCGCTGCTCGTGAACCTCGTGGCGTTCGTCATCCTCTATGCGTACCTGACCGCGCGTCGGGCACGCCTGCTCCGCGCGGAGGCGGAGGCGGTGGCGTGATGCCGGACAACTGGAGTTTCGTGGCCGCGGCGTATGGCGTCACGGCCATCGTGCTCATTACATACTGGTGGCGCCTCGTCCGCCGCGAGCGCGAGCTCGATGCGCTTCGCAATCGCCCGGAACGGAGGACGTCGAGGCAGTCATGAAGAAGACGAAATTCCTCATCGGCGGTGGTGTCATCGTCCTGGCGCTCGCCTACATGATCTATGCGGGCGTGAGCCAGTCCGTCGTGTACTTCGTCACGCCCTCGGAGCTCAGTGCCGCGCCCGTGGCCGGCAAGGCGTACCGCGTCGGCGGCATGGTGCAGCCCGGCACGGTCAAGTGGGAGGCGAAGACGCTGGACCTGACCTTCACGCTCTCCGACGGCCGGGCCACCGTCCCCGTGCGACACAAGGGAACGCCGCCAGATCTGTTCGGTGAGGGCCGCGGTGCGGTCGTCGAGGGCTCCTGGAGTCCGGACGGATACTTCAAGGCGAACCACATCATGGCCAAGCACTCGGAGGAGTACAAGGCGCCGCACGACGCCGGAGCCAACCACGAGCAGCTGCTGCGCACGCTCAAGGACGGGAGCACGCGATGATTCCCGAGCTCGGCGCCGCCATGCTGTTCGTCGCCCTTGCGCTCGCCCTCTACGGCAGCGTCGCCGCCGGTGTCGGCGGCCGCACCGGGCGTCCCGCGCTCGTCGAATCCGCGCAGCACGCCGCGCTCGGGGTGTTCGTGCTCGTGACGGCCTGTCTGCTGCTGCTGGTCTACGCGTTCCTCACCTTCGACTTCTCGGTGCGCTACGTGGCGATCAACACCAACCGCGGCACGCCGTTCTACTACCGGATCACCGCGGTGTGGGGCGCCCTCGAGGGCTCGATCGTGCTGTGGTCATCGATGCTGACGATCTACACGCTGATCGTCATCCTCCGCCACCGCCGTAACGCGCGCGAGCTGTATCCGTGGGCGCTGAGCGTGATGCTCGGGGTGCTGGCGTTCTTCGTCCTCGTCATGGCCGTCCCGGCGCCGGTGTTCGAGCGCCTCACGCCGATCCCGCCCGACGGCCGCGGCCTCAACCCGCTGCTCGAGGATTCCGGGATGATCACCCACCCGGTCGCGCTCTACCTCGGGTTCACCGGCTTCACCGTGCCTTTTGCCTTCGCCATCGCCGCGCTGATCACGGGACGCGTGAGCGACTTCTGGATCACGACGACGCGGCGCTGGACGATCACCGCCTGGTACTTCTTGTCCCTCGGTCTCCTCATCGGCGGCTGGTGGAGTTACCACGTGCTCGGCTGGGGCGGCTACTGGGCGTGGGATCCCGTCGAGAACGCCGCGTTCATGCCGTGGCTCACCGGCACCGCGTTCGTCCACTCCGTGATGATCCAGGAGCGGCGGCGGATGCTGCGGCTCTGGAACGTAGCGCTCGTGGTCATGACGTTCTCCCTGACGTTGTTCGGCACCTTCCTCACGCGTTCGGGCGTCATCGCGTCGGTGCACGCCTTCACGCAGGGCGCGATCGGCATCTTCTTCCTCTCATTCCTCTCGCTCGTGCTCCTCACCGCGCTGGCGCTCCTGGCGTGGCGGTGGGATGCGCTCGGCGCGCAGGGCGAGCTCGACTCCGTGGTATCGCGCGAGTCGGTCTTCCTCCTCAACAACGTCATGCTCGTGGCCGCCACGTTCACCGTTTTCTTCGGTACCGTGTTTCCGCTGGTCTCCGAGGCGGTGCGCGGCGTGAAGCTCAGCGTCGGCATGCCGTTCTTCAATCAGGTCAACGTGCCGCTCTTCCTGTCCCTGATCTTTCTGATGGGCGTGGGCCCGCTCATCGCCTGGCGCCGCGCGTCGGCGGACAATCTGCGGCGCAATTTCCTCGGGCCGATCGTCGTCGGCATCGTCGGCGCCGCGCTGTTCTGGACGCTCGGTGTGCGCTCGGCGCTGGCGGTCATTTCGCTGTCGCTCGTCGTCTTCGTGACCGCCACGATCGTCGTCGATCTGCTCCGGGCCACGCGGGCCCGCATGCGCGTCGGCGAGAGCGCTCCCCGCGCGCTCGGCGGCCTGCTCCTGCGGCACAACCGCCGCTACGGCGGTTTCGTCGTGCATCTCGGCGTGCTCGTCGTCACGCTCGGCGTGACGGGCTCGCATGCGTGGTCGGTGCAAACCGAGACGACCGTGCACCGTGGCGAGCATGCGGAGCTCGCCGGGTATCGCCTGCGCTTCGACGGGCTGCGCGCGAGCGAGGAATCCAACCACTTCAAGGTCACGGGAACCTTCACCATCGATGGCGCACGCGCCACGGGCGCCGTACTGGAGCCGGCCAAGAAGTTCTATCCGCAAGACTCGTCGCCGATCGCCTACGTGGACTACCGACTCGGCGTGATGGAGGATCTCTACGTCGTGCTCGGCGACTTCGCGCGCGACGGCTCGCAGGCCACCATCAAGCTGCAGGTCAACCGCATGGTGAGCTGGATCTGGCTCGGCGGCCTGGTGCTCACCCTCGGCACCGTGCTGTCGCTGGTGCCCGAGCGCAGGAGGCCGGCCTGACCCGGGTGTGGCGCTGGCTCATTCCACTCTCGGTCGTGCCCGTGCTGGCGGTGCTCGCGTACGGGTTTCGCGTCGATCCGCGCGCGATCCCGTCGCCGCTGGTCGATCGTCCCGCCGCCGCCTTCGCGCTGACGGCCTTTGACGGCCAGGCCGTCCGGCTGGAGGCACTACGCGGCAAGGTCGTCGTGGTGAACTTCTGGGCCTCGTGGTGCAACCCCGCCTGCTACGACGAGGCGCCGGTGCTCGAGCGCGGCTGGCGTGAGTACAAGGATCGGGGCGTCGTCGTCATCGGCGTCGACATCCAGGACACGCGCGAGGCGGCGCTCGAATTCATGCGCCGCTTCGAGATCACGTTCCCCAACGCTCCCGATCCCGCGGGCAAGGTCTCGGTCGACTATGGCGTGTACGGCGTGCCGGAGACGTTCTTCGTGGACCGCCAGGGCCGCATTCGCGCCAAGCACGTCGGCGCGCTCACCGACGACGCGTTCAAGACCAGCGTCGAGCGCCTGCTTCCCGGCGCTTAGACCTGCGCCGGGCATCGCCTGAACGGCACCTGGCCCTTCGGCTGGGGCGCGCCAGCCCCGCCTGGGGCGCGTTCGCCACGCCGTGAGCGGGCGCGGGGCGTCCCGGGGTCCGCGATTCTCGCTTGAGTGAAACGGAGTTAGCGAGCGCCCGCCGTGGCAGACGGCTTGCTCTTCCGTCGCGGCGGTGGGCACGACACGAACCGTCAACAGCACGCTGGCGCGACAGCTGCTCGTGGCGTTCCTGCTCGTCGCCCTCCCCGGCACCCTGGTCCTCGGCGGCGTCACGATGTACTCACTCCGCTCGCTCGGCACGGTCAGCCACCAGCTCGCCGAAATCCTCTTGTCCCTCGAGGGAACACGCGAGGTCAACCTGGCGCTGACCCAGGCCGAGCGTCCGCTGCTCGATCACCTCCGGCGGCCCGATCCAGCGCATCGCGCCGCGTTCGAGCGGATCGTGCAGGGCGCGGAGCTGAAGCTCGCCACGTGCGCGGCGTCGCGTTGTCACGGCGCGGCGTCGTCGACGACCGACATGGTCGCCACGATCACGCCCGCGATCACGCAGATCCGTCAGGCGGGTCTGCTCGTGTTCGGCGATGCAACGGACGATCGCGCGACGACGGCCGCCATCGAAAGCGTCCGCCGCGCAGCCGCCTTCGGGCATGAGCATCTGGAACGTATGTCGTCGGCGCTGCTCACGCGCGTCGGAGAGCTCGGCTGGCAATCGCACGAGGTGAGCCGACGCGCCACTCGTCTGACGGGCTCGCTCACCGTCGCCGTGCTCGTGCTGGCCGGCGTCGTCGCGCTCGTCTCGGCACGCCGTATCGCGGCGCCGCTGCACGCGCTCGTCGCTGTCATTCGACGCGTCATGGCGGGCGACTGGAGCGCGCGCGTGGAGGTCCGCGCGCGCGGAGAGATCGGCGAGCTCGCGTCGGCCTTCAATGCCATGACCGACGAGATCCGCGCCGCGCGGGCACGCGACGCGCAGGCGCTGGCGCAGGCCGAACGCCTGTCCTCTCTCGGACTGCTCGCAGCGGGGGTGGCCCACGAGCTCAACAACCCGCTCACGAGCATCGTCATGAACGCGAATCTGATGATGGAGGAGGTCGGTGCGCGCTCGCCGCTCGCCGACGGCCTGCGCCGGATCGACGCGGAAGCGGGCCGCTGCCGGCGCATCGTGGACGACCTGCGCGCGTTCGCCCGTCGGCGCGACGTCCGTCCGAGCGCATCCGACGTGCCGACGGTGGTCGAGCAAGCCGTTTGGTCGGCGCGCCACGAGATCGAGCAGCGGCATCTGCGCGTGGAGCGCGATTTCGATGCCGACCTTCCCACCGTCGTGTGGGACGTCGACCGGATGGTTCAGGTCTTCACCAACCTCGTGGCGAACGCCGCCCAGGCGATGAGCCCGGACGGCACCCTCGCCATCCGGGGCCGGCGCGAGAACGGGTGGGTGCGACTGGACGTCTCCGACACCGGGCCGGGGATCGCCCCCGAACACCGGGGGAAGATCTTCGATCCGTTCTTCACCACGAAGCGTGATGGCACCGGATTGGGACTCTCGATCTGTCACGGCATCGTCATGACACACGGCGGGCGGATCGAAATCGACACGCGAACGACCGCCGAAGCCGGCGCGCGTGGGCGCTCGGGAACCACGGTGAGCGTGTGGCTGCCGCTGCGTGCGGAGGCGGCATGAACGCCCTCCCCGGCCGCGTCCTCGTCGTGGACGACGAGCCCAACATCAGCGACTCCATCAAGAAGGCGCTCGAGCGCAGCGGCTATGCGGTGGAGACGGCGACGGACGCGGGCGCGGCGTGGTCGGCGCTCGAACGCTCGCAGCCCGACCTCGCACTGTTCGATGTCCGCCTCGGCTCGTCCGACGGCATGGACCTGCTCGTGCGTGTCGCCGAGACGTTTCCGGATGTTGCCGTCGTGATGATGACGGGGTACGCGTCCATCGAGTCCGCCGTCGCCGCGGTGAAGGCGGGCGCGGCCGATTACCTCTCCAAGCCGTTCAATCCCGAGCAGCTGCGCCACGTGGTCGCCAGCGTGCTCGACGGCAAGCGGCTGCGCGACGAGAACTCGTACTTGCGCAGCGAGATCCAGCACCTCCGCGGTCAGCGCGTGATCGTCGGCGAGAGTCAGGCCATGCAGCAGCTGTTCGCCATCGCGCGCGCGGTGGCCGAGACGGACAGCGGCGTCCTGATCACCGGAGAGACCGGCACGGGCAAGGAGGTCGTCGCGCGCTTCGTCCACGAGCGGAGTCGGCGCCACGAGCGTCCGTTCGTGACCGTCAACTGCGCGGCGATTCCCGCGAACCTGCTCGAGTCCGAGCTGTTCGGCCACCGGCGTGGCGCGTTCACCGGCGCCACCTACAACCGCCGCGGAAGCTTCGAGATGGCCGACGGCGGCACGCTGTTCCTCGACGAGATCGGCGAGATGCCGCTCGACATGCAGGCCAAGATCCTGCGCGCGCTCGAAGAGCGGCAGGTCAAGCGCATCGGCTCGGACGAGGCCGTGCGCGTCAACGCGCGCATCGTCGCCGCCACGAACCGCGACCCGGAAGCGGAGGTCAAGGCCGGCCGCTTCCGCGAAGACCTCTACTGGCGGCTCAATGTCGTCCGGCTGGTCGTGCCGCCGCTGCGCGAGCGGCCGGAGGACATCGCCGCGCTCGCGCAGCACTTCCTGGCGTTCTTCGCGCACGAGATGAAGAAGCCCGTGGGCGATTTCTCGCCCGAGGCGGTCGACATCATGACGCGCTACGAGTGGCCCGGCAATGTGCGTGAGGTTCGCAACGCGGTCGAGCGCGCGGTGATCTTCGCCGAGGCCGGCCGGCCGATCCGGGTTGGTCATCTCCCCGCCTATCTCCGCCAGGAACGCGACGCGCGTCCCCCGGCGGCGCCGCCCGCCGCCGCGCGCAGCTACCGACCGCTCCGCGAGATGGAGATGGACTACATCCGCGAGGTGCTCGAAGCGTGCGGCGGCAACCGCACGCGCGCGGCCGAGATGCTCGGCCTCTCACCCGTCACACTCTGGCGCAAGCTCGGTCGCGACAACGGCGACGACGCGCACCCGCTCGCCTGATCCACGCGCCGTTTCGCATTGCAATTCGCAACGCTCCTGCATTTCGCAATGTCGAGGCTTTCGTTCACGAATCCGGCCGCTTGCCTCGCGCCATTGCATTTTGTGCGATCGCATGCGCTCTGCACCCGGCGAGTGCCCTAGAAAAATAGCGCCAACGCTTCACGATCGGCCCGCTTTTCGGACCCGGGTGTGGCACCCCGGTTGCCATTCACGATGTGGGGCAGCACACGTGAACGCGGGAGGCGCGGTGAGCGAGCGAAGCCTGGCGCTGCGATCGATCGAGCACCACGACGCCAAGGTCAGCGTGCAGTACCGACACCGCGACGTGGAGGTGATGGTGGTGGAGGTCTGCGGCCGCGCCTCGCTCGACGAGCCGACCCTGTGGGGCGACTCGTCGTGGCACATCGTGCTCGACGGCGAGGCGGTCTTCAGCGTCGCTGGCCGCGACTGGGAAGTGCTGCCCGGGCAGGCGCTGCGCATCGACGACGCGAGCGCGTACACGATCGCCAACCCCGCGCGCGATCGGCTGCGGCTTCTCAGCGTCGTCGTCGGCGGCGGGCACAGCGGCGCGCCGGGAGACTCGGAATGATCGTGCCGCGCGCCGCCGCACTCGCCGCGGCTGCGCTGCTGGCGGTCGCGTTCGTCGGCGTCGTCTCCGCGGACGCTCAGGCCGTGAGCGGCAGCTACATCTACACCTTGTCGAGCTTCACCGGCGCGATTCCGTACAACCACTCACGCGTGGCCGTCGACCGCGAGCGCAACGAGGTCTACGTCCTCTATCAGAACACGATCCGCGTGTTCAACGACTCCGGCATGGAGGTCTACCGGTTCGGCGACGACCTGGACGTCGGCCAGATCGTGGACCTCGCGGTCGACGACCGCGGCGACATCCTCCTGCTCACGTACCGTGACGGCAGGAACGGCATCGTCCGTTGCGACTACCGGGGTCGGGCGCGCGGCCAGACGACGCTGACCGCCCTGCCGCGCGACTTCGCCGATTTCACCGCCAATCGCATGGCGTTCCACCGTGGCACGTTGCTGCTGGCCTCGACGCTGGGGCTCAAGATCGCGGTGGTCGATCTCGAAGGACGGTTCGTGAAGGGCCACGACCTGTTCCGGTTGTTCGAGCTCGAAGAGAAGGACCGCGGGGTGACCGAGCTCAGCGGCTTCAGCGTCGACGCGAAGGGCAACGTGCTGATGACGGTGGCGGTGTTGTTCCGGGCATTCGTGCTGGCCCCCGACGGGACGTTGCAGGCGTTTGGCAGAGCGGGCGGCGGCCCCGGCCGGTTCAACATCGCCGGCGGCATCGCGCGGGACAGCCGGGACAACATTCTCATCGTCGACAAGCTCAAGGGCGGCGTGCTGATCTTTGACCGCCAGCTCAGCTTCGTCAGTCAGCTCTCGGGCTACGGCATCAAGCGCGGTCAGCTCGTGTTTCCGGACGATCTCGTCATCGACACCGGGGACAGGGTCTACGTCACGCAGACCGGACGGCGCGGCGTGAGCGTGTTCAAGCTCGCCCACGCGGCGGATCTGGCCGTGGCCACGAAGGGGGTGGGACGGGCCCAGAAAACCGAAGGTGTTGAACCGCAGGACGTGAGCGGCACACCGAGCGGAAGGGGGAAATGAGATGAGTACGGCAAAGTGGGGAATCATTTTCGTCGCAGCGGTATTTCTCGCGCTCGCATGGGGCGGGACCGCTGTCGCCTTCCACTCGGGCGGTGTCGCCGAGTGCACCGGCTGTCACAGCATGCACAGCCCGGCGGCAGGCGGGTCCTTCCTCCTCATCGGGAGCGACGTGAGCTCGACGTGCTTGGGCTGCCACGAGCACCAGGGCGACACGGGACCGAGCAGCTATCACATCAGCACCGCGCCCGCCGACATGGCAGTCGGTGTTCCGCCGAAGCAGCGGACGCCCGGCGGTGACTTCGGCTGGCTGAAGAAGAACTATTCGACCGTCATCCGCGGCACGCCGTACAACGAAGACGGCTCGACTCACGGCCACAACATCATTGCCGCGGACAAGGGCTACGTGGCCGACCCGGTCAACACGGTAGCGCCGGGCGGCACCTATCCCGCGAATCAGCTGGCATGCAACAGCTGCCACGACAACCACGGAAAGTATCGCAGGCTGTCGAGCGGCGTGATCGCAACCACCGGCGCGCCGATCATCGCGTCGGGATCGTACGCGACGAGCACGACACCGGGATACGCAGAGCCGCCCGCAGCAGGAACGGCGCTCGGCGTGTACCGGCTCCTTGCAGGCGCCGGCTACGTGAAGAGCGGCGTCGCGCCCGGATTCACGGGTAATCCAGCGGCCAAGACGGCAAACACCTACAATCAGACCGAAGCCAGCAACCAGGTTCGCACCGCCTACGGCAACGCGACGACGTCCGGTCACGTCTCGTGGGGCACCTGGTGCGCGACCTGCCATCCGAACATGCACAGCAGCGGCAACTACGTCCACCCGACCGATCAGAACCTCGGCTCCACGATCGCGACGAATTACAAGACGTACCAGAAGTCGGGTGACATGGCCGGCGACGGCATCAACGGCTTCTCCTCGCTCGCGCCGTTCATCGAGGGCACGGGCGACTACGCCGCACTCGCCGGGCACGCCAAGAACGACAACTCGGTGCTGGCGGGCCCCAGCCCGACCGACCAGGTGTCGTGCCTGTCCTGCCACCGGGCACACGCCAGTGGCTGGCAGCATGCCCTCCGCTTCAACGTCGAGGGCGAGTTCATGGTCTACAACAGCCTCTACCCCGGGACGGACACGACACCGACGGTGGCGCAGTTCCATCTCGGCCGCACGGCGGCGGAAACTCAGGCTGCGTACTACGACCGCCCGGTGACGCAGTTCGCGAGCTATCAGCGCGTGTACTGCAACAAGTGCCACGCGAAAGACTAGTGAACCCCTAGCCGTCGGGACGTCCCGACGCGAAGTGACAAGGAGGGTTGGCCGTCGCCAACCCTCCTTGTTTCTCTGTTGAACTC
>JBKOUQ010000241.1:0-15209 GCA_046723475.1 Candidatus Methylomirabilota bacterium
CGCCATGGCCACGAACTACCCAGGCTCGCGCGCCTCGCGCGGTCACGGCGCCAGCGCGCGAATCGCCGCCATCGCCATGCGCTTGGCGTCCGCGCCGGTCGCGCGCGGGCTGACGATCGGCAGCGCAAGACCGGCGGGCCGGTACTCCGCGAGGCGCGCGCGACAGCGCTCGGGCGTGCCCGCCAGCGCAACCGTGTCGATCAACTCGTCGGGCACGACCTTCGCCGCCGCCTCGCGTCCGCCCTGGTCGAACGCCGATTTGATCGCGCGGACCGCGTCGCCGAATCCCGCCTCGGCCAGGAGCCGGTTGTAGCGCGGAAAGAAGCCGGCATAGAGCCCGACGGCGGGACGCAGGGCGTCGCGCGCGGCGGCGTCCGTCTCGGCCACCGCGCACGGGATCAGGGACGCCACGTCGACAGCGGCCGTGTCGCGGCCGGCGCGACGCGCGCCGATCGCGACGTGCTCGACGGCGCGCGCAATCGTGCGCGGCGTGGGCCAGGTGAGGAGCGCGCCGTCCGCGAGCTGGCCGGCGAGCTCGAGCAGCGGCGGGAACAGCGCCGCCACGTAGATCGGGATCTGCGCGCGGCGTGGGGCAAACCACAGGTCGAACCGCTCGACCGTGATCACCTCGCCGCGGTGCGAGACGACGCCGTCGCGGAGCAGGGCGCGCACGATCGCGAGCGTGTCGCGCAATCGCGCGGTCGGCTGGACGAACGCGATGCCGTGCTCGGGCTCGACCTGAACGCGATGGCTGCTGCCGAGGCCGAGGATGAAGCGCCCACCGGCGAGGTCGTCGACGGTGGCCGCGGCCATGCCGATCGTCGGGGCGCTGCGCACGAACACGCTCGAGATGCTCGTGCCGAGACGAATGCGTCGCGTCGCCATCGCGCACGCGCCGAGAATCGCGAACTGATCGCCGCCGTGGCCCTCCGCCACCCACGCCGACTCATAGCCGAGCGTTTCGGCCAGGCTCACGCACTCCACGATCTCCGCGGGCGTCAAGCCGCCGCTGAATGCCACCCCGGTGCGCGCCATCGCGCGAGTATGGCACGCGTCGCCGAAGATCGCGCGGCCCGCACGGTGGCGGGTGCTACGATGAGACGTGCGACCGCGCGGCCTGGGACTCGTCGAGATCCTCATCGTGCTCGCGGTGGTCGCGCTCGCCTCATACCTCCTCATGCAGTACGTCGGCGGCTCCGCGCGCACGGTCGAGCAGCTGCAGCGGGAGCGTCCGCTCGACCGCAGCCGCCTCGCTGCAGATCGCGCGACCCTCGGCGTGATGCAGAATGTCGTCCGCACCTATCAAGCCGAGAAGGGCGACTGGCCGCCGGACCGCGCGGCCGTGCTCGCGCTGATGATGGCGCCCCCGAAGTTTCAGTGCGCCGGCAACGACTTCGAGTACGACCCCGCCTCGGGCACGCTGCGGCTGACGATCACAGACGACGCGCGCTGTTAGCGGGGTGTTAGAATCCGGCGCACGAGGCGATGACCGACTTCGCGCCCCTGACCTACGACGCGCTGCGGATCGGCGAAGAGTTCGTCTCCGATACGATGCTCGTCACACCGGAAGATGTCGACACGTACGCGTTCGCGGTCGACGACGAGCATCCGTGGTTTTCCGGACCATCGCCGTTCGGCGGCCCGATCGCGCCTCCGACGTTCGCCGCGAACCAGGCGCTGCGGCTGCGCCACAGCCGCTACGTTGTCCATGCCGGCTTGCACGCCAAGATGCAGTTCGAGTTCCTCGCGCCCATCCGCGTCGGCATGCGCGTGCGCTCGCGCGGCCGCGTGATCGACAAGTACGAGCGGCGTGGCAAGCAGTACATGGTCACGGAGTTCGTGACCGAGGACGAGACGGGCACGCCGCTCGTGCGAGGGCAGTTCACCCAGATGCTGATTCCCGCCTGACGTCATGGCCGTCGCCGCCGCCGCGCTCGCCGTCGGTCAGACGCTGCCGCCGCTCGAGAAGTCGCTGACGCAGCGGCACATCGACGCGTACTCCGGTGTGCGCGTGCGCTCGATCCACACCGACGAGGCCTGGGCGCGTCGTAAGGGATTCCGCACGACGCTCGCGCAGGGCATGATGTCGACCGCGTACGTGTCCGAGATGATGACGCGGCTGCTCGGCGCAGGCTTCGTCAGGGGCGGCACGATGTCCGTCGCGTTCGTGAAGCCGGTGTATGCGGGCGACCGTCTCACCGTGCGCGGCGTGGTGAAGGAGCTGCGACCCGAGCCCGGCGGCACGCGCGTCGTCGTCGACGTCTGGTGCGAGAACCAGGACGGCATCACCACCGCCGTCGGCACGGCCAGCGGGACCGCGTCCTGACCGTGGCCACGCTCGAGCCGCTGCCGAACCTCGAGGGCATCTCCACGCTGCTGATCGAGGACAACGTGGAGTTTCGCGAATCGGTCGAGGACTTTCTGCAGGCGTGTGGCGCGCGCACCACGCCGGTCGCCTCGCTGGCCGCGGCCCGCGCGTCCCTGACCGGCGAGCGCCCGCACATCGTCGTGACCGATCTCGTGCTGCCGGACGGAACCGGCGCCGAGTTCATGGAATGGCTGCGCGAGCAGCCGGCCGACCGCGGCGGTACCGCGGCCGTCGTCGCGGTCACCGGGTTCCCGCACTCGTTTCCCGCGGTGCGCACGCGCGGCTTCGCCGCGTACCTCGTCAAGCCCGTCGATCTGACCGACCTGTGCTGGACCATCGCGTCCGTGCTCGGACGCGGGACGCGCGGTGCGCCCGGTGCGTCGCGATGACCCTACGTCGATGACGAACCAGTTGCCGCGCGTCCACGAGATCGAGCACCATGCTGCCGACTGGGCGGCGACGCGCCCCGTCGTCTCGGGCTCGAACGGCGTCGTCGCGGCGGGTCATCCGCTCGTCGCGATGGCGGGCATGCGGATGCTGCTGACCGGCGGCAACGCCTTCGATGCCGCGGCGGCGGCCGGGTTCGCGGCGGCGGTGGTCGAGCCGACGGCGTCGTACACTCTGTGCGGCGAGTGTGTCGCGATGATCTATGACGCGCGCCGCGGCGAGCGCTCGGTCCTGAGCGGACAGGGAACGGCGCCCGCCGCCGCAACGCTCGACGTGTTTCGGCGACGCGGCCTCGATCGCATTCCGACGGGCCCCGGCCCCGACGCGCACCTGTCGTTCACCGTGCCGGGCGCCGTGGACGCCTATCTCACCCTCCTCGAGAGGTACGGCACGAAGTCGGTGCGCGAGGTCCTGGATCCGGCCATCGATTACGCCGGCCGCGGGTTTCCGATGTACGAGTACATGCACCGCATGCTCGCGATTCCGGAGACGCGGCCGCAGTTCAGGCACTATCCGCCGGGCGGTGACGCCGTGTTCTATCCGGACGGCCGCGCGCCGCGCGTCGGCGAGCGTTTCGTGCAGCCGGCGCTCGCCGCCACGCTGCAGCGGCTCGCCGACGCCGGCGCCACGACCGATCGCGTCGCGGGCATCGCGGCCGCGCGCGAGCGCTTCTATCGCGGCGACATCGCCGCGATCATCGCCGCGTTCTCGGAACGCTGGGGCGGCCTGCTGCGCGCGAGTGATCTGGGCGGCTATCGCGCACGCGTCGAGCCGCCGGTCGCGACGACGTTCGCCGGTCGGGAGATCCTCGGGCAAGGCCCGTGGACGCAGGGGCCCGTGCTCATGCAGGCGCTCGGCATGCTGGCCGGTTTCGATTTGCGCGCGCTCGGCCACAACTCCGCGCGCTACATCCACCTGGTCTCCGAGAGCCTCAAGCTCGCCTTCGCCGATCGCGAGCGTCATTACGGCGACGTCGCGACGGTGCCGCTGGGTGCGCTCCTCGCGCCGACCTACCTTGCCGAGCGCGCTGCGCTGATACGGCCCGATCGCGCCATGCCGGCGGCGCCGCCATCGGGTACGCCGCGCGACAACGCCGTTGTGACGAGCACGCCGGCCGCCGTCGACGGCACGACGCACGTCGCCGCCATCGACACGCACGGCAATATGATCGCGCTGACGCCGAGCGGCGGCGTGTTCCGGAAGTCGGCGTTCGTTCCCGAGCTCGGCTGCACGCTGAGCACGCGCAGCGAGATGTTCGTGCTCGAGGACGGCCACCCCAACGCGCCCGCGCCGGGCAAGCGCCCGCGCACGACGCTGGTGAGTTACCTCATCTGCGACAACGGCACGCCCGTCATGACCGTCGGCTGCCCGGGCGGCGACGACCAGGCCCAGGCCGATCTGCAGATCGTCTTGAACCTGCTCGTGTTCGGCATGAATCCGCAGCAGGCGGTCGAGGCGCCGCGCTTCGCGACGCAGACGCTCGTGAACTCGTTCTATCCGCGCGTCTACAAGCCCGGCCAGCTTAACGTGGAGCCGGCGATTGGCGCCAGCACGCGGGCCGAGCTGGCGGCGCTCGGCCACACCGTCACCGAGATCGGCGCCTGTGGTATCGGCGCCGTGGTCACGCGCCGCGACCCGGATACCGGCCTCCTCTCCGCGGGGGCCGATCCGCGTCGCCCGACGTACGCGCTCGCCTGGTAACCGACGCACCGAGGAGAGACTCATGCCGACGACCCAGACCGACAAGGCGACCATTTTCCGCCGCCTGCACGAAGGCCCGCGCGCGTTTCTGATCGCGAACGCGTGGGACGGGGGTTCCGCGCGGGCGCTGGCCGGCCTCGGCTTTCCGGCGCTCGCGACGTCGAGCGGCGCGCAGGCGGGCGTGTTGGGACGGCGCGACGGTGCGGTGTCGCGCGACGAGGCGCTCGCGCACTGCCGTGTGATCGCGGCCGCCACCGACCTGCCCGTCTCCGCCGATCTTGAGAAGTGCTTCGGCGACGCGCCGGACGTCGTCGCGGAGACCATCCGGCTCGCGGCCGGGGTGGGGCTCGTCGGTGGCTCTGTCGAGGACGCCACCGGCGACAAGACCACGCCGCTCTACGACTTCGGTCTCGCCGTCGAGCGCGTGACGGCGGCCGTGCAAGCTGCGCGCGCGCTGCCGTTTGCCTTCACGCTGACGGCGCGTGCGGAGGGCTTTTTGCGCGGCAACACGAATCTCGACGACGCGATCAAGCGCCTGACGGCCTACGAGAAGGCCGGCGCCGACGTGCTGATGGCGCCGGGGCTGCCCGACCTGGCGGCCGTCCGCACCGTGTGCAGCGCGCTGTCGAAGCCGTTCAACTTCATGGTCGGTATCAAGGGAAAGTCGTTCAGCGTCGCCGAGCTCGAGGCGGCCGGGGTCCGGCGGATCAGTCTCGCGACATCGCTCTATCGCGCGGCCATGACGGGCATGCTCGAGGCCGCGCGCGAGGTGCGCGACAAGGGCACGTTCGGTTATCTCGACCGCGCCATCGCCACTCCCGACTGGAACGCCATCATGCAGGGGTGAGGCCGTGAGCAGCGAGCGGCCGTTCGGCGGCGTCTCGGTCATCGAGTTCGGCCACTTCATCGCCGTGCCGTGGGCGGGACAGGTGCTCGCGGACGGCGGCGCGCACGTCGTCAAGATCGAGCCGCTCGAGGGTGAGCCGAGCCGGCATATCGCACCGCTCGGCGGAGGTGAGAGCCGCCACTTCCTGATACGCAACCGCGGCAAGCACGCGCTGCCGCTCGATCTCCGCCATCCCGATTCGCGTGAGATCCTCGACGCACTCCTCGTCCGCGCCGATGTCGTGCTCACGAACATGCGACCGGGCCTCGCCGGCGACCTCGGCCTCACGTACGAGCAGCTTGCCGCGCGCCATCCGCGCGTGATCGTCGCCAACGTGACGGCGCTCGGCGCACGCGGGCCGGACGCCGCGCTGGCGGGCATGGATCTCGTGGTGCAGGGGCGCAGCGGGCTGATGGTCACCGGCGGTCGGGTGAAGGACGGGCTCCCGACGACCGGCGAGTCGCCGATCGCCGACTACATGGCCGCCGCGCTGCTCGCGTTCGGCGTCGCGTCGGCGCTCTATCGGCGCGAGCGCACGGGCCGCGGGGGACGTGTCGACACCTCGCTGCTGCTCGCCTCGCTGGCGCTGCAGAACAATCTGATGGTGCGCGTGGAAGCGCTGGACGGGCCGCGGCATGCCGTATTCCGCGAGTGGCTGGCGCAGGCGCGCGCGGGCGGCGTGCCGTTTGCCGAGCAGGTGGAGCGCATGCCGCGCAACCGCGTGCTCGCCTCGCAGGCGATCTACATCCGTACCTACGCCACGAAAGATGCCGCGCTCGCCGTCGCGTGCGGCAGCCCATCGCTGCGCCGCAAGTTCATCGCGGCGATCGGCCATGAAGATGCCGCGCTGACGCGCGCCGTGGCCGATCCCGAGGCTCACTATGCGACGCTGCGCGCGGCCGTCGAGGCCACGATCGGCGCGCGCACGACACGCGAGTGGAAGATCGTGCTCGATGCGGCCGGCGTTCCCGCCAGCGGCGTCGCGCTCCCGATCGAGATTCTCGACGATCCGCAGCCGGCGGCGAACGCGATGTTCCAGCGCGTCGAGCATCCGACGCTCGGCCCGGTCACCGTCCTCGGGCCGCCGGTGCAGCTCGACGCGCACGGATTCGTGCCCGGCGCCCCGACGGCGCCGTTCGGCAGTGAGGCGCGCGCGATTCTCGCGTGGGCCGGCTTTGCCGAGGCGGACGTCGAGCGCCTCGTGTCCGGCGGCGCGGTGACGCCGAAGTAACCGCCGCGGAGTCGAGGATCGGCGTCGGCGACATCTGGTAGCATCGGCAGTCATGGCGCCGCCCATGTCCGCCGACCGCGCAGATCTCGCACCGACCGGCACGCTGCGTGCCGGGATCAACTACGGAAACTTCATTCTGGCGACGAAGAACGCCGCGACCGGTGAGTCCCGCGGCGTCGCCATCGACCTCACGCGTGAGCTCGCGCAGCGACTCGGTGTGCCGTTCGGGCTGGTGGCGTACACCAGCGTGGCCGCCATGGTCGATGCCGCGAAGACGGGCGCGTGGGACATCGCGTTTCTCGGGATCGATCCCGCGCGTGAGGGCGACATCGGCTTCAGTGCGGCATATCTCGAGATCGAGGCGACCTACCTCGTGCGTGGCGAGTCCGCGTTGCGGCGTGTCGCGGAGGTCGACCGCGCAGGCGTGCGCGTGGCGGCGCCGGCGCGCGCGAACTACGAGCTGTACCTCAGCCGCGGCCTGCAACGCGCCGAGCTCGTGCGCGCCCCGAACGCCGACGCGGCCTTCGACCTGCTCGTCACCGGCAAGGCCGACGCGCTGGCGGGACTGACGCAGGCGCTGATCGGCCTGGCCGACAAGCTGCCGGGCGCGCGCATGCTCGACGGGCACTTCATGAAGGTGCCGCAGGCCGTCGGCGTCCCGCGCGGCCGGGACGGCGCCTTGGCCTATCTGCGCGGCTTCGTCGAGGACGCCAAGAAGTCGGGCCTCGTGGCGCGCGCCATCGAGCGAATCGGCGCGCGCGGCGTGTCGGTCGCTCCGCCCGCGTCCGCGTCGTAGTGATCGCGGCCGCTCCTGATCTTCTCTACGGCACCGCGTGGAAAGAGGAGCGCACCGCCTCGCTCACCGAGCTGGCGCTGCGCCGCGGCTTCCGGGGCATCGACACGGCCAACCAGCGCCGGCATTACGTCGAGGCGGCCGTGGGCGAGGCACTCGCGTCCGCCGAGCGAGCAGGAATCGTGAGCCGGCGCGACGTGTTCGTGCAGACCAAGTTCACGTACGTGCGTGGGCAGGATCATCGCTTGCCCTACGACCCGGGCGCGCGCGTTGCCACGCAGGTCGCGCAGTCGATGGCGAGCTCGCTCGAGCATCTTGGTGTGGATGCCGTTGCGAGCTACGTGCTGCACGGTCCGGCGTCGGCCCACGCGTGGACGGACGACGATGCCGAAGCCTGGCACGCGATGGCGCGCGAGCGCGACGCCGGGCGCACGCGGCTGCTCGGCGTCAGCAACGTGTCCCTGCGTCACCTGGCGCAGCTCGAGGCGGCGGGCGCCGAGCGGCCGGCCTTCGTGCAGAACCGCTGCTTTGCCCGGCTCGGCTGGGACCGAGCGGTGCGCGCCTTCTGCGCCGAGCGCGGCATCGTCTATCAGGCGTTCTCGCTGCTCACCGCCAATCCCGAGGTCGTGCAGCATCCGCTCGTCGCCCGCCTCGCGCGGCGTGAGCGAGCGACGCCGGCGCAGATCGTCTTCCGCTTCGCGCGCGCGCTGGGGATGCTGCCGCTCACCGGCACGACCGACGCGGAGCACATGACACAGGATCTCGCCAGCCGTGATCTTGTGCTCTCGGCCGATGAGGTGCGCGCGATCGAAGCCCTCGTTGGCTGACGACGAGCGCTTGACCGGAGGAGTGCCGCACTCTAGCCTGAATCGCGTGGAGCTTCTCGACGTCGCCGCGACACTCCTTCAATCCGTGCCGAGGGACTTCTATTGTGCGCCGTGTCTCGGCGCCGCGCTGCCCGCGTCGACCTCTGGCGCCAGTGAAATTTCTACCGCGCTCGCGCATCGCCCGTCGTTCGAGCAGCGTGACACCGCGTGCGTGGCGTGCGGGCGACACGCCATGGCCGTCGCGTTCGTGCCCACGAAATGCGTTCGGTGCAGTCGAATCGTCGACGACAGCGAGCTCGTGGTCGAGCATGGTGAGCGGTTTCACGATCACTGCTGGCAGATCATGCGGTCGAATTCGCGGATCGCCGACTCGCGGCAGATGGCTCGACTGTCCCAAGAGCTGATCCGCCGCAGCGTCGACCGGATGCTCCGTAGTTCCGACGATTCCCGGTAGCACGCCCCCGCTGTTATCGTAGGGGGGCCATGACCCGGGCGCGGCGTCCCCAGTCATCCCCGTCCACGCCCGCGGCCGCTTATGACGAAATGGCGGCGCGCCTGGCCGCCATCGTCGACTCGTCGGACGACGCGATCTACAGCACCACGCTCGACGGCATCGTCACGTCGTGGAACCGGGCGGCCGAGCGGATGTTCGGCTGGCCCGCGGACACCATGATCGGGCGTGACGTCGCGACGCTGATTCCGGCGGAACGGCGCGCCACGGATGATGACGCGCAGACGCGGGCCCGCGAGGGCGAGGTCGTGGATCACTTCGAGACCGTTCGCGTGACGCGCGACGGCCGGCTCATCGACGTGTCGTTGAGCGTGTCGCCGGTGCGTGACGCCGCGGGTCGTGTCGTCGGGCTCTCGAAGATCGCCCGGGACATCGGTGAGCGTCGGCGCTTCCACGAGACGCAGGCGCGCCTGGCCGCGATCGTCGAGTCGTCGGACGACGTGATCGTGAGCAAGAACCTGGACGGCACGATCACGTCCTGGAATCGCGCCGCCGAGCGCATGTTCGGCTGGACGGCGGCGGAGGCGATCGGCCGACACATCACGCTGATCATCCCCGACGAGCTGCGACCGCAGGAAGACGACGTGCTGGCTCGTATCGGCCGCGGGGAGCGCGTCGAGCACTTCGACACCGTGCGGCGCACGAAGGACGGCCGTCTCCTCGACGTCTCCATTACCGTGTCCCCGGTGACCGATTCCACCGGCCGAATCGTCGGCGCGTCCAAGATCGCGCGCGACATCACGGCGCGACGGCGGATGGAAGAACAGCGCCGAGAGCTGCTCGCGCGTGAGCGCGCGTCGCGCGAGGCGGCGGAGCGCGCCAACCGCGCGAAAGACGAATTCCTCGCCGTCGTGTCCCACGAGCTGCGCACCCCGCTCAACAGCGTCTTCGGTTGGGCGCGCATGCTGGAGTCCGGGGATCTCGCGGAGACGGCGCGTCAGCGGGCGGTGGCCGCGATCGTGCGCGGCGCGTCCGCGCAGGCGCGCCTGATCGACGACCTGCTCGATCTCTCGCGCATGGTCACCGGCAAGCTGAAGCTCGAGCTGCGCCTCGTGGATCTGCGCGAGGTGGCCGAGGCGGCGCTGGAGACCGTGCGTCCATCCGCCACCGCGAAGCGCATCGCGCTCGCGTCCGAGCTGCCGCCCGCGGCGGTGACGGTGCTCGGCGCGGCCGATCGCCTGCAGCAGGTCCTCTGGAATTTGCTGATGAACGCGATCAAGTTCACACCGCGTGACGGCTGCGCACGCCTGCGTCTGTCGTCGTCCGATGGCGATGCCGAGATCGTCGTGAGCGACTCCGGCGAGGGCATCGCCGCCGATGTGCTGCCGCACGTGTTCGAGCGGTTCCGGCAGGAAGACAGCTCGAGCACCCGCCCACATGCGGGGCTCGGCCTCGGGCTCGCATTGGTGCGCCAGGTCTTGGACGCGCACGGCGGCTCGGTGAGGGCGGAGAGCGCGGGCAAGGGCCAGGGCGCGACGTTCATCGTGCGTCTGCCGCTGGCCGCGACGCCGCGCGACGGCGGCGCTTAGCGGCCGACAAGCGTCGCCACGAGCCGACACAGCTGCTCGGGATCGACGGGCTTCTGCACGTGCTCGGCGAAGCCCGCCGCGATCACACGCGCGCGGGGATGCTCGCGCCCGTACGCCGTGGCCGCGATGACCGGCACGGGGCCGAGGAGATCGGCCGGCAACCGTCGAAGCTCGCGCACCAGCCAGTAGCCGTCCTCGCCGGCCATGGCGATGTCGCTGACGATGGCGTCCGGCTTGAGCCGCGTGGCCAGCGCGATGGCGTCGTGCGCATTGTCCGTCGTGCTCACGTCTGCCCCGGCGGCCGTGAGCACCACCGCGAAGAGCTCGAGCACGTCGGCATCGTCGTCGACGACGAGCACATGGACGCCGGCGAGCGCGCGTCTCCCGCCGCGCGTCTGCGCGCCCGGGGTGTCGGCCCACGCGCGCGGGGCAAATCGGTCGTCGGACGGCGAACCGGTTCCCGATCGGATGCGACGTGGATCGTAGGGACTGGTCGGCCTGGCATCCCAGCGCGGGGGACGTGCCGTCTCGATCACGGCGGCGTGCGGCATTGCCGCGACTATATGCCCCGAAAGATGCCTGTCAAGCACTAGAGTGTTTTCGCGCCGGGCCTGACGGCGGCGCGCTGTCGCCGCTCGCGCCGGTCAGCGCGCGATCCAGGCCGCCGCGCTCGTGAACAGCCCGCCCTCGACCCCGACGTGATAGACGAGGAACAGACCGAAGCCGACGCTCACCATGCCGGAGGCCAGCCGCAGATGCCCGTGCAGGCGGGGCAGGCGCGCGGCGGCGAACGTGAGCGGGGCGGCGACGGCCAAGGTGACGAGCGTCATGCCGACGATCGTGCCGATGCCGAACAGCACGAGGTAGGCGACGGCCGTGTGCGGATCGCCGATGACGGTGAGCACGAGCAGCACGATGGCGGCCGAGCCGGCGAGACCATGCACGAGACCGACCGCGATCGGCCGCACGAATGGATGACGCGCCAGTGCGTCCACGCGCGTGTCGACGTCTTCGCGCGTGCGCGGCGCGGTGAGATTGCCGAGGCCGAGCACGACCAGCATGACGGCGACGGCCAGCTCCAGCACGCCGGCCAGGGTGGGCGGAATGACGACTCGGAAGCCGATGATCGCCCCCCCGACGACGATGATGGTGAGGCTATGGCCCAGACCCCACAGCGCGCCGACAATGACCCCCGCGCCGACGGTGCGATGTCGCGTCACGATCGTTCCGACCGCGATCACGTGATCGGGGTCGAGCGCGTGGCGCATGCCGAGGAGAAAGCCGAGCGCGATGATCGTCGCCGTCACGCCGCGCATCGTACGCGAGGCGCCGCGGCGCGTGCAATCGCGCGCGGCCGACCACGAGGGCACCGCGACTTGACAAGCCGCCGGGCCGGAGTGATCGTCGCGCACGTTGGACGAGGCCGATCCCGCTGCGGAGGAGCGCACCATGAAGCACGGATTCAGGGTGATGGACAGCGACCTGCACACGATGGAGCCTGACGGCCTGTGGGAGCGCTACCTCGACGAGCCGTTCAGGCGGTTCGCGCCGGCGTTCGTGCGCGGGGCCGACAACGCATCGAACCAGCCGGTGATCCGCGTGGGCGAGCTCGAGATCGGCGAGATGTCCAAGCGTGCGCGCACGGCCGCGGTCGGCAAAGATCTGCAGCGGCGCGCCTTCGCGCGCTCGCCGCACTACGACGTCGCGCACGCCCGCGGCTACGACGCCGCGTCGCACGTGCAGGCCATGGACATCGAGGGCATCGATGTCGCGGTGCTCTACGGCACGCGCGGTCGGCAGGTGCAGATGCACGACGATCTGCCGCCCGAGGTGGCGGACGCGCTCGCACGCGCCCACAACAACTGGACGCACGACTATTGCCAGCACGCGCCCGCGCGGCTCAAGTTCGCCGCGCAGGTCGCCATGCACGATCCCGGGCTCGCCGCGCGTGAGGCCCGCCGCGCGGTGCGAGAGCTCGGCGCCGTGGCGGTCATCGGCAACCCGAACCCGATCAACGGCCGGCACGTGCACGATCCAGAGTTCGAGCCGCTCTGGGACGCGATCGAGGAGCTCGGCGTGCCCGTCGGCTTCCATCCGACGGGCCAGTCTTCGCTGCGCGATGACATCGCACGCCGCTATCTCGATCATCCCAATGGGCGCGTGATCGGCGTGGCGGGTCGCAATCCCGTGGAGCTCATGTTCGCCTTCGCAAGTCTTGCCGCCGGCGGCGTGCTCGAGCGCCATCCGCGATTGCGGTGCGCGTTCCTCGAGGGCACGTGTGGTTGGCTGCCCTGGTGGCTCTGGCGGCTGGACGAGGCGTGGGAGAAATTCGGGCCGGGCTCCGAGGTGCAGATCTCGCAGCTGCCGAGCCAGTACTTCTTCCGCCAGTGCTACGTGGCGACCGACGCCGACGAGAAGGTGCTTCGCCACGTGGTCGAGGCGGTCGGCGATGACAACATCGTCGTGTCGACGGATTATCCGCACTCCGACGGGCTGTTCCCGCGCGCCATCGAGGAATTCGCCGCGCTGGAAGGCGTGAGCGACAAGACGAAGGCGAAGATTCTCTGGGACAACTGCGCGCGCCTGTACGGGCTCGCCTAGTCGCGCGGGTATACGGGCTCGCCTAGTCGCGCGCCGAGCGGCGCCGCAGCCGCACGACCAGATAGCAGACGATCGCGAGATTGGCGGCGAGCACCGCGATGCGCACCGGCCGCGGGTGTCGCAGGATCTCGTAGACCTCCACCGGCACGAGCGAGGCGGTGACGATGACGGTGAACCACTCCGCCCAGCGCCGTCGCAGCATCAGGCCGACACCCTCGACGACGAACACGCTCGCGTAGACGACCATCCCCGCGCGCACCGCGCGCACGTGTCGCGCATCGAGCGCCATGAGCCACTGGATGGCGCGTCCGAGGTGCTGGCCCTCGGGATCGATGTGCAGCTGCCGCGTCCAGTGCGCGATCGAAGCGGCCGTGTCGCCCTGGAGCAGCCGCGTGAAGCCGAGCGCCAGCGCCAGCAGCAACATCGCCTTGATGAGCTTGAACACGCCGATGAGCCGAAGCATCACCCGGGCAACCGTAGCGCAGAACGCTCGAGGTGCGCGCTGGCGAATCGGCGGATTCGCCGGATAATCGAGCTATGGCCGACGCAGCGCTGGTGCGATGTCCGACGTGTGGCGCGACCAACCGCGTGCCGAGCGACAAGCTGCAGGCGGGACGGCAGCCCGTGTGCGGCCGGTGCAAGACGCCGCTGCCGGCCGGCGCATCGAGCGCGACCGCGACGCCGCTCGTGGTCACCGACGCCACGTTCGCGGCGGAGGTCGAGCACTCGCCGCTGCCCGTGCTGCTCGACGCGTGGGCGCCGTGGTGCGGACCGTGTCGCATGATCGCGCCCGTGGTCGATCAGCTCGCGGCCGAGCTCGCCGGCCGCGCGCGCGTCGCGAAGCTCAACGTCGACGAGAATCCCGTCACCGCGCAGCGCCTCGACGTGCGGAGCATTCCGATGCTGGTCGTCTTCAAGGGTGGCCGCGAGGTCGAGCGCATCGTCGGTGTGCAGCCGAAGGCCGAGATCGCCCGCCGCGTCGAGCGTGCGATCGCCTGACCCCTCAGCCTGCCGGACGGGTGACGGGTAAGACGGCCGTCCAGCCCATGACATCCGCGCGTGCAAGGCATGCACCACCGGTATCAGGCTTGCACCGACGTGGGGCCGGAGGGATGTCATGATTACTCCGAGGCGCTCGTAGAGGCGCGCCGTGGCGATCATCCAGGCCCTGATCGCGATGCTGACCCGCTCCGCGGGGAAGCTGCTGAACACCGCGTTCTCGTGGGCGACCGTTCTCCTCTTCGGGCGCGTGTCGCAGGACCGTCAGATCTACGTGTCCGCGATCGCATTCGGGTCGGTGATCTGGCTCGTCGTGCTGGCGGGCGTCGCGTTTCCATCGGTGGCGACGTTTCTCCTGAGCTTCGTGACGCTGCCGCCGTGGATCGACAAGCGGTGGATCCGGCTCGCCATGCTCGCCGCTGTGGTCATGATCCCGGCGCTCATCGGCGTCGTGTCGATCTTCATGCTCGAACGCGAACGTCGGCCGCACGGCGCGGGCGGCATCGCGCGCGCCGTGCTTCGCGGCTATCCGTATACCGTCGGACTGGCGCTCACGCTGGTGCTGATGACGATCTTTGCGCCGTTGCTGAAGGTGCGCGCGCTGGTGAAGCGTTGGACCACCGAGCACGTGCCGGTCATCGTGCCGCCTCAGGACTATGACAGCGTCGTGGACGCCGTGCACGCGGCCCTCGCGCAGAACGGCGTCGAGACCGAGCGCGAGCGCGCGAGCTGGATGCTACGCGCGCCGACGAAGGTGCTGACCATGTTCGCGAGCGGCGCCGTCGCGGGCCTCGT
Organism: Candidatus Methylomirabilota bacterium; assembly: GCA_046723475.1. Lineage (GTDB taxonomy): Bacteria > Methylomirabilota > Methylomirabilia > Rokubacteriales > CSP1-6 > AR12. Next base: position 14,689 of record JBKOUQ010000241.1, read on the forward strand.
GGCGGATCGGATGACGGCCTTGCGCAACAAGGAGCTCGAGCTCGTGCTGCACCCCTCGGATCTCGTCATCAGCGGCCGGGAAGACGTGGCCGCACACACGCGCGCCGTCCTTGCCGAGAACGTCGTGTTCACGCCAGCGTACCTGACGTGGGACAAGGAGGCGAACGAGCTGGAGGACCGCATGCGCGCGATCTGGCGCGCCCGCGACGCGCGCCCGGCCGGTGTGCTGCAAGGCGAGCTCAACGAGATCGCGAGCAAGCTGCACGAGCTGCGCGTGCCGTACGAGGAATGGGAGGTGCTGTTCCGCGAGCTGCTGTTGCTCGAGCGAGCGCTGCGGCGTGGCGGCCGGGATGTCTCGGCGGGCCCGGGCTGGGCTGCGGCGCTCGGTGCCGGCATGGCGGTGGCCGCGCCGCACGCCGAGAACATCGCCGACGCGCTCGCGGAGACCGTCAAGGAGCTTCGCGCCGTCGCGGACCAGCTGCCGCATCACGCGCCCGCGCCGTCGGTCATGGACGCGGTCC
>JBKOUQ010000073.1:0-16473 GCA_046723475.1 Candidatus Methylomirabilota bacterium
GAGCGACTCCACGCGCGCGCGTCCCTCGGCGGCGGTCTGTCGCTTCGCGGCCATGGTCTTCACGTCGCCGCCCGCCGAGAAGTGCCCGCCCCCACCGGTGAGGATCACCACGCGGACGGCCGTCTCCGCCTCGAGCTCGTCCAGCGCGGTCAGCAGCTCGCGCCGCATGACGAGGTCGAGCGCGTTGCGCGCCTGCGGCCGGTTGAGCGTGATGGTGGCGACGGCGTCGGACCGCTCGACGATCAGCGTCTGGTATCCCACGATCGACTCCTTGTCGGAGAATCGGACGGCGGGTCATGATAGCGCGCGAATCCTCTGCGCCGGCGGCTGATAGCGCGCCGCGACGATATCGCGCGTCGCGGCGCACCGGAGGCACCCGCACCGCATGCTACAATCGCGGTGCTGTCATGCGCCTGATCGGCATGGTGCACCTGCCTCCCCTGCCCGGCAGCCCTCGCTGGGCCGGCTCGATGGATCGCGCGATCGCCTCCGCCCTCGGCGACGCGCGCGCGCTGATCGACAACGGCATGGACGCGCTCATCGTCGAGAACTACGGCGACGCGCCCTTCACGGCGGGCCGCGTGGCCGCGGCGACGGTGGCCGCGATGGCAGTGATCGCGCGCGAGATCCGCCGCGCGCTGCCCGACACGCCGCTCGGCATCAACGTCCTCAAGAGCGATGCGCGCTCCGCGCTCGGCGTCGCGACCGCCGTCGGGGCGCGCTTCATCCGCGTCAACGTGCTCGCCGGCGCCGTCGTGGCCGACCAGGGCGTCGTGCAGACGGATGCGTACGCGGCGCTCCGCGAGCGCCGATTGCTCGGCAGCGACGTCGCGATCTTCGCCGACGTGCAGGGCAAGCACGCGGTCCCGCTGGTGCCGGTGGAAATCGAGCAGCAGGCACGGGATCTGGCGTCGCGCTCGCTTGCCGACGGGCTGATCGTGTCGGGCCGCGCTACCGGCGAGGCGACGCCGCTCGAAGACGTCAAGCGCGTCCGGAGCGCGGTGCCCGGCGCACCGATCTGGGTCGGCAGCGGGGTGACCCCGGACACCGCCGCCGAGCTGCTCTCCGTGGCGGACGCGCTGATCGTCGGCACGTCGCTCAAGCAGGAGGGCGACGTCAGCAAGCCGGTCGACCCGGCGCGCGTACGGCGGCTGGTCGGCGCGATCGGCGCGCGCTAGGGCGCTTGCACGGAATCGTCCGGGGTCTGAGACAGATGCGTGTGGGCTGCGTTGTCGCTGCCGCGCTTGTCGTCGTCGCGGCGGCCGGCTGCCGCAGCGTCGCGCCCGAGCGTGTCGGCGCCCTCACGCCGCGACTTGGCGAGCTGCTCCTCGTCGGCTTCGACGGCACCACGCTGCGCGACAATCCATCACTCGACGGGCTGCTCTGCGAGACGCGCGTTTCGGGCGTCATTCTCTTCGCCCGCAATATCGTCAACGCCGAGCAGACGGCCGCGCTCACGCGCGACATCAGTACGCGCGCGCAGGAGTGCACGGGCCGCGCGCTGTTCGTGGCGGTGGACGCCGAGGGCGGCCGCGTGATGCGGCTCGGCCCATCTGCGGGCTGGCCGGCCACGCTGTCGCACCAGGAGCTCGGCCGCGACGGTGATCTGGCGGAAACGGAGCTCGAGGCGCGGCGCATCGGCGGCATGCTGCGCGACGTCGGCATCAATTGGAACCTGGCTCCGGTGGTGGACGTCGGGTACAACCCGGCGAATCCCGTCATCGTCGGAGTCGGACGCTCGTTCGGCGCGAATCCCGGCCTCGTGGCCGCGCAGGCGCGTGCATACATCACCGGCATGCATGCCGCAGGCGTGCTGACGGCGCTGAAGCACTTTCCGGGGCACGGCTCCAGCGTCGGCGACTCCCACGCCGGCTTCGTCGACGTGACGGACACCGCCCGGCCCGACATCGAGCTCGTGCCGTACCGGCTGCTGCTGGCCGAGGACGCCGTGGACGCGGTGATGACCGCGCACGTCTACAACCGCAACCTGGATCCGTGGGTCCCGGCCACGCTGTCGCGGCCGACGATCGGCGGCCTGCTGCGCCGAGAGCTGGGGTGGCAAGGCGTCGTCGTCAGCGACGACATGCGCATGGGCGCGATCGAGCAGCACTACGGCGCCGGGGACGCCGCCGTGCGGGCCCTGCGGGCGGGTGTCGATCTGGTCCTGATCGCCGATGATCGCCTCCCCGGCGGCCGCTCGGCGTCGGCCGAAGCGGTGCGCGCCATTCGCCGGGCCATCGGCCGTGGGCGCCTACCGGGCGACCGGGTCGAGGACGCGCTGGCGCACATCGCCGCGCTCAGGTCGCGATTGACCATGCCTGCCGCCGTCCGCTAGGCTCGTCGGGTGAAAGTCGGGCGCGGCTCCGCGCTGTCTCTCAAGGTCAAGCTCAGCCTCCTCATCACCGGGCTCGTCGTCCTCGCCGTTCTTCTGGTCGGCGTCTCGCTGCTGCGCCGGCAGGAGCAGGCGCTGACCGAGGCGGTCACGAAGCGCGGCGTCACGATTGCCGCCAATCTCGCCGCCGGCGGTAAGAGTGCCCTGGCCACCAACGACGACCTCGCGCTGAATGTCCTGATCCGCGAGGCGATGCACGACCGCGATCTCGCGTACGTGATCTTCGCCGACGACAAAGGGGTCGTGCGCGCGCACTCCGACGTGACGGCCATCGGACAACCGGTCGTCCGGCCAGCGTCGCTCGCGCCACCCCAAGCCGAGACGCTCGTGCAGCGCTACCACCGCGACGGCGCAGAGATCATCGACGTCTCCGTCCCGCTCGTCTTCAGCAAGACCGCCCTCGGCACCCTCTACCTCGGGTTCGGCACCGGGGCGATCACCGCCGCCGTGAGCCAGGCGCGAAATCAGGCGTTCATCATCACCGCGTTCATGCTCGTACTCGGCGTCGGGGGTGCCGTTCTCCTGGCCACGCTCATGGCCCGGCCGATCCATCGCCTGGTGGACGCCACCAACGCCGTCGCGCAGGGGAACTTCAACGTCTCCGTGCCCGTCACGACGCGCGACGAGCTCGGTGTGCTCACGGAGTCGTTCAACCGCATGGCGCGCAGCCTGCGCGAGAAGGAAATGATCAAGCGCGCGTTCACGCGCTACGTGGCGCGCGAGGTCGTCGAGGAAGTGCTCAAGGATCCCGAGCACGCCATGCTGACCGGCGAGCGTCGCGAGGCGACCGTGGTGTTTTGCGACATCCGCGGCTTCACGTCGATGACGGAGCGGCTCACGCCGGAGGAGGTCGTCAGCCTGCTCAACGAGTTCTACACGCTGACGATCGAGTCGATCTTCAAGCACGACGGTACGGTGAACAAGTTCATGGGCGATGCGGTCATGGGCGTCTTCGGCGCGCCGATCCCGCACCGCGATCACGCGGCGCGCGCCGTGAAGGCCGCGCTCGACATCCGCGAGGCCGTCGTCGAGCTCGGCGCGCGGCGACGAACGCTCGGCAAGGAACCGTTCGAGGTCGGAATCGGCGTGAGTCTGGGCGAAGTGATTGCCGGCACGATCGGCACGGAGGAACGGATGGAGTACACGGTCATCGGCGACAGCGTCAACGTCGCCGCGCGGCTGCAAGATCGCGCCAAGGCCGGGTCCATTCTGCTGTCGCGCGGCACGTACGAGGCGGTGAGCGATCTGGTCGACGCGACGGCGCTCGGCGCGGTGACCGTGAAGGGCCGCCACGAGCCCGTCGAAATCTACGAGGTGCTCGGCCTGTGCGCGCGCTGAACGTCACCGCCGCCCTGCCGATCGCGATGCTGATCGTTTTCGGCGGGTGCGCGTCGCTCGCGCCCGCCCCCACACCCGAGGCCGCCGTGCCGGCCGTGACCGTGGTTGGCGAATCCGAGGACTTCGTCGTCGTCGTCGCGCGCCGCGACGTCAGCGCCGAGACGCTCGCCCAGACGCATCTCGCCGATGCCGCGAAGGCGTGGATGATCGAGGACTTCAACGGCGGCAAGGCCACGTTCAAGCCGGGTGAGCGGGTCGCCATCCCCAAGCGGCCGTGGAACATGGCCGGCATCGAGCCCGGCGGCTACCAGCTCGTGCCGATCCTCTGCTATCACAACCTCGCGCCGCAATCCAAAGGCCGCCTCGTGCTCGGCGTCGATGCCTTCGCGGAGCAGATGCAGTACCTCAAGCGCGAGGGGTACCGCGTCATCTCGCTCGCCGAGTTCGTCGAGTGGATCGACGGCAAGCGGCAGCTGCCGAAGCGGGCCGTCGTGCTCACCTTCGACGACGGTTACCATGCGTTCCGCGATCACGCCTATCCCGTGCTCAAGCAGCTCGGGTTCACCGCCACGCTGTTCGTCTACACGGACTACGTCGGGGCCACCCGTAACGCAATGTCCTGGGACGAGCTCAAGACGCTGATGGCCGAAGGCTTCGACGTGCAGGCGCACAGCAAGACCCACGGCGACCTGCGGCGCGCGACCGGTGAGACCGACGCCCAGTACGCAAAGCGCATGGTGGCCGAGCTCGCGGACCCGCCGCGCCTGTTTCAGCGTCAGCTCGGTCGTGGCCCGCAGCTGCTCGCGTATCCGTACGGCCGCGTGGACGACGCCGTCCTGACGCGCGTTCGCGAGCACGGCTACACCGCCGCCTTCACCGTGCGACGCGAGAGCAATCCGTCGTTCGTGCGTCGTCTGCGCATCAATCGCAGCCAGATCTACTCCGAGATGACGCTCGAGCAGTTCGCGAAAAACCTCAACGTGTTCCACACGGAGGATCTGCGGTGAGGGCGGCGGGCGTCGCGGCCGCGGCGCTGCTGCTCGCCGCGTGCACCACCTTCGCACCGGCGAAGGATCCCCAGACGACGTCGCGCGCCGATGCGCTCGGCGCCACACGCACCCGGGCTGCCGCGCTCGAGCGTGAGGGCCAGCTGCGCCCGGCGTTGCTCGAGTGGCGGATCGCACGCGCGATCGATCCCGCCGACGCCGACGCCCGCGCGAACGAGACGCGGCTCGTCGCGCGCATCGACGAGCTGGTGACCGCGAAGATCGCCGATGCCAAGGGCGCGCTGGGGCGTCGCGCCCCGCTTCAGGCACGACGCGCGCTGCTGGCCGCGCTGGCGCTCGATCCCGCCAACGCGACGGCCGGCGAGCTGCTTCGCAGCATCGGCGACATCGAGTTCGTGAACCACACCGTGCGTGCGGGCGACTCGCTCGCGTCGCTGGCCGAGCGGTACTATGGCGACCGCACACGCGGTGAAGTCATCTGGGACACCAACGACTTGCCACCGGGCAAGCCGCTCGTCACCGGGGTCACGCTCCGCATCCCGGAAATTCCCGGCGTGCCGTTCTATGTTCCGGGCCGCACCCCACCGCCGGCCGCCGTGCTGGCCGCCCCGCCACCTCCGCGCGTCGATCGCCCGGGCCCGACGCCGGACGAGCCGCCCGAGGTCAACCCGCTGCTCGCCGACGCACGCGAGGCGATCGACCGCAAGGACTTCGTCAGCGCGCTGGCTGACATCGACCGCTACGTGGCATCGAACCCGCGCGATCGCGAAGGCGCCGAACTCAAGAAGCTCGCGCTCTACCGTCAGGGTCAGGTGGCGTTCGAGGAACAGAAGTACGACGCCTCGTATCGCGCGCTGACCCAGCTCGCGAAATTGCAGCCGGACTATCAGGATGTCGGGCGGCTGCTGCCGCAGGCGCGCCGCTACGTCGTCGATCGCCACTACCAGGAAGGCATCCGGCTCTTTCGCGAGGAGAAGCTGCCCGAGGCGATCGCGCAGTGGAAGGTCGTGCTCGAGATGGAGCCACAAAACGCCAATGCGCGCCGCAATGTGGAGCAGGCCGAGCGTCTGCTGAAGGGACTCGAGCAGCGCAAGTCACGCTAGCGAAGCTCGTCGCAGCGGGAATCCGCGGGCGGGCGATCTGGGATCGCCCACCCGCGCTTCGATTTACGCGGCCTGGGCGCGACCGCGTGCGCGATCCCACGCGTACCGAATCGCTCCCTTGAACCGCTCCCATGTGCCCGGGTTACCGTGCTCCCAGTCGCGCCGGGCATCCGATTCGATCGCCGTCCATTCCCCGCGGTATTTCGGGCTGCTCGCGAGCTCGTACCCGTACCGATACGCCGGGGAACACTGCTCGTAGCTCAACCCGCTCTGGCCGAATGTCCGGGTGCAGTGTTGCCGGAAGTCAGACTCCATGGCGTTGAAACCGTGACCTTCAGCACCTCTGCGCTCACGCTCGCCGCCGGTGCGTTCGACCTCGACGTCGCCGCGCCGCGCCGTCTCACGCACGGTCTGTTCTCGCTCGCCGACGTCCTTCGTGACGACGACCTCCTCGACGACCCGCGCGTGCTTCTCGACGACGGGCTCCTCCGCCGTTTCCGTCAGCTCGATCGTCTCTTCCCGGAAAGCCTCGCCCGCGGCGGCCTCCACGGGACGATCCACGTGCCGGCGCTCCACGCGGATGCGCTCCTCGCGCAGCCGCAGATGCTCCTCGACGGGCCGCTCGGTCGTATGCCGATAGACACGCACGCCGGCTCGCTCCACGGCGCGCTTGCCGATTTTCACCTGCTCTTCGACGACGGGCATGATCTGCTCGGCGCCCGTCCCGGCCTGCGCAACTCGCCCGCCCGATGCTTCGCGAGTGCGTGGCTCACGCTGCTCCGCGCTGACGTCGTCCGCGCCGAACCGCTCCATCAGCGCACGCACACGCTCGGCGTTCTCGTCGGCGGTCGTGACGATGACGATCGCGGCGCCACGGCCGAGCTGCTCCGTGTAATACGCATCCTCTTCCGGGTGAAAACCCCGGTCGCGATCAGACTCCACGTCGCCGAAGAGCCAGCTCCAGAAGCCTCCGGACTTACCCTGCCATTCTCCCTCGGATTCGCGCCCGGTCGCGTTGTCGACCACCGCAATCGCGCGTCGATCGATGCCCTCGTCTTCCAGCCGGGCGGCCGTCCGTTCGGCCGACTGGACGTTTTCAAATGTTCCGACCACCGTCTTTGCCATTGCGCACTCCTTACATCGTTTCGAAGACATTAATTCAGCCGATTCACGGTCACGCGGCGTGCTCACGCGGCGGAGGTCGGCGCGTTGCGTCGCCGCCGCTCGATCTGCATCTCTTCGCGACGCAACCGAACGGCGCGTGGTCGGCGCTCGACCGAGCGTCGAACGCGGACCCGAATCTCCTCGACGAGTCGCCACCGCGTAACCAGCACTTCCTCCATGACCGGCAAGACCAGCGTGTCGCCTTCGCGTCGCGGCGCCATCGATGAATCGACGATCCGTCCCACGGGAACGCGCTCGATGACGACGGCCTCGCGCAGGAGAGGCTCATCGACGTTGACCGTACGCTCACGCACGATCTTGCAAAGGCGCACCGTCCCGGTCACCACGCGGCGCTTGTGCACCGCGACGCGCTCGGCCACCACCGGCAGCCTCAACGGAAGCCGATTCGCGGCCGACGACACAGTGCGACTCGTCTTGGGTCGTGCTTTCATGCTGATTGACTGAACACGCTGGTCTGCCGATGCCGTCGCGATGCACCGCAACGGCGATGCCACCGCGTGTATGCCGCGTTATGCCGCCTTCGACAATGCGGTGTCGCGCGGGGGACGTGAATCGCGTGTGGCGGAGCCGATGGGCTCGAGCACGCGCTGCACACCGCGCTCGAGGACCTTTTTCACGAGCGCGGCGGCCGCGGCGCTGGCGGCGGCGGTCACGATCTTGCCCGGGATGGTCGGCTCGGCCGCGACACGCTCCGGATGCTCGGTCATGCGTGCGAGCGCGTAACGCAGCCGGCCCGCGCGCGCGGTGAGGCGCGACCGCCGTCGCTGGCGCAATACGCTGAGCCAGACGCCCACGGACGCCGTTCCGAGGAACGCAATCCCGGTCAGCGTGGCGCCGAGCGCATGCCGGCGCAGCTGTGCTCGCACGTCGAACAGCTCGTGCCGCCGCCGATCCAGCTCCGCGAGCAGCGCATCGAGCTCATAGCGGACGAGGGCGATCTCCCCGCCCAGTGTTTGCGTGGTGCTCTCTACGCGAGGCGATCCTTCACCCATTGCATGTCCTCTTTCAGCGTCTGCCGTGTCAATGGCAGGGGGCGCGTCACGGCTCGGCGCCAGCCGATGTAACCGACGATGCCCGCGATGATGAGTACGATGCCAGCCACGACGAGCGCGGCGAGCCAGCCCGGGATGACGAGCGTGAGCGCCAGCACGGCGGCGACGAACAACAGATTGACGCCGATGAGCGCCGCGACGGCGGCGATCGCCAGCGCCTTGACCGTCGTCAGCTCGGCCTTCAGATCCGCGCGGATCTCGGCCTTGAGGAGCGCGAGCTCCTTGTGCGCCAGCAGCGACACTTTCCCGGTGATCTCTCGGATCAGCTCGCGGTTGGACAGGCCTCGCGCCGATGCGCCATCTCGTGCCAATGCTTCGTCGCGTAGTGTCGCCATCGCCATCCCCGCTAGGCCGTCCGCCGCTGGCGAGTGGCCATGACCTTTGCAGCGAGAATGGCGGCACCGAGCATGAGCGCCTTGTTGCCGAGCAGGCTCTGCAGTGCATTCGGATGCGTCCGGCCGACTTCCTCGGCCGCGCGACCGAACGCGTCAGGATTGCGCTGGCGAAGGTAGTTGGCGACCGCCGCGACGTCTGCCGGACTCATCCGGTCGGCCTGCGTCGTGCCCAGGCCGGGAATCATGCTCGTCCCTCCACCGCCGAGGTGGCTCAGCAGGCTCCTTGCCACCGTCGCGAGCGTACCCTGGCCGAGGCCACCGAGCGGATCGGTACCGCCGGCCCCTGGCGTGATGTGCTCGGCGTATTCGCGCCCGTCGACTTGCCGCGCAGCTTCCGCGATCGACGCGCGCACGTCTTCGGGCGGTGCGGCACCGGCGAGATCGTTCCAGCGCTGGATGTCGGGCGAGCGTTCGTTGTCAAAGTTCGCCTCGCCCCGCATGAAGCGCTCGAGATGGTTGCTTCCGCCGATGGCCCCAACGATCCGATCGAACAGTGTCATCGCGCACCTCCACGTGTGGATCGGGGAGGTGCGTCGCAACGCTCGTGCCACTGAGCCGCCGACCGGTCGCCGTTATCCGCCGAGGACGCTGTCCACCTCCGCGCGGACGGCCAGTGACGGTTGCGCGCCGCGCCTCGTACATGCGAGTCCCGCGGCCGCGCTCGCGAAGCGCAAGGCCGTGACGATGTCGCGCCGCTCGGCCAGCGCGACCGCGAGCGCTCCGTTGAACGCATCGCCCGCGCCGGTGGTGTCGACCGCCTGTACGGCAAGCGCGGGAACGCGGTGCGCACCGGCGCGCCCGCGACAGAGCGCGCCGGCATCGCCGAGGGTCACGATGACCGTGCCCGCGCCTCGTGTGATGAGTGCGCTCGCCGCCGCCTCTTGCGGCTGCACGTCGGCGAGCCGCGTGAGCTCGCCCGCATTCGGCGTCAGATAGTCGACGAGATCCAGCCGGTCCAGCGGTGCGCGCGGCACGGGCGCCGGATTTAGGATCGTCGTCGCATCGTGACGTCGCGCGAGTGTCAGCGCGGCGACCACGCAGTCGAGCGGAATCTCACACGAGCCGACGACGACGTCGGCCCACGCGAAGTCGTCGGTGCGCCGCTGGACATGGGCGACCGTCAGCGCGCGGTTGGCGCCGGGGGCGACGCCGATCTGGTTGCGCCCGGTCCGATCGACGAAGATGAGCGCGGTGCCGGTCGGTGCGGCGGATGCGGTTGCCAGTCCGTCGACGCCGATGCCTTCGTGAGCGAGCGCGGCACGCACGTCACGGCCCGACGCGTCGTCGCCGACGCACCCGATGAACCGTACCGCGGCCCCGAGCCGGCGTGCCGCGACCGCCTGGTTCGCGCCCTTGCCGCCTCGCGCGACGACGAGGGTGCCGTCGGTCACGGTCTCGCCCGGCTCCGGCAAGCGGTCGAGCGCGACGGTGAAGTCGACGTTGGCCGAGCCGACGATCAGAACCTTGGGCACAGCCGCTCGAGGAACATCGGTAAAAATCGCGGCGTGTCGACCGCGCGCGCGAACCGGGCGTTCGGCGCGCCGCCGGCACGGCGCGTCTCGCCGTCGGACCCGATCGCGAGCCGCACCGGCTCCCAGTCCACCAGCGTGGGATCGAGCGCCGCCGCCACGGCCAGCGGGTCGTGCAGCACCATGCCGCGCTTGCCGTGGCTCTCGTCGCTCCGCAACGCATAGTCGCAGATGCGACGAACCCGGTGGGCCAGCGCATCGCCGCGGCCCGCCAGCGCGCCGTCGAGGACAGCGCGCTCGAGCACCGCCTGCCGGGTGGCGTCGAGCGGCACGAGGTCCAGTCGCACACCGGCGTCGAGCACCCGCGCAAGCGCCTCCGGGTCGACGTTGGCGTTGAACTCGGCCTCGGGCGTCACATTGCCGGGCACGTCGATGGCACCGCCCATGGCGACGACACGGCTCACCGCGCGGATGGCCGCGGCGTCGCGCTCGACGGCCAGCGCAAGGTTCGTCAACGGGCCGAGCGCAACGATCGTCAGCGCGCGGCCGCGGCGGCGCGCGGCGTCGACGATCGTGGCGGCCGCATCGGCCGACGCGGGATACGCCGGAAGCGACGGCCAGTCACCGAGGTCGCCGAGACCATCGGCGCCGTGATACGGCGCTGTGCGCAGCGGGCGCGCAAGCGGCTGCGCCGCCCCGGACACGACCACGGGTGGCGGCGACGGCCGTCGCAGCTCGACGAGCCGAAAGACGTTTCGCGTCCCCGCCTCGACGGCGACGTTGCCCGCGACGACGGTGATCGTTTCGACAACCCACTCCGCCGAGCTCCACGCGAGCAGTAGCGCGAGCGCGTCGTCGATGCCCGGATCGGTGTCGATGAGGGCCGCGCGCGCCGAATCGCTGGTCACAGCCCGGCCATCCTATACAATGTTAGGCAGCTCATCGGGAAAGGGGGGGCCCGTATGGACATCGAGATTCTGTATTGCGGCGAGTGAAACTACCTGCCTCAGGCCTCCAGTTTGCAGGCCGCCATCAAAGACAAGTACGGCATCACCGCCACGCTGCGCGAGGGCGCGGGCGGCATCTTCGAGGTCTTCATCGACAGCAAGGTCGCCTACTCGAATCAGGAGACGTATCGCTTTCCGGAAAACGAAGAGATCTTCGCTAAGATCGACGCCGTCAAGAAGACCTAGTCGCACGCTCCAGCTCCTCCCGAAATCGCGGGTGGGCCACGGCAATCAGCGCCGCGGCCCGCTCGACATCGCTCCGCCCTCTGAGCTTCGCCGCCCCATGCTCGGTCACGACCCAGTCCGCGAGATAGCGCGGGGTGGTGACCGCGGCCCCGAGACCAAGTCGCGCCACGATCCGCGAGACCTCGCCGTCGCGACCCGTCGACGGCATGGCGATGATCGACGCGCCGCCGCGTGAGCGGCTGGCGCCCAGCACGAAGTCGAACTGACCGCCGATGCCCGCCACCTGACGGGCGCCAAGGCTCTCCGCCGTCACCTGCCCAGTGAGGTCGATCTCGAGCGCCGAGTTGATCGACACGAAGTGATCCAGGCGCGCGACGACGTCCGGATCGTGCACGAACGCGGACGATTCCATGTTCACGCGGTCGTTGTCGCGAACGAAGTCGAAGAGCCGACGCGTGCCCATCGCCTCGGCCACGTCCATGCGCCCACGGTGCAGTCGCTTCGCCGCGCAGGTGACGACGCCGCGCTCGACCAGATCGACGGCGGCATCGACGAGGAGTGAGTGCAGCGCGAGGTCGCGGTGCCCCGCGAGCGCTTCGAGCGCGGCCTGCGGGATCGCTCCGATGCCGACCTGCACCGTCGCGCCGTCGGGGACGATCGCCGCGATATGCCGGCCGATCGCGCGCTCGACGTCGCCGACCGCCGGCGGCGGATATTCGATCAGCGGCTCGTCGACGTCGACCCACGCGTCGACCTGGCTCGTGTGTAGCCAGCCATTGCCGCGGGTGCGCGGCATGTTCGGGTTCACCTGCGCGATCACGAGCGGCGCCATGCGCGCCGCCGGCAGCGCCACACCGACCGCCACGCCGAGCGAAAGATAGCCCGCGGCGTCGGGTGGCGCCGTGTGGACGATCACACAGTCCGGCGCCCAGTGGCCACCACGCACGAACTCCGTGACGAGGTCGAAGTAGCGGACCGGCACGAATCGAACCCGGCCGCGCCGTCGCGCCTCCTCCAGCCGCGGCGACATCTGCCACGTCGCCACGGCAAGTGCCGCGTGCTCCGGCCGCGCGTAGCGGAAGTCGCCGAGGTGAATCCCGCCGAGCAGCGTGAGATCGCGCAAGCGCTCGCTCTGAACACAGATCTCGCTCATCAGCGCCGTCGGTTCTCCGCAGCCGGGTGGCAGCAGCACCTTCATCCCGGGGCGGAGCCGCTCGACGGCGGCGCGCGGAGAGACACGAGCGAAGTCACGTGGCATCGGGGCTGGTATGATAGCGCCCGGTGACGCGCGCGCTCGTGCTCGTCTTGCTGATCGTCGCTCTCGCCGGCTGTGCCTCGTCGTCGCCCGCAGTGCAGCACGCGCGTCCGACGGCGGCGGCGGCATCACGCTGTCATCCCGATCCGAGCGACGGCGCGCTACGCCCGCTGTTCTACATCTTCTGCGTCCAGAGCCCGTAGAACACGCCGCGGCGCCGGTCTAGCGGATGCGCCGAGTCAACGGCGCGCGCCGGACGTCCGTTCACTGATGGTGGGGAACGGGGGCTGGTGTTGCGCCGTGAGACCCGTGTTTCGGGTATTGCGGCTAGCGTCGCTGCTTCAACAGCCAGTCGACCGCGGCCGCCCCATCACCGACGTCGCCGGCGAGCGCCCCGGCCGTCGCCGTCGATTCGCGGCGATGCGGACGGCTCGGCGCGACCGCCGGGGGCGCCGGCTCGCGCCCCAGACTTGCCGGTGCGGCGGGCGCCGCCGCCGCCTCGCGGGCGAGGCCGGCGTGCGCCGCATCGGTGCTGTCCGAGGGCAGCCGCGATGTCTCAGGCCTGCCGGAGGCCGAGGGCATGGGCGCCGGCGGTATAGTCGCTGGGGATACTGATACGGCCGGGTCCGTCGTGCTCGGAGCCCCCGACCCAGTCGGGACCGCGAGCGTCGGGCTGACGGACAGCGCGCGGTCGCTCGGCGTCGGCGCCGTCGCGCGGGCGCGCGTGATGTCGCGCCAGGACAGCGCCCCCCACACGAGCGCGGCAACGACGACGGCCGTCACCACGACGGTCGCGATGCGGCGCGCGACGCGAGGCGGCCGCGCACGCAGACGCCGCGGCGCATTCGTCGCCCGCGCCACCACCGGCGGACGGCGTTCGCTCTCCGCCTCCGCGAGCGTCGCCTGCGCCGCGAACATGTCGTTGAGCATCACGCTGATGTCCGGATAGCGGTGGTAGGGGCGCGGGTCGACCGCCGTCGTGATGATCCGCTCGATCGCGGCCGGCACGGCCGCCACGTCCGCCGGCGCGTCGCTGGCCGTCGAGCCGACCTTTTCGGACGTGAGCATGTCGCGAAGCAGCCTGCCGAGCGCGTACACGTCGCTCGCCTCGGTGGACTCCCCGCGCTCGATCTGCTCGGGCGCGAGATACGCCGGCGGCACCGCATCATGGACGCGGCGACCGGTGGGCGTGCGATAGGCCGCGGTGAGCTCGACACCGATGAGCGTGACGCGCTCGCCGCGATGCGCGTCGGTCACGACGAGCACGGAGTTGGCGTCGAGCTGGCCGTGAACGATGTCCTCGTGATGCAGCGTTTCGAGCGCCTCGCCGATCTGACCGGCCAGCCTCAGCGCGGTGCCCGCGTCCAGCGCGCCGCGTGCGTCGAGAACCTCGCGCAGCGTGGGCCCCTCGGTGCGCTCGAGGGCCACGAACACGCCGCCGGAATCCGTCGTGCCACAATCGTAGACGCGCGCGACACCGCGGTGCATGTGCGCCGACGACGCCAGCTTCCATGCCTGCTCGCGCACGGCGGCCACGAACTGAGCGTCCGCGGCGAGGTCGTCGCGCAGGACTTCGAGCGCGATCGGTCGACCGGTGCGCGTGTCGTCGGCGCGATAAAGGACGACGTCGCGACGCACCGCCGCCACCGCCGTCGCGTGGTACCGTCCGTTCACGACGGCGCCCGCCAACGCGAGGCAGCCCTCTGACGCAGGACGGGTGGTGGAGCCCGCGTCTTCTGCCGTCACCGCCCGCTAGTCCCGCAGCGCGTTCTTGATCGCGTCCAGCACGGGATTCGGCGCCGACTTCGCGGTGGTCCGCGGCGGCGTCTGCTTGAGGTATTTCCGCACGCAGTCGTACTGCTCCCAGCCCTTCAGCGGGTAGTCGAGCTGCACCGACTTCCACTTGGCGTGCCCGTTCTCGGTCAGCCAGCTCATGTTCGAGGCGAGGAGCTGCGCCAAGCGTCCGACGTTGTCGCAATCGAGCTGGCGGAAATCGAACGAGACCAGCACGGCCTTCACGGCCACCGTGGGGAGCGCCTTCGGCTGCCACCGATACGTGTTCGCCGGGATTTCCGCCGTCGGATAGAACTCCGTGATCCGCTTGTTCGAGATTTGCACCAGCGCCAGGTCGTCCGACGCGGTCACGCCTTCGGCGAAGAGCTTCACGGGCGCGCCCGCCACGTAGAACATGGCGTCGATACGACCCGCCTTGAGCTCGGCCAGCGCCTGATCCGTGTCGATGTTCACCATCTCCCGCGGCTCGATCTCGGCGACCTTGAACATGAGGCGCGCCGTCAGATACGTCCCGCTGCCCTCGCGGCCCACGGCGACGCGCTTGTCCGCGAGGTCGTCGAACTCGGCGATGCTCTTGCGAGCGAGAATGTGAATCTCCTCGTTGTAGAGCGGAAACACCATGCGAATCTTGCTCGCAATGCGCTTCATCGTCGGGTCGGTGCCGACGCGCGAGACGAACGCGAGCACGTCCGACTGCACGATACCGAGCTGCGTCGCGGGCCGCTGGTAGACGGCGTAGATGTTCTCGACCGATCCGGTCGACGTCGAGACGTTCAGATTGATGTCGTGCGATTTGGCGAGCTTCTGGAGGTTCAGACCGAACTGATAGTAGGTGCCCTTCTCGCTGCCGGTGACGATGCCCATGTCGACGGCCGAGGCGGGCGGCGGCGCCGTCGCGCTGAGCACGATCGCAATGAGGAGTGGGATCGCCAGTCTGATGCGCATGCGTCGCCTCCGTGACTCGTCGACGTTCGTCGTTCGAATGGAGGTGAGCATCGAAGCACTCTTTGTTCGCTCACGTCAAGACGGAATGCGAAAAGAAATCCATCCACATCATCCACCGCAATCCACAGCCAAGTCGGGCACGTCGCTTGCACCGGCGTCGCGATTTCACACGTTGCCCACCGCGTGCGCGCGCGATCGACGAACGACGAGAGAAAACACTTGCCCAAGCGGTGGCGATGGCCTAAATCAAGAGCGACTCGACGCAGGACTGCGCGGTGACGCTGCGCAGCGAAGGGTGGTGCAGATGCAGCAGCTGATTGATCGCGCGCGGCGCACACTCGACGTTGATCACAAGGCCGCCGAGGCCGCGCGCCGCGACAGCCCCAAGACGGTCAGCACGTCGCTCGACGCCAACGAAGCGGAGATCCGCGCGCACTTCGTCGGTCTCGCTCGACAGCGTCGCGACGCATGCGAAGTCAGTCTCTCGCGACTGCAGCTCGACCGGCGCGCCACCGCCGCCAAGATCGACATCGAGCAGACGAAAGATTCGTTCGCTCGGGTCCTGGCGGCCATCGAGCCCGCGCTGGAGAAGCTGCGCTCCGATCACGCCGCCGTGCTGTATCAGACGAAAGAGAACGAAGCGCGCGCCGCCAAGCACCTTCGATGGTTCCAGCAGAAGCATGGTCTGCATTACCGCGCGGCGAGCTATCCGGAGTCCCAGGTCTATCACTTCGCGATCGTGGCCGCGCTGGCGCTCGTCGAATGGGTGTCGCTCTCGACGTTCTACGCCGAGGGCAGCGATTTCGGCCTGCTCGGCGGTGTGCTGATCGCCATGGGCCTGTCCGTCGTGAACATCAGCGTGGCGATTCTCTCGGGGTGCCTGCTGCGCTACGTGAACCATCGCAGCCCACGCCCGCGGCTGCTCGCGCTCGGCGCCGCCACGTTGCTGTATGCGTGCTTTCTTCTCGTGACGCTGGCCGCCGCGCACTACCGCGTCGCGACGAACGACATCGCCCAGTCACAGCCCGCGGCGACGTCGCCGGCCATCGATCCGCTCGCGCTGCGGGTCCCGGCCGATCTCGACCAGTGGCGCGCGGCGCGGCTGGCGTGGCAGCGCTTCGCGCATAATCCGCTCGGCTTCGAGGACGTCTTTTCGTGGATCCTCGTGGTGCTGGCGATCGTCTTCGGCGTGTTCGCCTCGTACAAGGGCTACCGGCTCGACGACCCCTACCCCGGCTATGGCGAGCTCGACCGCGAGCTCAAGCGCAAACGCGCGGGACACGAGGCGGCCCGGACGCAGTACTGTCGCGCCGTCGATCAGGTCTTCGATCGAACGCTTCAGGAG
>JBKOUQ010000251.1:0-26835 GCA_046723475.1 Candidatus Methylomirabilota bacterium
GACGCGGGGCCGCGACGCGGCGGCGCGCGGAGACCGACGGACTCGAGGACGTCGGCACGATCGCACGGCTGGCGCGCGAGAGCGAGACGATCGTGTCCGTGTGCCCGCCCGCCAGCGCGGCCGACGTCGCGCGCGAGGTGGCCACCCTGCGATTCGGAGGCACGTTCGTCGACGCCAATGCGATCGCGCCCGCGACCACGCGCGCGGTGGGCGACATCATCACGGCCGGCGGCGCACGCTTCGTCGACGGCGGCATCATCGGCCCGCCGCCGCGCAAGGCCGGCGAGACGCGGCTGTATCTGTCGGGGCCTGGCGCCGCGGCCGTCGCCGCAATCTTCAAGGGCTCGCTGCTCGGCGCGATCGTCGTCGACGGCGGCGTCGGCGCCGCCTCTGCGGTGAAGATGGCGTACGCCGCGTGGACGAAAGGCTCGCAGGCGCTGCTGCTCGCGATCCGCGCGCTTGCCGCGCACGAGGGTGTCGACGCCGCGCTCGTGGCCGAATGGGCGCGCTCGCAGCCGGACGCGACGGCACGCTCCGAGCGCGCGGTATCCGCCAATATCAAGAAGGCGTGGCGCTTCGTCGGGGAGATGGAAGAGATCGCGTCCACGTTCGAGGCGGCGGGCTTGCCGGGCGGCTTCCACGAGGCCGCCGGCGAGGTCTATCGTCGCCTGGCGGGGTGGAAGGACACGGCCACGCCGCCGTCGATGGCGGACGTCGCCAAGACGCTCGCGCCATGACGACTGGCGTCGGGCTCAAGCGGCTGCAGCATCTCGTGCTGTGGGTTGCGGACGTCGAGCGCAGCGTGCGCTTCTATCGCGACGTGCTCGGCTTCGAGGTCGGCCACCGCTCGCCTCACGCCGCGTTCCTGCGTATCGCGGGCAGCGGCGACGATCACAATCTCGGCCTGTTCCAGCAGCCCGGCGTGCGCCCCCCGGACGAGCGCGTCGCCCGGATGTATCACGCGGCCTGGGAGGTGAGCACGCTCGCCGACCTCGCGCGGGCGCGGCGCATTCTGATCGACGCCGGCGCGCTCGTCGGCCAGTCGGACCACGGTGTGAGCCTATCGCTCTACGCCAAGGATCCGGATGGGCTCGAGTTCGAGCTGTTCTGGACGGTAC
This sequence comes from Candidatus Methylomirabilota bacterium, assembly GCA_046723475.1. Lineage (GTDB taxonomy): Bacteria > Methylomirabilota > Methylomirabilia > Rokubacteriales > CSP1-6 > AR12. The sequence goes on from JBKOUQ010000251.1 coordinate 1,119, forward strand.
CCGATGGCAAGCCCGTCGGCACGCGGCCGCTCGATCTCGAGGCCGAGCTCGCCCGCCGCGGCGTCAGCATAGTGGCGTAGTCGGCCAGAGGCCCCGCTGCGCGTCAGCCCTTCGACGGCGTGTGCTTGCCGCTGAGCTGCGGCGTGGTGCCTTCCACGCCTTTCTGCTGGCGCTCGAGCCGCGTCTCACGGGCCCACGTGCGCTTGAGCGGATCGCGGACGCCGAACCGCAGCCGGCCGAGGCCTTGCGTCTCGAGCTCGATCGCGTCGCCGTCCTGAAACGCGCTCAAGCCCCGATGGTTGGTGCCAGTGGCGAGCACGTCACCCGGTTCGAGCGCGTGGATCGAGGTCACCCACTCGATGCAGCGCGGGATCTTGTGCGCCATGTCGTTCGTGTTGAAGTTCTGCTTCACGGTGCCGTTGACCGAAAGCCGGATCTGCAGCTGGTGCGGATCGGCGATCTCGTCGGCGGTGACGAGATACGGACCGAGCGGCGCGAACGTGTCGCGTGACTTCATCTGATAGAACGTGTTGCCGGACGGCGGCAGCCCGCGCGCCGAGCCGTCGATGAAGTTGGTGTAGCCGAAGACGTAGCTCATGGCATTGGCCGCGCTCACGTGCGAGGCGCGCTTGCCGATGATCAGCGCCATCTCGGCCTCGCCCTCGAAGATCGTCGCCGGCACGTCGGGCAGCACCATCGTGTCGCCGTCGCCGATCACGGCCGAGGGCGATTTGAGAAACGCGTTGATCGGCGCGGGCTCGCTCCGCGTGCCGTCCTCCATGTAGTTCACGGCCATGCACACGACGTTCGCCGGCTTCGGCAGCGGCGGCCGGATCTTCACGCGATCGACGGGTACGCCCTGGCCCTGGGCGGCGGCCGCCTCCAGTCGAGGGCGGAATTCCGCGAAGCGCTCGATGACGCCGCGGATGACGTCCTGGGGCCCGAGGTGGGGGATGTCCTGCACGACGCGCGAGACGTCTACGACGGTGTCGCCTTTCAGCACACCGAGCTTGAAGTCGTCGAAGAACAGGATCTTCATGGCCGCCCTCCTCGGGTCAGAAATGCAAAAACGCGCGCAGCGCATCGAGGACGGCTTCGGGATTGTCCTCGTGCAGCGTGTGGACGGCGCGCGGGATCTCGACCAGCGTTCCCTGCGGCAGCTCATGGGCCATGCGCTCGGCCACGTCGCGGTCGAGCACGGTACTCTCGGCGCCGCGCAGCAGCAGCAGCGGCCGCTTGGTCTCGCGGACGATGCTCCACCAGTCGACGTCGCCCATCACGCGGCGTTCCTTGATCGAGGGATGCCACTTCCACACCAGGGCGCCGTCCGGACGCGCGCGCAGGCTGGTCGACGCCACCCAGCGGTAATAGTGAATGCCGGGGTACGGGTTGCCGCGGTAGAGATGCCGCGCGGCCTGCTCGATCGACTCCCACGTCTCGGGCTCCGGCGGCCCCGACGACGGCGCCATCGCGCGCTTGCTGATCTCCGGTCCGATGTCGAGCACGACCACGCGCTCGACCAGCTCGGGTCGCTTTGCCGTGAAGTACATCGCGCTGCGTCCGCCCATCGACAGACCCACCAACGTGAACGCACGCGCGCCGATGTGCTCGATGACGCTCGCCAGATCGCGGAACGCCCCGGCCGCGTCGTAGACGTCGGCCGGATCGCTGTCGCCGTGGCCGCGCGCGTCCATCGCGTAGACGTGAAAGTGCGGCTGCAGCGCGATGGCGAGTGTGTCCCACGCGTGCGCGTGGCCCGTGAAGCCGTGCAGCAGGAGCAGCGGCGGCCGGGCGTCACCGCCCCAGTCGAGCACGTGCAGTCGCCGGCCGTCGACGACGAGATCGCGCTCGTGCGGACGCAGCAGGTTCATCGCTCTACATCAGACCGTAGAACTTGCCGGCGTTCTCGCACGTGATCTTGTGTGTGACGTCGGCCGGCAGATGGCCGAACTGCTCGGCGAGGTACTTCGACGACTCCGGCCACACGCCGTCGGGGTGCGGATAGTCGGAGCCCCACATCAGCGTCTCGACGCCCATGTCGTCGATGAGCTTCCCGCCGACGCGGTCGTACTGGAACGTCGCCTTGCACTGCCGGCGCCAGTAATCGCTCGGCTTCATCTTCAAGCCGAGATCGCGGAAGCGGTCCTCCCATTCGTAGTCCATGCGATCGAGGACGTACGGAATCCAGCCGATGCCGCTCTCGCCGAACGAGATGCGGATGTTCGGATACCGCTCGAGGATGGCGCGACCGATGACGGCGGAGATGATGTTCACCAGATTGAGCTGGAAGCTCGACACCACGCTGAAGAACGCGGCGCGACGGACGATGCCCTTCTGCGCGTCGATCACGTTCGGCGGCAGCGATGGGAACGTGTGGAAGTGGAGCGGGAGGTTCACATCGTGCACCGCCTGCCACAGCGGCTCCCACACCGGATGCCACATGGGCTCCATGTCCCAGGAGCACGAAAGCTCCATGCCGCGCAGCCCCATGCGCGCCACGCGGTAGATCTCCTTCACCGCGGCGTCGATGTCGCCATACGGCAGGCACGCGAGCCCGACGAAGCGCGTCGGATCGTACTTGCAGAAATCCACGAGCCAGTCATTGTAGATCCTGAACATCTCCGTGGCCGCTTCGTGGTCGTTCAGCCGCGTGGCGGCGCCGAGGATGCCGAAGATGACCTCGGCCTGCACGCCGTCGCGGTCCATGTCCTTCGCGCGCAGCTCGGGCGTTGACGGGCGCAGAATGCCGCGCTTGCCGTCCTCGTAGAGGCCCGTCGCGGCCATGGCATCGACGCGGTGGTTCTGCCCGGGGAGCAGCTTCTGTCCGGCCGGACCGACGCCGGCGTGGAGCCCGAAGGAGCCGCCATTCTTGCACGTCCAGTACGGACCGTCGGGGCCCTCGGTCACGTAGGGCATGCGATCCTTCATCGCTGCCGACGCGTTCGCGGTGAATAGGTCCGGCGGCAGCATGGGCAGGTCGATGTGACAGTCGGCAGAGATGCGCGTGTAGGTCGGCATAGCTGTCTCCTCGGCCGGGATAGTACACCTGTGCGGCGGACGTTGTAGACTCACGCGGTCATGACGGCGCGACGTCCTCTCGACGGCATCCGGGTGCTCGAGCTGGCGCAGGTCGTGGCCGGTCCCTTCTGCGGCACGCTGATGGCCGAGTTCGGCGCCGAGGTCATCAAGACGGAGATGCCGGGCAAGGGCGACGATCTCCGACGGCTCGGACCGAGCGAGGATGGCGTGTCGTACTGGTTCGCCGTCGACAACCGCAACAAGAAGCTGATGACGCTCGATCTCCGCACGCCGAAGGGCCAGGACATCGTCCGGCGACTGGTGCCCAAGGTGGACGTCGTCCTCGAAAACTTCCGTCCCGGCGTGCTCGAGAACTGGGGCCTCGGTTGGGACGCGCTGCACGCGCTGAATCCGCGTCTCGTCATGGCCCGCATCACCGCGTTCGGCCAGACCGGTCCGCTACGCCAGGGTCCCGGCTACGCGGCGATCGGCTCGGCGTTCGGCGGGACGTGGTTCGTCAACGGGCCCGCCGATCGGCCGCCGGCGCGGCCGACGCCGGTGTATCCGGACTACATGACGGGATTGTTCACGGCGTTCGGTGTGATGGCGGCGCTGCGCCATCGCGATGCGACGGGCGAGGGGCAGTGGATCGACGCCGCGCTCTACGAATCCGCGTTTCGCGTCATGGAATACACGACCACGTTCTACGGCCGGCAGAAGGTCGTGCGCGAGCGTGGTGGGTTGCAGCACGCCGGCTGGCCGGGCGGCGCCTTCCAGACACATGATGGCCACTGGATCGTGTTCACGGCGCCCGCCCAGCACCTCTTCGACCGACTATGCGCGATGCTCGGGGAGCCCGATCTTCCGAAAGATCCGCGGTTCGCGAGCGCCGCCGAGCGCCCGAAGCACATCGGGCTGATTCTCGAGATGGCCGAGCGCTGGTTCGCGGCGCGGACGGCCGACAAGGCGATGCACGAGCTGCGAACGCACGACATCCCGCACTCGCCGATCATGAGCATGGCCGACATCTTCACGGATCCGCACTACCGCGCGCGCGAGATGATCCTCGACGTGCCGTCGGACATCGGCCCGCTGCCCCAGCCCGGCGTCACGCCGAAGCTCTCGCTGACGCCGGGACGCGTGACGCACGCGGGCGCCGCGCTCGGCCGCCACACCGACGAGGTGCTCTCCGAGCTGCTCGGCATGTCGGCGGCGGAGATCGCGGCGCTGCGCGCCGACGGCGTCGTCTGAGGCGGTCGGCGCTGTCCGACTACCGGGGCCGCGGATAGACGACGATGAAGCCGTCGCGATTGGGCATCTTCACGCTCGGTAGCGTCTGCGCGTTCATTTCGTCGTGCTCGCCGATGATGCCGTTGAGATTCAGCAGATACGCCGCCACCGCATAGACCTCGTCGTTCGAGAGTGACTGCGGCTGAACGTAGGGCATTGCGCGCCGCACGTAATCGAAGATCGTCGTCGCGTAGGGCCAGTAGCTGCCAATGGTTCGCACGGGCGTCCCGGTCGCGAGCGTGCCCTGGCCGCCGACGAGGCGGTCGTTCGGCTGGCCGGCGCCTTTCGCGCCGTGGCACGCCTGGCATTTCTGCTCGTACACGGCGGCGCCCATCGCGACGGTGCCTCGACCGGACGGTAGGCCCGCACCGTCTGGCCCGACGCTGATGTCCCAGCCCGCGATCTGCTCCGGTTTCGCGTCGATGCCGAGGTTTGGCGTCACCACCGCCGGCTGTGCGCCGGTTCGCAGATTCGCCGTCGACCCGGCGCCCGTCGTCGTGCATGCGCCCAGCACGAGCACGAGCGCGACACCGCACAGCCGATCACGCGTAGACATGCTTCACCTCGCCATTGGCCGCCACGCTCCACGCCTGAATACCGTTGAAGTGGAAGGTCGCATTCGTGCCGTGCCGTGCGATGAACGCCGCGCGCTCGGGTTGCACGGCGCCCGTGTCGTCCGTCGCGCGCGATTTCAACACGGCCGCTCGCCCGTCCCAGCGCCACGGCGCCCGGAACCGCGTGATCGCTCGCGGCAGCACGGGTGCGCTCAGCGGCGCGCCGACCCAGGTCGTGCCGCCGTCCGTGGTCACTTCGACCTTCGCGATCGTTCCGTTCCCCGACCACGCGATGCCGGAGATCTCGTAGGCGCCAGCGCCGGCGAGCGTCATTCCGTGCGACGGTCTCGTGATCACCGACTTCACCTCCATCGGATACGTGAACATCAGTGCTTTGCCGTCCGCCTGGAGATCCGTGTAGCGCGAGGTCTCGTCCTTGGTCATGATCGGCGCCGCCACGACTTTGAGTCGCCGCAGCCACTTCACGTTCATGTTGCCTTCGTAGCCGGGCAGGAACAGGCGGAGCGGGTAGCCGTTCTCCGGCCGCAAGCGCTCGCCGTTCTGATAGAGCGCGAGCATCGCGTCGTCCATCGCCTTCGCCATCGGGATGCTGCGGCTCATCGCCGCGGCGTCCGCGCCCTCGGCCAGGATCCAGGGCGCCGTGCGATCGACGCCGGCCTCTTCGAGGAGCAGCCGCAGCGGCACGCCCGTCCACTCGCTGCACGACACCAGCCCGTGCGTCTGTCCGGCGGTGAGGTTGGGCGGATTCGGCTGATACATCAGCTGGCTGTTGCCCGCGCACTCGATGAAGTGAATGCGCGACACCATCGGGTAGCGCAGCAGCGCGTCGACGGTGAAGATCAGCGGACGCTTCACCATGCCGTGGATCAGGACTCGATGCCGAGCGGGATCGATGTCGGGCACCCCGCTGTGCGAACGCTCGAAATGCAGCCCGCTCGGCGTGAGCATGCCGTCGAGCGCCTCCAGCGGTGTGCGCGCCGCGCCGCTGCCGGTCGTGCCGGGCTGTGACCGGATGAACGTGCGCGTGACCTTGCTTTCGTGCTTCGCGGGCGAGCCGTACTCGTTGAAGCCCGCGCCCGGCGATTTCATCCATTGAGGAACGTCGGGCGGCTCGGCGGCGTCCGCTCGTGCCGCGCGTCCGGCCAGCAGGCCGCTCGCGCCGAGCAGCACGCCGATGGTTTTTTTGAGAAACCCGCGCTTGGTGTCGTCCATGGCGTCCTCCCGTCGCGCGCGCTATCGCTTTCGGCTTGCCGCGGTCCGCGGTATGGTACCAACCCCACAGGAGGCATCGACATGCATCGTGTTGCCCGCGTTGTTCTGGCCGCACCGCTCGTCGCCCTGGCCGTATGGCTCGCCGCCGCGCCGGGTGAGGCCCAGGCGCCGGCACCGAAGAAGGGTGGCGTGCTTCGCGTGGCGATGATCGGCGAGCCGCCCACACTCGACGCGCACGCGACCACCGCCGTGATCACGCGCGAGATCGTCATCAACATCTTCGAGGGATTGTTCGCGCTCGACGCGAAGTACCAGCCGGTGCCGCTGCTGGCCGAGAGCGCCGACGTCCAGGACGGCGGCAAGCGGTACGTAATTCGCCTGCGGAACAACGTGAAGTTCCACAACGGCAAGACGCTCGGGTCGGCCGATGTCGTCGCCTCGGTCAAGCGCTGGGGCGCCGTCGCGAGCCCGGGCAAGGCCGTCTTCAAGAACGTGGAAGCCGTCGAGGCGAAGGACCCGCTGACCGTCGAGATCCGGCTCAAGGAGCCGTCGAGCGCGCTGCTGACGATCCTGGCTCACGTCGACAGCGCCGCGTCGATCTATCCCAAGGAAGTCGTCGACCGCGCGGGTGACGCCCCGCTGAAGGAATTCATCGGGACCGGGCCGTTCAGGTTCGTCGAGCACCGGCCCGATCGTCACATCAAGCTCGCGCGCTTCGACGGCTATGTGTCGCGCAGTGAGCCGGCGAACGGGCTCGGCGGGCAGCGCGCCGCCTACGTCGACGAGCTGCTGTTCCTGCCGGTGCCCGACTACGCCACGCGGCAGGCGGGAATCACCACCGGCGAGTACCAGTACATCCAGCAGATCAAGCCGGATCAGTACGATCGCATCAAGGGCGCGGCGGGCGTCGAGCCGATCGTCGTCAAGCCGTACGGGTGGGTCACCGCGGTGCTCAACACCAAGCAGGGCATCATGACCGACAAGCGATTGCGGCTGGCGATCCAGGCCGCGCTCGACATGGAGCCGATGATGCTTGCCGGTCTGGGGCACAAGGATTTCTATCGGCTGGATCCGGGCCTCGTGTTCCAGGAGCAGGCGTACCACTCGCGCGCGGGCGCGGCGGCCTACAACCAGCACGACCGTGAGAAGGCCAGGCGGCTCGTCAAGGAAGCCGGCTACAGCGGCCAGCCGCTACGCTGGATCGTCACCACGGAGTACGAGCATCACTACAAGCCCGCGCTCGTCGCCAAGAGTCAGCTCGAGGAGGTCGGCTTCAAGATCGACATGCAGGTGTCCGACTGGGCCACCGTCGTGCAGCGTCGGGCGAAGCCGGAGCTCTGGGACATCTTCAGCACAGCCTTCGTCTTCGTACCCGAGCCGACCGTCACGCCGCAGGTGCTCTGCGACTGGCCCGGCTGGTGGTGCAATCCCGAGAAGGACTCGCTGCTGCAGGCGATGGGTCGCGAATCGGACGTGAAGAAGCGGCAGGCGCTGTGGGAGAAGATCCAGACTCTCTTCTATGCCGACGCGGCGCGGATCAAGGTCGGCGATTACTTCCGTCTCGACGCGCGCCGCAAGGATGTTCAGGGCTACGAGCCCGGGCCGTACATGCATTTCTGGAACGTCTGGCTGGATCGGAGGTAAGTCATGCGAGAGCTCGTCGAACGTCTCGATGCGCTGTGCGACGCGGTGCCGTTTCATGCGAGCTGGTACCTCAAAGACACCGCGACGGGCGCGCGCGCCGATCGGCTCGGCGACGTGCCCGTGCCGTCGGCGAGTACCCGGAAGATCTCGATCATGATGGCCGCGCTGGCGGCGGTGCACGCGGGCAAGCTTGCGCTCGATCAGAAGGTGACGATCGACAAACGCTTCCAGGACAACGACTCGGGCACGTTCCAGCATCTGACGCCGGGATTCTGGATCACGTTCCGCGACGCGCTCGTGATGATGATCATCGTCAGCGACAATACGTGCACCGGACACGTCGTGGAGCTCGTGGGTCTGCCGAACATCCAGCGCTGGTGCGAGGGCGTCGGCATGACCGCGACGATCCATCGGTTCGGAATTCCGCCGAAGCTGCCCGCCGACCACGCGCTGGACCAGGTCACCAGCACCACGCCGAACGATCAGGGACTGCTGCTCGAGCTGATCCTCAAGGGCACGAGCGACCCGGCCGTCGCCGCGCGGTTGGGGTCGACACCCGAGCTGTGTCGTCTCGGGCTCGACATCCTGTCGTGGCAGAAGCTGAAGACGCGGCTGCCATCGCTGCTGCCGCTGGGCACGAAGGTCGCGCACAAGACCGGCACCGGCGCGCGCGGGTACATGGACGCCGGCATCCTCTATAAGGACGATCGGCCGCTCTGCATCCTGAGCGCGTACACCGACCGCGTTCCGGCCGCGCTGCCCGACGGCACGCCGGGTTTCGCGGCGGCGGCGCAGCTCATCGGACGCATGGCGCGGCTCTGCTACGACGGGCTCGGCGCGCGCGGCTGAGGCGGCTCAGGCTTCGCGCAGCAAACGACCGAAGCCGTCGACGCGTTGCGGTCGGCCGCCGACACGGAGCGCGTGCCACAGGCACGCCTGGATGCTGCTGACCACGGGCTTGCGCAGCTCGCGCTCGAGCCGCTCGAGCACGCCAACCGTCGGCAGGCCGGTGCCGCTCAGCAGCACCGCGTCGGCGTCGGGCGTGTCCGCCTGGCGCGCCAGCTCGTAGGCGCGCGCTTCGGTCTCGTCGTAGATCGAGCCCGCATCGCCGAGACGTCCGTAGCCGACGATCTGAAAGCCGGCGGACTCCCAGTACGTTTTGCCCTGCTCGCTCACGCTCGCCTGATACGGCGTGCCGAGCGCCACGCGTTTGACGCCGAGGTGCTTCAGCGCCGCTTGCACCGCACCCGCCGCGGTGACCGCGGGCGCGCCGGCGAGCGACGACAGCCGCTGCACGAGTGCCGGCTCGTTCGCCAGGCCGTTGGCGTAGCTCGACGCGGTATGGGCGTGAACGACGACCGCGGGCCGAACCTGCGCCAGCCCGCGCATCACGCTCGGGAGGCTGTCGAGGTAGGCGCGCGTGCGATCGTCCTGCCCCGTGCGACTGCCGGGATCGCCTGGCGCCTCACCCGGGTCGAGCCGAGCGAAGTGAATCGTCACGCCGGGCGGGGCCATGCGATAGAGCTCCGGCTCCACGGTCGGGTTGCCGGGCGGAACGAGCACGCCGATGCGCACGCGGCATTATAGGCGCGCGCGGTAGCTTTCGGGCGCGAGCCGAGCGAACAGCAGGCTCACGATGACCAGTGCGGCGGCCGTACCGCCCAGCGCCGCATTGGCGCCGAGCAGATCGGTCACGATGCCGAGGACGAGCGGCCCGAGCACGTAGCCGAGATCGGCCAGCATGCGAAACGTACTCATGGCCGCCGCGTTCATGCCGGACGGCGCGACGTCCGCGGCGTACGCGGCCGGCGCCGCACCACTCACGCCGACCGCGAGGCTCCAGACGACGCACGCGCCCAGGAACCCGACGTACGAGCCCGCGGTGAGAAACAGCACGAGCGAGGTACCGGCGATGACGCTCGCGGGCACGATCACGACCTTGCGGCCGAAGCGGTCGACGAGGACGCCGGCGGGATACGTCAGCACGAGCCCCACCAGGCTCGAGAGCGCGAGTCCAACGCCGATGCGGTCGGCGGTGAGCCCGAGGCGGTCGCGCGCGAGCACCGGGATCACGTTGAAGAGCGCGCCGGTGCGAGCGACCGCGTTCATGAAGCTGACCAGCGACACGAGCACGAAGCCGGCGTGACGCGTGAGCTGCCGGACCTGCGCGGCGAACGGCGGCGCCGCTGCGTCGGCCGCGCTGACACCCGTCGCGCGCGTCTCGGGGATGTGCACCCACGCGACGGCGGCGGCGATCGTGCCCATCACCGCGTAGACCGCGAACGGCGCGGCGAGACCGAACCGCTCGGCGAGGAGCCCGCCGGGCAGCGGACCGATGCCGACCGCAAACACGAACACGCCCTGATAAATCGCCATCACGCGGCCGCGACGCGCGGGCGTCGTGATGTCGGCCAGCACAATCTGTCCGGCGACCAGGACGAGCGCCGCGCCGACCCCGGCGACGAAACGCGCCGCGACGAAGACGGCGAACGTCGGGGCCAGCGCACAGAGCGCGTTGCCGGCGGCCGTGACCAGTCCGCCGAGAGCCAGCGCCGCGCGCCGGCCGACGACGTCGGCGAGACGGCCGACGGGCATGGCGACGAGAAACCGCGCAAGGCCGTACACGGCGATCGCCAGCCCGATCGCCGACTGCGTGACGCCGTACGAGCGCGCGTAGAGGGCGAGAACCGGAACGACGCTGCCGAAGCCGAGCTGGTTGACGGCGATCAGCACGCACATCCACACCAGGACGCGCGTGGGGTGAGGGGCGGTCATGGGGCGGGACTATCTTATAATCCGCGTACGCATCGCGAGGAGGAGCTCATGACGCCGCACGCACTCAGTCGCCGCACGTTCCTGAAGGCCACCGTCGCCGGCGCCGCCGTCATCGGCGTTCCGCAGACGCTTCGCGCGCAGCCGAAGACGTTCAAGATCGGTGCGGTGCATCCGGTAACGGGGCCGCTGGCAGAGCCCGGGCAGGCGTGTCGCCTCGGCGCTCAGCTCGGCGTGGAGGCCATCAATGCGGCGGGCGGTGTGAAGGGTAAGGGCGGCATGCAGCTCGAGCTGTTGCTCGGCGACACCCAGAGCAAGCCCGAGAACGGTCGGGTCGAAGCCGAGCGGCTCGTCAATCAGGGTGCGCAGATGCTCCTGGGCTCGTTTGATTCGGGCAGCACCGCGGCCATGGTCTCGGTCGCGCAGCAGAAGCGTGTGCCGTTCCTCGTCGACATCGCCGCGGCGGACCCGATCACCGCGAACGTGGCCAAAGCGGTCAAGGAGGGGCAGCAGAAGGTCCAGTACGTCTATCGCAACTTTCCGACGGGCTCGTCGTTCGGCCGCAAAGCGGTGCAGTACTTCACCGAGATCTTCGCCGAGGCGAAGGTCACGCCCAAGCGTGTCGCGCTCATGCATTGCAATGATCTCTTCGGCGTGAATCAGGCGCGTGGCTTCCTGGCCGCGTACAAGGCGGCGAAGCCGGCGTGGACGCTGCTCGAGGACGACGTGATCCCGTGGCCCGAGCCGCCCGCCGATCTGTCGACGGAGGTCGCGAAGCTGAAAACGCTCAAGCCCGACGTGATCGCGCCGATCACTCGGCCGGCGAGCGCGCAGATCCTGCTGCCGGAGCTCCGTAAGCAGCGTGTCGAGTCGCTGGCCATCCTTGGCCCGGGCAGCCCCGGGCTCTACGAAGCCGGGCAGATCGCCGCGCTCAAAGATGACCTCGAGTACGTGCTCGACTCGGTGCCGTGGCCGAACTTCAAAAACCCTCGCACGCAGAAGCTCGCCGAGGACTACCAGAAGCGCTCGAATGGCCGGCTGTTCGACACGAATTCCGGCTACTCGTATGACGCGATCTCGATCATCGCCGACGTGCTCGAGCGCGCGGCCAAGCTCGACGACCCCGACGCGATCGTCGACGCGATCCACAAGACGACGTTCACCGGCGGCCTCATGCAGTACGGCGGCCCGATCCACTTCAGCGAGGTCGGCGACAACCCCAACGCCATCTCGACGATGATCCAGATCCTCAAGGCCAAGCCGGTGGCCGTGTGGCCCAAGGACGCGGCCGTGCAGAAGCTGGTCTTCCCGCGCCCCAAGGCCTGACCGCGATCGACGCGACCCTCGTCGCGCAGGCCCTGCTCAACGGCGTGCTGTTCGGCGGCGTCTTCAGTCTCATGGCCGTCGGACTCACGCTCATCTTCGGCGTGATGCGCGTCGTGAACTTCGCCCACGGCGACATGATGGTGTGGGGGATGTACCTCGCGTGGCTCATGGCCACGCGCGCCGGCGTCGATCCCTACCTCGGCTTCGTCCTCTGTGCCGCCGCGCTGTTCGTCCTGGGGTTCCTGGTGCAGCGGCTTCTGGTGCAGCGCATCGTCGACGCGCCGCACGAGATGCAGATCCTCTTGATGCTCGGCGTGGCGCTGGTGCTCGAGAACACGGCGCTGCTTCTGTTCGGCCCCGAGCCGCAGCGCGTGCGGAGCGTGCTGGCGCGCTCCACACTCTGGCTCGGCCCCGTGTTCGTCGACGTCGCCCGGCTGATCGCGTTCGGCGTGGCCGCGCTGTTGACGCTGGCGCTGTCGCTCTTTCTCTTTCGCACCGACCTCGGTCGGTCGATCCGTGCCGCCGCCGACAATACGTATGGTGCGCTCGTCATCGGGACCGACGTCCAGCGCGTGTACGCGGCGGCATTCGGCGTCGGGGCCGCCTGCGTCGGCGCCGCCGGCGCGCTCGTGTCGCCGCTGCTGCCATTTTCGCCGCCGACCGGGCTGCAGCTGTCCGTCGCCTCGTTCAACATTGTCATCATCGGCGGCATGGGAAGCCTGCTCGGCGCGTTCGTGGGCGGGCTGCTCGTCGCCGTGGCCGAATCGCTCGGCGCCGTGTTCTTGAAGCCGTCGCTCAAGGAGCTCGTCAGCTTCTCACTGCTCGTTCTGATTCTGTTGTTCCGGCCGGCCGGGTTGTTCGGACGGCGCGCGTCGTGAGCCGGCGCCGGCGATGAGCCGCGTGATGGCCGTCGCCGCGCTGCTCGTGCTGGTCGCGCTCCCGCTCGCGCCGACGCTGGTCGGCTCCTACGTCGTCACGCTGCTCACGCTGATCTTCTTCTACGGCTATCTCGGCCAGGCGTGGAACATCGTGGGCGGCTATGCGGGCCAGCTGTCGGCCGGTCACGCCGCGTTCCTCGGAATCGGCGCGTACGCGTGCGCCGTGCTCGCGGTGGAGAAGGGGCTCACGCCGTGGATCGGCATGTTCGTCGGCGGCGCGCTGGCGGCGGTGCTCGGCACGCTCATCGGGTTCCTCGGCTTCCGGTTCGGGCTGCGCGGGTTCTACTTCGTCCTGCTCACCGTCGCGTTCGCCGAGATCTGTCGCATCGTCGCGTCGAACGTCGACGCGATCGGCGGCGCCGTCGGCTACTACATCACGTTCACCGGCGACCCGCGCCAGTTCCAGTTTCAGGACGCACGCGCGTACTACTACATCGCGCTCGTGCTCATGCTCGGCGCCACCGGCCTCGTGGCGTGGCTGGAGCGCCGGCGCTTCGGCGTCTATCTCAGCGCGATCCGTGAGGACGAAGGCGCCTGCGAGGCGCTGGGCGTCGACACCTTCCGCTACAAGATGCTCGCGATGATGCTGTCGTCGTTCCTCACCGGCATCGGCGGCGCCTTCTACGCCTTCTACGTGTTCTCGCTGCAGCCCGCCTCCGTGTTCGGGATTCCGCTTTCGGTCGAGATCATCATCCGCGCGGTGGTCGGCGGTGCGGGGACCGTGGCAGGGCCGATCGTCGGCTCGTTCATCTTGAGCCCGCTCGCCGAGCTGGCTCGCCATTACTTCGCGCAGAGCGGCTGGCACGGCGCCCACCTCATCGTGTACGGCGCGCTGCTGATCGCCGTCGTGCTGTTCCTGCCCGAGGGCGCCTATCCGCGCTTGGCGCGTCTGCTACGCCGATGACGGCGCCGACGCTGCTGGAGACTCGTGGCCTGGTCAAGCATTTCGGCGGTGTCCAGGCGGTGGCGGGCCTGGATCTCACCATGGCAGAGGGGGAGGTTCTCGGGCTGATCGGGCCGAACGGCGCGGGCAAGACGACGGTGTTCAATTTGCTCTCGGGCTTTCTCTCGCCGAATTCGGGGAGCATCCACTTCCGCGGCCGCTCGGTGCGCGGTCTGAAGCCGCACGCGATCTGCCGGCTCGGACTGGCGCGGACGTTTCAGATCGTGCGGCCGTTCGCGCGCCTCAGCGTGCTCGACAACGTCATGGTTGGTGCGCTCGCGCGGCACCCGGAGGCGCCACGCGCGCGTGAGCGCGCGCGTGCTGTCATCGAGCGGCTGGGGCTCGGCCCCAAAGCCTCCCAGCCCGCCGGCGGCCTCACGCTGCCCGAGCGCAAGCGGCTCGAGCTGGCGCGCGCGCTCGCCACCGAGCCGACGTTGTTGCTGCTCGACGAGGTCATGGCCGGGTTGAACGCGACGGAGATCGCCACCCTCGTCGCGCTCATCGGCGAGATCCACCGCGGCGGCGTGTCGATTCTGTTAATCGAGCACAACATGCGCGCGGTGATGGCGCTGTCGCACCGCATCGTCGTGCTCAATTTCGGCGAGACCGTGACCGAAGGGCCCCCGGCCGCCGTCGCCAACGATCCGCGTGTCGTGGAGGCGTACCTCGGTGAGGACTATGCCGCCGCTTCTCCGCCTCGATAGCGTCGAGGCCGGCTACGGCGACCTCGTCGCCGTGCGCGACGTGTCGTTCGAGGTGCGCGCGGGCGAAGTCGTGGCGCTGATCGGCGCCAATGGCGCCGGCAAGACGACCACGCTGCGCGCCATCACCGGTCTGCTGCCCGTCCGCCGTGGTCGCATCGAGCTGGACGGCCAGCGGATCGACGGCGAACCGTCATCGCGCATCGTGGGGCGCGGCATCGCGCACGTGCCCGAAGGCCGCCAGCTGTTTCCGACGATGACGGTGCGCGAGAACCTGGAGCTCGGCGCGCGCGAGCGCGCCACGCGCGCGGCAACGCTCGATACCGTCTTCACGCTGTTCCCGCGGCTTCGGGAGCGCGAGGATCAGCAGGCCGGCACGCTGTCGGGTGGCGAGCAGCAGATGTGCGCCATCGGCCGCGGACTTATGGCACGCCCGCGCCTGCTGGTGCTCGACGAGCCGAGCCTCGGGCTCGCCCCGGTGATGGTGAAGCTGATCTTCGAGCGCCTGGTGACGATCAACGCGGCCGGCACGACCGTGTTGCTCGTCGAGCAGAATGTCGCGCGCGCGCTGGCCCTGGCGCACCGTGGCTACGTGCTCGAGAACGGTCGCGTCGTGCTCGAGGGGCCGCGCGAGGCGTTGCAGCAGAACGCGCACGTCAAGCAGGCGTATCTCGGCCTCTGACCACCACATGCGAGGTGCACGGCGTCCGACCGTGCCCGGCATATTAATAAGGAAGCGCGTTTTCCGATTGCCCGCGGGCCATGTCGACCCGCCGATGACGGACGCGGGGAGGCACGCTGACACGCTCCGGCGACCAGGAACGTCACCCCGTGGCCGTCGGGACGCCGGCTCACTCCTGACCAGCGCCGGTTCGAACGCTCGACACGACGCACGGTTAGCCGCAGCCGGCGCGGGTCTGGCACCCCCATTGCTCAACACACCCCCCCGTGTTCACGCACGGTGTTATGGGCTCGACGACACGTGGACGGCGACTGACCACGCGGCAGGTGCTGGCGCGGCACGCGCTGGGACTGGGCGTGCTCGCGCTCGTCATGGGCGCCGCGTACGCGGGCTCGCGCGTGCAGGTCGCAGAATCGACGGAGCCGGACACGGACGTCGCCGCGGCCGAGCCGGCGGCGGATCGTCCCGAGATCGAGGAACTCGACATCAACGCGCATATCGTCGAGGTGGCGACCCGTTACGGCATCGAGCCGAAGCTGGTCGCGGCGATCGTGGCCGTGGAGTCGCAGTTCAACGTGCACGCGGTGTCGCGTCGCGGCGCAGAAGGGCTCATGCAACTCATGCCGCAAACCGCGGCGGATCTGCAGGTGCAGGACGCGTTCGACCCCCGCGACAACATCGATGGCGGCGTCCGCCACCTCAAGCGCCTCCTCGTGCGATTTCACAACAACCTGCCGCTCGCGATCGCTGCGTACAACGCGGGTGAGCAGGCCGTGATCAACTATCGCGGCATCCCGCCGTACCGCGAGACGCGGCAGTACGTGATCCGCGTCCTGCGTCGCTACGATCGCGAGATGGCGCGTACCGTCGCGCTGCAGCTCGCGCAAGCGTCGGCCGCCGCGTCGCGGCCGAAGATCACCCCGATCAGCTATGCCGGTCGCGTGGAGTTCGTCCCGATCGCGCCGGCACCGGTTCGGACCGAGGTGGTCGAGGGCGCTCCGCCCGAGAAGAAGCCGCTCGAGTCGCCGTAACCGCGGCGACACAGGGAGGCCGAGCGATGGAGCAGCTCCTCAGCTCGTTCCCGCAGCACTGGCAAGAGATCATTGCGCTGCTGCTGGCGCCGATCATGTGGATCCCGCGCACGCAGCAAGTTCTGATCGAGTTTTTCACGCACTCGGCGTCCCCGTGGGTGGCGGTCGCGAAGCTCGGGCTGCTGCTGCTGCCCGCGCTTCTCGGAGTGGCCGCGCTCTGGTGCACGCAGCTGTCGCTCTATACCCTCCCGTTCCGCAACGGGCGCGTGCACTTCGCGTCCGCGATGCTTCTGGCGTGGTGGGATGCCGCGCGGGCGACGTGGCTGTACTGGATGGGCCTCGTGCGCTGCGCCGGCGTGATCACCGGCTGGCTCGTCGTCGCGGTGGCGTTCGTGGTGCGGCTGGCGATCGAGGCGACTCGGCAGATCGCGATGATGCCGTTCGCGATGACCGGGCGGATGGCGCAGCGCTACTTCCAGCCGGGCGTCCCGTGGGTGGCGTTCGTGGCGCTGCTGCTCTGGTGTGTGCTCGAAGCCGGGGTGTTCGCGCACGTGCTGTATCCGACGATCGCCGACGTTCTGAGCCGGCTCGCCGAGACACCGGATCCCGTGGCGGCGACCGGCCCCGTGCTCTTCGTGTTCCTGCTCCTGCTCGTGATGGGCAGCTTCGCGTGCGCGCAGGCGCTCGTCGAGGCTCTGCACACGCGCCAGCTGAAGTACATCGGACAGATGGTCGCCGTCGAGCTCTTCGTCGGCTTCTTCGAGGTGGTGTTCCTCTATCGCGAGATCGTGACGGCGCTGCTGCCGGCCGTGGCCGAACAGCGCGGCGGTGCGATCGTCGTCGCCATGTGCGGCTGGCTGGGTGTGCGCGGTCTGACGTGGTTCCTGTTCGGGCAGTACGGGACGGCGCCGTTGATCGCGCTGATCTCACGCCGCCCGCTCAACATCGCCGAGCCGAGCATGACGAACGCGCCGCTGATCTCACCGCCCTGGTGGGAGGGCCCGCTGCGCGACTTCCGACGGGAGACCGAGTGGCTGCACGCGGCGAGCGATCGGTTGCTCGAGTACCTGGCGCTGCCGGCGCTGCACGTTGCGGCGGCGGCCGTCAACTTCGCGATGGTGCTGGTGGCCTCGCGCGCCGTGTTCAACCTGCCGTTCAAGCGGCTCGAGGACATCCCCGAGAGCCGTACGATTCTGTCCGGGCTGCACCTGCAGCCGCGCAAGACGGGCTGACCGACGACGGGGCGCCTTCGCCAAACGCGGGGCGCCCCGTGATGTTCAAAACACAAAAACTCCTTTGCCCGTCGTCTGCGTGTCGAACAACCGATAGGCTTCGTCCGCCTGCTCGAGTCGGAATCGATGGGTCAACAGCCGCTTCAGTGGCAACTGGCGATCCGCGATGAACCGCGCACACTCCTCCTGCCCGACGGCCGAGAAGGTCCACGACGCGTGGACGGTGAGCTGGCGCCGAAGCATGTGCTTGCTGACGTCGATCGTCGTCTGGCCGCCTTCGCCGACGAACGCCACGCGGCCCCACGTCCCCGCGGACTGCAGCGCGCCGAGACGGCCTTCAGACGATCCCGAGCAGTCCATCGTGGTCTCGGCGCCCTCGCCGCGGGTGAGATCGTGGATCGCCTTCACCGGATCGGCGTCCCGGGCGTTGATGACGTGCTCCGCGCCGAGCTCACGCGCCAACGCCAGACGCTCGGGCACGACGTCGATCGCGATGACGCGCGCGCCCATGGCCCGGCCCAGCATGGTCGCGCTCAGGCCGACCGGTCCCTGACCGAACACGGCGAGCGTGTCGCGACCCGAAACGTCGATGCGCTTGAGCGCGCCATACGCCGTGCCCGTGCCGCACGAGACCGAAGCGCCTTCCTCGAACGTCAGCTCGTCGGGTAACGGAACACACGTGAACGCGGGCGCTTTCATATAGTGAGCGTGGCCACCATGACCCGTCATGCCGTAGACGGTGATGCCGGCGCGACAGAGCTGCGACCAGCCCACACGGCAATGCCGGCATGCGCCGCAGCCCTTGTAGTGATGGTTCATCACGCGGCGCCCGACCAGCGAACGCTCGACGCCGGCGCCGACGTCGGCGACGACGCCACATGGCTCGTGCCCGGCGATCACGGGACCGCCGCCGCCGAGACCGAGCGAGGCCGCGGCATTCCCCGCGGCGCGATACGGGTGCAGATCACTGCCACACATCCCGGACGCCTTCATTTGCAGAACGACTTCACCGGGGCCGGGTGTGGGGTCGGGGAATTCCTGGATCTCCAGCTTGCGATTGCCGAGAAAGACGATGCCACGCATAGGGACCTCCTGGAGGCTCGACCTTATCACGCTCGACCTGTACGCTGAGCGCATGAGTAAGCCTTTCGTGTCGGCGATGGTTGCGCTCGCGCTCCTGGCCGGCTGCTCGCACGCCACGCTGCCCTACACGCCTTCGCCGCAGCCGTCGGGCGCGAAGATCTCCGCGGGCTACCAGATGCTCGCCAACCAGCTGCGCATCGAGCTCGACACGGACCACCGGCGGCTCGAGGACATCTGGATTCTTCGTAGCGATGGCACCGCCGTGCGCGCGGTCAGCATCGAGAACGCGCCGATGGTGACGGGTCCGCCGCCGTCGATCGGCATCGGCGTCGGCGGCGCCTCGATCGGCCGTGGTGTCGGCATCGGCACGGGCGTGGGAGTCGGCGTTCCCGTCGGCGAGGGGCCGACGCGGATCGAGGGCAACACGTTCGCGACGTTCCCGCTCGATCAGGTCGGCCCGCCGCCCTGGCCGCTACACGTGAAGATCGCGGGACTCGCGCCGGCGACGATCCTGGTCGGCGGCCCGGTGCCGCCGCGCTGAGCGGCGACTGCGCTAGAATCGGCGGCGGCATGACGAGCCCGATCATCACCGAGGCCGTTCGCGCGCTGGTGGAGCGCCGCGACCTGTCGCGCATCGAAGCCGCCGCGGCGATGGATGCGATCATGTCGGGCGCCGCGACCGGGGCCCAGATCGGCGCGTTCCTCACCGCGCTCCGAATGAAGGGTGAGACGGTCGAGGAGCTGATCGGCTTCGCGCAGGTCATGCGCCAGAAGGTCGTGCGCATCCGCGCGCGTGGCGACGACGTCGCGGGCATGAGCGGCACCGACCGCGAGATGCTGATCGACACGTGCGGCACCGGCGGCGACGCGACCGGCACGTTCAACGTGTCGACGGCCACCGCGTTCGTAGTCGCCGGGGCGGGGCTGCGCGTGGCGAAGCATGGCAACCGTTCGGTGTCGTCGATGTGCGGCTCGGCCGACGTCGTCGAGACGCTCGGGATCAGCCTCGATCTCCCACCTGACAAGGTCACACGCTGCATCGAAGAGGTCGGCATCGGCTTCCTCTACGCGCCGCTGTTACACACGGCGATGAAGCACGTGATGCCCGCGCGCCGGGAGCTCGGCATCCGGACCGTGTTCAACATGCTCGGCCCGCTGACGAACCCGGCCGCCGCCAACGCGCAGGTCGTCGGCGTCTACTCGGCGTCGCTGACCGAGCCGCTCGCGCGCGTCCTGGCCGAGCTCGGCACGATTCGCGCGTTCGTCGTGCATGGTGCGGACAACCTCGACGAGATCTCGAATACGGGCGAGAGCCGCATCTCGGAGGTGCGGGAGGGCAGCGTGCGAACGTACGCGGTGCGGCCCGAGGACTTCGGCGTACCGTCCGCTTCGATCAAGGATCTGCGGGGCGGCGACCGAGAGCAGAACGCCGACATCATTCGCGCGATCCTCGACGGCGAGCCCGGACCGCGGCGCGACATCGTCGTGATGAACGCCGCCGCCGCGCTGGTGGCCGGCGCACACGCCCGCGACCTCAAGGATGGTGTCGGCCTCGCCGCGCAGTCGATCGACTCGCGGGCGGCGCGCGGCAAGCTCGACGCGCTCGTCGCGTTGAGCGGGCGGTTGAGCTCGTAAAAAAAAGGACCGCGCTCACAGGGGCGGATGAGCGCGGTCGAGCAGGCGGCGGTTAGAGCGAAGCGGCCCCGCCTCTCGGCGCGAACCGCGTGTCCGTTCGCTCGCTCGCCTCTCAGTAAGAGCAAGCGTCGTACCGGACCGTTCGGCGGGAATTTCCGCGATATTTCGCGCGATCCCCGCGCGCGCCCGTGCACGCGGTTGCTCAATCGACGGCGGTTTGTTGTCCTGTTTTGCCGACCGGCCGCGGGCCGTGGCCCTTGCGGGCGTGCGGCGCGGGCCGTACAATGTCGCTCGTATCGCTGTCGCGCCTCAGTCGTTTTCACCGTTGTTTTCGCACGTTGGGTCGGCGCCCCGGCGGCGAGTCTCGCGCGAGAGAGTTCTAGAACACCGACAGAGGGAGTCGCGTGAACGGACGGGTGCCGCGGTACCATCGCATCGCCGAGTCACTGCGGGATCGCATCCACGCCGGTCGGCTCGCGGCCGGGACGCGCCTCGACAACCAGCGCGCGCTCGCGCGCTCGTTCGGCGTAACGCTGATGACGCTGCGCCAGGCGCTGGAGGTACTCGAGCGCGAGAACCTCATCGCGCGACGCCACGGGCTCGGCACGTTCGTGGCGGCTCCGTCCATCGACTACGACATCCTCCAGCTGCGTCGCTTCGCCGGCGAGCTGTCCGCGCAGGGCGAGCACGTCACGACGCGGCTGCTGGGCGGGCGTGTCACCCGCGCCGACCACCGCGTGACCGCGGCGCTCGGCGTCGGGGCACGGGCGCGCGTAGTGCAGCTCGAGCGGCTGCGCCTGGTCGGCGGCCACCCGATGAGCCTGCAGCGATCGTTTCTGACGGTCCCCGTCGGTGAAGAAGTCATGAAGGCAGACCTGGGCACGACGCCGCTGCGCCAGGTCCTCGAGTTCAAGCTCGGGATCACGATCGAGCGCGCGCACGAGAGCGTCTCGGCCATCCGCCTCGGGCGGCGCGAGGCGCGCGAGCTCGGATGCCGCGCCGGCGTGCCGGCCTTCGAGTCCGAGCGCGTGTCGTACGACGCCACGGCCACGCCGGTCGTGTTCGACCGCGTCTTCATTCCCGGCGACCGCTTCCGGATCACCCGCGACCTTCACTACGAGCAGAGCGAGCGAGGAGCGACCTCATGAAGATCGTCGTCGCCATCAAGCAGGTTCCCGACACCGCGACCCAGGTGAAGATCGGGGCCGATCCCAAGACCATCGACACGGCGGGCATCACCTGGATCGTGTCGCCGTACGACGAGTTCGCGATCGAGGAAGCGCTGCGCATCAAAGAAAAACGTGGTCAGGGCGAGGTGATTGCGGTCTCGCTCGGCCCGGACCGTGTGAAGGAAGCGCTGCGCTCGGCGCTCGCGATGGGCTGCGACCGTGCGATTCATCTCAACGATCCGGGCTGGGCCACTGCCGACACGCTCGGCACTGCCCAGGCGCTGGCGGCCGTGATCAAGCAGGAGCAGCCGGCACTGGTGCTCTGCGGTCGGCAGGCGATCGACGACGACATGGGCGCCGTCGGCGCGCAGCTCGCCGAGGTCCTCGACTGGCCGTGCGCGTCCTGGATCATGGAAGAGACGGTTGACGCCGACGCGAAAACGGTGCGCGTGGGCCGCCAGGTCGAGGGCGGGCTGGAGGTGTTCGACATTCCGCTGCCGGCGGTGCTCTCGGCGCAGAAGGGGCTGAACGAGCCGCGCTATCCGACGCTGAAAGGCATCATGGGCGCCAAGAAAAAGGAGATCAAAGACGTCAAGGCCGGCGACCTCGGCCTCACGCCCGGCGCGCCACAGCTCGCGGTGAAAAACCTCGAAGCGTTGCCGGCACGGCCACCGGGGCGAGTCATCCAGGGTGAAGTGAAGGATGCGGTGAAGGAGCTCGTTCGCGCGCTGCGCGAGGATGCGAAGGCGATCTGACATGGCAAACGCGTACTGGTGCATCGTCGAAGACGATCGGAAGGGCGCGCCGAAGAAGGTCATGGCCGAGGTGCTCGGCGAGGCGGGCCGGCTCGCAGGCGGCAACGTCGAGGCCGTCTGGCTCACCGACAAGACAAGCGACGACGGGATCAAGCAGCTCGGCGCGTGGGGAGCCACCAAGGTGTGGGTCCTCGAGAACGCCGTCTTCGCGCCCTACACGGGCGAGGTCTGGGTGCCCGCGTTCGCCGAGCTCGTCGCGAAGGAATCGCCGAAGGCGATCTTCGCGCCCGTCACGAGCCGCATGCGCGAGTTCGTGGCGCGGCTCGCGGCGCGGCTGGGCGCCGGGCTGTCGGCGGATTCCGTCGCCTTCGCGATGGAGGGCGACGCGCTCGTGGCGACGCGTCCCGTCTACGCCGGCAAGCTGCTGTCGAAGATGACGTGGGCGAAGACGCCGTGGATCGCCACGCTGCGGCCGAACGTGTTCAAGCCGGCGGAAGCGTCGGCGGCGAAGACCGCGCAGGTCGAAAAGGCGACCGTGAAGCTCCCCGCCGCGCGCATGAAGCTGGTGGAGCGCCGGGAGGAGGTCTCGACCGGCCTGCCCGAGCTCACCGAGGCGGAGACCGTCATCTCGGGTGGTCGCGGCATGAAGGGCCCCGAGAACTACGTGATCCTCGAGAAGATGGCGGCCGTCATCGGCGCCGCCGTCGGCGCCTCGCGCGCGGCCGTGGACGCGGGCTGGCGGCCCCATCGATTCCAGATCGGGCAGACGGGACGCACGATCTCGCCCAAGCTCTACCTCGGCTTCGGTGTATCGGGCGCGATCCAGCACCTGGCCGGCATGCGGACGTCGAAAGTCATCGTGGCCGTCAACAAGGATCCCGAGGCGCCGATCTTCAAGATCGCGGATTACGGCATCGTGGCCGATCTGTTCGAGGTCGTCCCGGCGCTGACCGACGAGTTCAAAAAGCTTCTGGAAAAATGAGAATCGACCTCACCGACGAGCAGCAGATGATCCGCGACATGGCGCGCGAGTTCGCGCAGGAGCACATCGCGCCCATCGCCTCGGAGATCGACCGCGAGGCCCGCTTTCCGCACGAGACGGTCAAGCGGATGGGGGAGCTCGGGCTGCTCGGGATCATGGTGCCGGAGGCGTGGGGAGGCAGCGGCGCCGACGCGGTGTCGTACGTGGCGGCGCTCGAAGAGATCGCCAAAGCGTGCGCCTCGCACGCCGTGATCATGTCGGTGAACAACTCGCTCTACTGTGATCCGGTCTACAAACACGGCACCGACGCCCAGCGCGCACGCTTCCTGAAGCCGGTGGCCGCGGGCCACGCGCTGGGCTGCTTCGCGCTGACCGAGCCCGAGGCGGGCTCCGACGCGCGCAATCAGCACACGCGGGCCGTGCGCGACGGCGACGACTACGTCATCACCGGCCGCAAGCTCTTCATCAGCACGGGCCGCGAAGCCTCCTTCGCGCTCGTGTTCGCGCAGACCGACCCCAAGAGCGCGCATCGCGGCATCAGCGCGTTCGTCGTGGAGAAGGGGACGCCGGGCTTCACGGTCAGCAAGACCGAGGACAAGCTCGGCATCCGCGCCTCCGACACCGCCGAGCTCGTCTTCGACGGCTGCCGGGTGCCGTCGGCGAACCGGATCGGCGAAGAAGGACGCGGCTTCCACATCGCGCTGGCGACGCTCGACGGCGGCCGCGTCGGTATCGCGGCGCAGGCCGTCGGCATCGCCGCCGGTGCCTACGAGCGCGCGGTCAAATACGCGCGTGAACGCCGCGCCTTCGGCGTGCCGATCGGTGAGCATCAGATGGTGGGGTGGATGCTCGCCGACATGGCGACGGCCGTGGACGGCGCGCGCCTCATCACGCTGAAGGCGGCGACGCTGAAGGATGCGGGGCGCCCGTACACCAAGGAAGCATCGATGGCGAAGCTGTTCGCCGCCGAGACCGCGATGAAGGTCGCCACCGACGCCGTGCAGATCTACGGCGGCTTCGGGTTCATCCGCGAGGCCGAGGTCGAGCGCTACTTCCGCGACGCGAAGATCACGCAGATCTACGAGGGCACGTCGCAGATCCAAAAGCTCGTCATCGCGCGCGAGGTGCTGAAATGAGTGAGCGTGAGTGGAAGGAGCGGGACGTCAGGTTCGAATCGCTCTCGGGCATTCCGCTGAAGCCGCTCTACACGCCCGACGACGTCGCGAACCAGACGTACGACGACCGCCTCGGAACGCCGGGAGCGTATCCGTTCACCCGCGGCGTGTATCCGACGATGTACCGCGGCCGGCTCTGGACGATGCGGATGTTCGCCGGCTTCGGACGTCCGGAGGACACCAACGCGCGCTTCAAGTATCTGCTCGCGCAGGGGCAGACCGGGCTGTCGACCGCGTTCGACATGCCGGCGCTCATGGGCTACGACGCCGACCATCCGCGGGCGCGAGGCGAGGTCGGGAAGGAAGGCGTGTCGATCTCCACGCTCGACGACTTCGAGCGCCTCTTCGCCGACATCCCGCTCGGCGACGTGACCACGTCGATGACGATCAACTGCACGGCCTCCGTCGCGCTGGCCATGTACCTGGCCATCGCCGACAAGCAGGGCGTCGGCTGGGATCGGATCGGCGGCACGATGCAGAACGACATGCTGAAGGAGTTCATCGCGCAGAAGGAGTGGATCTGTCCGCCGGACCCCGCGGTGCGGATCGTGACCGACATGATCGAGTTCACGGCCAAACACGTGCCGCGCTTCAACCCCGTGTCGATCTCCGGCTACCACATCCGCGAGGCGGGCTCGACCGCCGTGCAGGAGCTCGCGTTCACGCTGGCCGACGGGCTCGGCTACGTCGAGGCGGCCCTGGCGCGCGGGCTCGACATCGATGCGTTCGCACCGCGGCTGAGCTTCTTCTTTGACATCCACAACGACTTCTTCGAGGAGATCGCCAAGCTGCGCGCGGCGCGCCGCATGTGGGCGCGGTTCATGAAAGAGCGCTACCGTGCGAAGAAGCCGGAGTCCATGCGGCTGCGCACGCACACGCAGACGGCGGGCGTGTCGGCCACCGCGCAGCAGCCGCTCAACAACATCGCGCGCGTCGCCATCCAGGCGCTGGCCGCGGTGCTCGGCGGCGCACAGTCGCTGCACACCAACTCCTACGACGAGACGTGGGCGCTGCCCACCGAAGATGCCGTCACGGTGGCGCTGCGTACGCAGCAGATCATCGCGGAAGAGACGGGCGTGGCGCTCACCGTCGATCCGCTCGGCGGGTCGTACTTCCTCGAGACGCTGACCGACCAGATGGAAACGCAGGCGCAGCGCTACATCGACCAGATCGACGCCATAGGCGGCATGATCCGCGCGATCGACAACGGATTCCCGCAGAAGGAGATCGCCGACGCCGCCTACCGCTATCAGCTGATGGAGGATCGCGGCGAGAAGATCACGGTCGGTGTGAACAAGTACGTGATGACCGAGGGAAAGCCGATCAACTACCTGCGCATCGACGAGCAGGTGGAGGTCGAGCAGATCGAGCGCACGGCGCGCTTCAAGGCCGGGCGAGATATGGGCCGCGTCGAACGGCGGCTCAAACAGCTGGCCGATGCGTGCCGCGGTGGCGCCAACGTCATGCCGGTGCTGGTGGACGCGGTGAAGGACTACGCGAGCCTGGGTGAGATCTCGGACGTCTACCGGCAGGTGTTCGGGCTGTACCGAGAGC
>JBKOUQ010000019.1:0-27012 GCA_046723475.1 Candidatus Methylomirabilota bacterium
GTGTGGGCCACAGCAGTAACCTCGGTACATGGAGGCAATGACCTTCACTTTTGGGTACCGGTTAGTTTCGCCGCAGGAAGCCTTATCCCAACGACCTTCTTGCTTTTCATGCATGCATATGCCCCAGCCGAGGGCGTCCTGGCGAGGCGCGTATCACGAGTCCTTCTCGTTGTGTGGCTCGCGACCGGAATCCTCTTTAGCGCCCTTTCGCTGACGACAGACTTGGTTGGATCTCAAAATCCTGCCATTGTCGACGTCCTCTCGCGGAAACACGGTCCTCTCTATCCCGCCTTCGCCTTTTTCATCGTGGCGACGTGGGCGACCGCGACCGCGCTGTTCCTCCTCGAGTGGCGCGTCGCGCGCGGCCGATCGCGCGCCGAGCTGCAGTTCGTCGCCGCGGGCATGATCGTGCCGGGGATCGCGGGGATCGTGACGAACGTCATCCTGCCCTGGGTGACCGGCCAGTCGGCGTACGGCGCCATTGGCCCGTACTTCGCGTTGTCGTTCGTCGTCATCACCGGACATGCGCTCATTCGGCGCCGCATCACCGATCTGCGGCTCGTCCTGCACAACGGACTCACGGTGGCGCTCGCGACGTTGATCTCCTTGATTCCGACCGTCGTGCTCCTCCATCTATACGGGCCGCGGCTGTTCGCACACCTCGACCGTACAGAACTACTGGTGGTTGTCAGTACGATCACCGCGGTCATGCTCGTCGTGCCACCCACGCGCGACATCGCGCGCCGCCTGCTCGATCGCTATGTGTACCGCACGCGCGCCAACTATCAGCGCACGCTCCGCAAGGCCAGTGGCGCACTGACGCGAATGCTGGATCTGAAGCGACTGCTTCCCTTCATCGGCAGCACGATCGTGCAGGCCACCGGAGTCGAGGGCGTGGCGATCTACCTGCAGGACGAGGAGAGCTTTCGTCGCGCGCTGGTGCAACGGCACGGCGACGGAAGCAGCTTCGCGGCACCAGAGACGGCGCCGGCGTCCGTGCTCGCGGCCCTCGCGACCATGCACGACGCGCTGGTGACGGAAGAGCTTTCCCGCCAGATCCAAACCGACGCTGAGCGCGGTCTGACGCACGATCTAACGGCCGCCGAGTGGGCACTGCTGCTACCCGTCATGTCCGACGACGGACTCGTCGCGTTCATCGCGGTCGGCGCCAAGCGCTCGGGCGACCCGTTCTATTCCCAGGATCTCGACCTGTTGATGACGCTGACAAATCAGGCGGGCATCGCGATCAAGAACGCGCGGCTATACGCGCAGGTGGTGCTGGCGAACGAATACATCGAGAACATCGTCGCCACCATCGAAAGCGGCGTCATCGCCATCAACGCCGCGGGCCGCGTGGCGATGTTCAACCGTGCCGCGGAGCGGCTGACCGGACTTTCCGCCGCCGACGTGAACGGACAGGCGCTGACCCACGTCCCGACCTGCCTCCGTGACCCGCTGCTCGCGAGTGCCGCCGACGGCACGGAGCGAACGCTGCCCGAGATCGAGCTGCCCGACGGCGATCGAATCCGCCCCGTCATCTGCACGACGTCGTCGCTGCGCGATCCGGACGGCGCGGTGCTGGGCGCCGTTGCGGTGTTCAGCGACCTCACGCCTCTGAAACAGCTCGAGATCGAGCGGCGACGAGCGGAGCGCCTCGCCTATTTCGAAGTGCTCGCCTCCGGCATCGCACACGAGATCAAAAACCCGTTGGTCGCGATCAAGACCTTCACTCAGCTGCTCCCGCGCCGTGCGAGCGAGCCGCAGTTCATCGACGATTTCGGACGCATCGTCGGGCGAGAGATCCATCGGATGGAGCGCGTGGTCGACCGGCTGCGCACGCTCGCGCATCCCGGCCGAAAACCGCAACACGCCGTCGACGTGCGGGCACCGCTCGGCGAGGCGCTCGAGTTCATGCAGGCGACCTTCGACGAAAAGCGCATCACCGTCGTGGCGACGCTGGGCGATACGCCGTGCCGCGTGCTGGGCGACCACCAGAACCTCGAGCAGCTGTTCCTCAATCTCCTCGTGAATGCGCACGAGGCGACGCCGCCGGGTGGCGTCGTGAGAGTGGCGCTCGCCCGCGAGGGCGACGACATCACCGTGACCGTCGAGGATACCGGCTCGGGCGTTCCCCCCGAGCTCGTGGAGAAGATTTTCGAGCCGTTCTTCACCACCAAGCAACGCGGTACCGGGCTCGGCCTGGCAATCTCCGCGGGCGTGGCCCAGGCGCACGGCGCGCAGTTGCAAGCATCGAATCGGCCCGGCGGCGGCGCCGTCTTCTCCATCGCGTTTCCGCTCGCTCCCGTCACCGCCCCCGTGATCGCGTGACCGCGCGTCGTCTGAATCGGGTGCACACGGGCATCGCGGATCGAGTACACTCCCGCTCGGGGAAGGCTTGAACACCGCTCTGGTCGTGACGTCGGACGAAACGCTCCGCACGCGGCTGCTGCGCGCGCTCAGCGGCTTCACGATCTTCGAGGCGCCCTCCGACACCGAGGCAGTCAAGACGCTTCGCCTCGTCGAGATCGACCTGGTGCTGCGTGACAGCGCGGGCCCGTCCGGCGCGCTCAGCACGTTCGTGAACACGGCGCGCGACGTTGCGCCCGCCGTGCTCGTTGTCGCGGTGGGGACGGCGGGCGAAGAAGAGGCGACGGCGGACTTCGTCGTGTCCGACGCGTTCACGACGCGCGAGCTCGACGCCGTTCTGCGCCACGCGCTCGACAAGCAGCGTCTCGTCCGCGAGATCAAGATGCTGCGCGAGCCGGCGTGGCCGCCGCCGAGCGTTCATGGCCGCCCCGCACTCGGCGACACCGCCTGGGACACCGCCGCGCTGCCGCGCGCGCTGAAGGCCCTCAGCCGCGTGTTCGCGGCGGGCTTCGACCTCCGCCGCGTGCTCGATACGTTCCTGGACGCTATAGGTGACGTCGTTCGGGCCACGCGCGTCGCCGTCCTGCTGCCCGACGCCGAGAGCGGTGAATTTCGTATCGTCGCGCACCGCGGATTGCCGCTGCAGATCGTCCATTCCGTGCGGCTGCCCGCCGGCGAGGGCCTGCCGCGCTGGCTCGCCAGTCAGGGGCGCCCCCTCGCGCGGCACGACATGACCGACCCCGATCTCGTGCGCGAGCTGAAGCTGCTGCAAGGCGTGGTGGCGACGCCGCTGCTCGCGCACGGCGATCTCGTCGCCATTCTCGTCCTCGGGCAGCCGGTGTTCGGCGCCGCCTATTCACGCACGGAGATCGAGACGCTCTTCGACCTGGTGACCCAGCTCGCGACGGTCATCCGCGACATCACGCTGCACCAGCAGCTCGAGCGCGAGAAGGAGTTCAGCGAGCGGATTCTGTGGCACATGTCAAGCGGCGTCGTGACGATCGGCCGCGATCAGCGGGTCGGCACGATGAACCGACGCGCCGAGGAGATCCTGGGGCTGTCGGCCCAGACGGTGGTCCGGCAGGATCTGCGCGTGCTGCCCTCGCCCCTCGGGGACCTGCTGTTCGACACGCTGTCGTCCGGCCGGGCGACGCCGCGCACCGAGATCCAGCTGCCCCTGCGCCGGCTCTGGATCGAGGTCACGACGTATGTCATCCGCGACCAGGACGGGGCACCGCTGGGCGCGGTGCTCGTCTTCGAGGACCTGACGGCCCAGAAAGAGCTGGCCGCACAGAAGCGCGAGGCCGACCAGTTCCAGCTGCTCACCCGCGTGGTCGCCCGAATCGCCGACGAAATCAAGAACCCCCTGGTCTCCATCAATACCTTCATCGAGCTCATCGGCGAGCGCTACGACGACCCGGATTTCCGCCGCCACTTCTCCTCGGTCGTGCGCCGCGACGTTGGCCGACTGGTGGAGGTCTTCGAAAAATTGGCGGGGCTCGTGACGGAGGGTGAGTTAAACTTCGCCACAGTGGACGCTTACGAGGCTGTCACGCAGCTCGTCGAGGCCATCGACCTCGCCGACGGCGGCCTCGGCAAGCACCTTCAGCTGGACGTCGCGCCCGCGACCGAACGCTTCCTCGTCAAGGTCGACGCCGCCCAGCTGCGCCGCGCCCTGTCCTACCTGATCCGCTACCTGACCCATAATTCTCCGAACGATCTGGCGAAAATCTCACTGTCGGTGGCCCGCCACGCCGAGCCCGGCGGAGGCCACGATGTGCGAATCGTCGTCGGCTCGCGCAGCGCCGCTGTGACGCCCGACAAGCTCGAACGACTGTTCGATCCCGTGGAGATGGTCCAGGAAAGCCTCATCGACGTCGGGCCCGCGGTGAGCCAACGCCTCGTCGAGGCGCTGGGCGGTCGCCTGGGCGTCCGTCAGACGCGGCACGAGCTGTCGTTCGTCGTCTCGCTGCCGCCGGCCGTGGCATGACGGTCGCCACCGCACCGGCGACCGCCCCACGCATCCTCGTCGTCGACGACGAGCTCGGGCCGCGCGAATCGCTCCGCAT
This sequence comes from Candidatus Methylomirabilota bacterium, assembly GCA_046723475.1. Lineage (GTDB taxonomy): Bacteria > Methylomirabilota > Methylomirabilia > Rokubacteriales > CSP1-6 > AR12. Next base: position 4,437 of record JBKOUQ010000019.1, read on the forward strand.
GCTGCTCAAGCCCGCCTACCAGATCACGACCGCCGACAGCGGACGGGCCGCGCTGGAGATGCTCCCTCAGGTGCGACCCGACGTGGTCATCCTCGACATCAAGATGCCGGAGATGAACGGGCTCGAGGTCCTCCAGCGTGTGAAGCGCGCCGATCCGACGATCGAGGTCGTGATGATCACTGCCTATGCCTCGCTCGAGACGGTGAAGCTCGCACTGACCCACGGTGCGTTCGAGTACCTGATCAAGCCGTTTTCGCGTCAAGACCTCGAGGACGTCGTCCGCCGCGCGGTCGTGCGACGTCAGGCCGATCTCGGCGCCCGGGGCGAGGTGGCGAGCCTCGTCGAGGAGATGCGCCGGCTGTCGGCCAAGACGCGCGAGCTCGAGGAGGTGGCCCGACGCGAGACGACCGAGCAATCGCTGCGCGTCACCCAGCTGTCGATCGTGCGCGCGATCTCGCGCACCATCGTCGGCCATCTCGCCATGGACGACGTCATGGCCGCGGTGTCGGCGCAGCTGCGCGCGGCCCTCGGCTACGACAGCGTCGGGCTCACGGCGACGGAACCGGAGGCGCGGCCCGGCGACGCCGCGTGCGTCGTGGTGTGCCCGATTCGCGACGCGGAGGGGCCGCTCGGCTATCTGGTGGCCGACAACCGCACCTCGGCGCGTCCCGTCGATCCGCGTGAGCGCGAGCTCCTCGAAATGCTCTCCGAGTACCTCGCCATCGCGCTGCGCAACGCGCACCTCTACGGTCAGATCGCCGACACGAAGCGCTCGCTGGAGCAGCTCATCGCCTCCGCGGGTGACGCCATCATTTCGGTCGATGCCGGCGATCGCATCAACGGGTGGAACCCCGCGGCCCAGCGGGTGTTCGGGCCCACCGCGGCCGAGGCCAGCGGGCGTCGCATCACCGATCTGCTCCCGGAGCGCGAATATCGCACCGCGCGCGAGCGGCTGGCCCGTGGCTCTGCCATGGAGATGTTCGAGGCGACGCTCACCGCCGACCGAGAGGCGCCGGCCGCGCTCGCCGTGACGCTCTCGGGGCTGCGCAATCGCCAGGGTGGCCTCGATGGACTCATCGCGATCGTCCGGGACATCACCGCGCAGCGCGAGGTCGAGAACCAGCTGCACCAGTCGGAGAAGCTCACCGCGCTCGGTCAGCTCGCGGGCGGAATCGCGCACGACTTCAACAACCTGTTGCAGGCCATCCTCGGATACGCGCAGCTGATGAAGGCCAATCCCGGCAATCCCGACCTCCTGCAACGGTCGCTCTCGGTGGTGGAGTCGGCGGCGCTGGACGGCTCCGAGTCGGTCCGGCGCATTCAGCAGTTCGCGCGGCTGCGGCCCGAAGAACGCTTCATGCCCGTCGACATCAACCACATCATCGAGGATGCGGTGGCGATCACGCGGCCGCGGTGGGAAGAGAAGATCGCTCACGACAGCCGCCAGCTCGAGCTGCGGCTCGATCTGCGCGCCAGTCAGCACATCCACGGCCGGTCGGCCGCGCTCACCGAGGCCATCACCAACCTCGTGCTCAACGCGATGGACGCCATGCCGGAAGGCGGCACGCTGACGATGTCGACGAAGGACGCGGGCGAGACCGTCGCCGTGTCGGTGAGCGACACCGGCATCGGCATGCCCGAGCACGTGCGGCGGCGGGTGTTCGAGCCGTTCTTCTCGACGAAAGGCGAGTCGGGCTCGGGGCTCGGCCTATCGATGGCGTATTCGATCATCCGGCGGCACGGTGGCGACATCCGCGTGGAGAGCGAGCTCGGGCGAGGGACGACGTTTACTCTCGTCGTCCCCGCCGCGCGTGAGGCGATACCGGCCGCCCCCGCTTCCGTGCACAGTGCCCCGCGCCGCAGTGTTCGTGTGCTGCTCGTCGACGATGAGCCACAGGTCCTCGCGGCGCTCACCGAGCTGCTGCAGGCCGCCGGGCACGACGTCAGCGCTGCGGCGGGAGGCGCGGCCGCGCTGAAAATTTACGCGCCCGGTCGCTACGACGTCGTCATGACGAACGTGGGCATGGCCGGCATGAACGGCTGGGAGGTCGCCGAGCGGGTTCGCGCGATCGACGCGAAGGTGCCCGTTCTCTTCATCACCGGCTGGGGCCTGCGCGAGGAAGAGCGCGCGCGGCTGTCCGCACTGCGCGTGCAGCGCTGCTTGTTCAAGCCCGTGCGTCCCGACGAGCTGGATGCCGCCGTGCAGGCGGCCGTCGTCTCCGCCTGACATCCGCGGCGCCGCGCGGCGCCACCACTCCTCGAACGACGACACGGTGTCCAGCCAGCGTGGCATCGGCCGGCGTGTTTCTAGCCGCTCCCCGTGCCGTTGTGCCGGGAGCGCGGGCCGCGCACCACCTAAAGGAGCTTCACATATCGCTCTCCCCGAGGTCCCCGGCCGTGGCATTCGCGTTGCTCCTTGATCGTGCCGCCGGGGGGCCGACGCGCACGTATCCCCTCGGGCTATCGGGGGCGTTATGCGTCTCGATCCTCGTAGCGTGTTCGCGATGCTGTCCGCGATTGCCGCGCTCGCACTCGCTACACTCGCCTCGGCGCAGGAACAGGCCGGCTATGTGACGACGCTGCAGGGCACCGTCACGGTGGTCCGCGCGGCGGCGCCGGCGCCGACGCCGCTGAAGTTCCGCGACGCGGTGTTCGCGCACGATCGCATCGCCACCGGCAAAGACTCCTTCGCACGCGTGCTCCTGGGTGGCCGGGCCGTCGTAACGATTCGCGAGTTCTCGTCGGTCACGATCACGGAGTCGCCGACCGCAGCGACGGTGAACGTCGGCAGTGGACGCGTGGCCGTCGCGGTGGCGCGCGAGCGTATGCGGCCCGGGGACCTCGTCGAGGTCAGGACCCCGAATGCGGTGGCCGGAATTCGGGGCACCGTCATTGTCGCGGAGGTCGTGAACGCGCGGCATTCGGTCATCACGGTGCTGAAGGGCGTCATCGACGTCGCGCATGTGTCGACGGAGATGGTGAGCGGACCCCCGACGATCCTGACCGCCCTTCAGCAGGTGAGCGTCGTGGGCGGGGCCGTGTCCGCGCCTCGCTCGATCACGCCCGACACCGCACGCACCATGCGAGACGCGTTCCGCGCGGCGCCACCTCGCGAGGTGCCGCCGGCGATCACGGCCGCCGTGCGCCAGGCCGAGGTCGACCGCGTCACGCAAGACGCGCGCGTCGCCGTCGCTCGCACGCTGCGCGACACCGCCGCCGATCAGCGTGGCGCAGGCGACCAGGCCAGCGTCGCCGACTACGCCCGGGGCATGGCGTCGCCCGGCTCGAACGCGAGCAGCACGGCCACCACGGCCGCCTCGTCGACGTCCGCAGTCGCCGGCACAGCTTCGTCGTCGACGGTCAGCAGCACGATTTCGTCGTCGACGTCGCTCGTGGGCGGCATGCTGTCACCGACGGTGGGCGGATTGAACAGCGGCGGCGGCTCGGATGGCCACGGCAACTGGAACAACAACGGCAACTGGAGCACGATCAGCGGGTGGAGCAACCGCACGAAGAACAACTGATCGGCGCGGGCGCGAAGACCCGGACGAGCGCGTCCTAGTCGGCGCGGGCGAGAACCACGACGCCCGCGAAGACAAGGACCGCCGCCAGCACATGGGCCGCCGTCACACGCTCGCCGAGCGCCGCGGTTGACAGCCCGAGGGCGCTGACCGGCAGCACGCCGGTAAAGACGGCGGCCGTGCTAGCCGGCACGCGCGCCACGCCTCGGGCCCACAGCAGAAACGCCACCACTGTAACGAGCACCCCGTAGTACGCGACGATCACCCAGTCGGCCGGCGTCAAGCGGCTCAGCGGAAATCCGTGCAGCTCGAGCAGCGCCATGGGCAGGAACATCAGGAACCCGAGCATGCTGATGGCGGTCGCCACCACGAGCGGCGGCAGGCGCTGCGCCGCGACACGACTGCAGACCACGAACACCGCCTCGCCGAGCACGGCGCCGAACACGAGCATGTTTCCGAGCCAGGGCCGAGGGCCACGCACATCGAAGCCGCGCGCCGTGAGATTCAGCGCGAGTATCCCGGCGACGGCGAGCGCGATGCCGACGGTGCGTCGTCCGGTCCAGCGCTCGCCGAGGACGACGATGGCGATCGCCGCGGCCACCGCGGGCGTCGTACTCGTGACGATGCCGCCCGCGGACGCGCTCGTGAATCGCAGGCCGTAGAGCAGCAAAACGTTGAACGCAAAGATACCCGCGAACGCCTGCAGCGAGAGCACGGCGACGTCGCGGCGGGTCACGCGGGGCAGCGGACGCTGAAGCACGGCCACCAACAAGGTGAGGATCACGGCGGCGACGGCGAATCGCAGGCCCGACAGCAGAAACACGGGCACCCGCGTGACGGCGACCTTGCCGATGGCAATCGAGCTGCCGACGATCGCCATGGCCGCCGTCAGCTCGAGACTGGCGCGCAGCGGGAGGGCTATCGGTCGGGCGGGGTCGCGACGCCCGCCGCCGAGCGCTTGACCTGGTCGGACAGCTTGCAGAACGCGCACACGGTGCCGGTCGTCACCTGCCCACACCGCGTACACTCGTTGAGCACCGCGCCCTCGGCGCGCTCGAACACCGGTCGCGCCTTGTCGAGAAATCCGAAGAGGAAGTTGTGCTTCGCGCCGGGCGACGCCTCCTCCATCCGGTTGAGGATCTCCTTGTGGGCGATCGACGTCGCGCCGCGCGCGAACGGGCACTCGTCGACGATGTAGTCGATGCGGCGCAGGAACGCATATGCCGCCGTCTCGCGCTCGGAAAGTCGGTAGAGCGGCTTGACACGGCGAACCAGCTTGGGATGCGTGGACGGCAGCGCGGGCGACTGCCGGGGCAGCGCGTCGATCTGCCAGTGCATGACGGAGCCGAACAGCGTGGCCGCCTCGTCATCGAGATTGTGACCGGTGGCGACGACGTCCATGCCGTGCTCGAGCGCGACACGGTTCATCAGGTAACGCTTGGACAGCCCGCAACCCGAGCACGGCGGCCGCCGCGTCACGTCCTTGATCACGGGCACGGGCGCGCCGACCTCATCCGCCACGCGCGTCACGATCAGCCGCGCCCCGCGGCGGGCCGCGAATGCCTCGCACTTCGCCTTCGACTCCGCCGAATACTCGAAGATGCCGAGGTCGAGGTAGAGCCCGGTCGCGTCGTATCCGTCGTCGAGCAGCACGTCCCAGAGCGCCAGCGAATCCTTGCCCCCCGACACCGCGACGAGCAGCCGCTCCTTGGGCGTGAACATCTTGTGGCGCCGGATGGCCTCGCGCACCTGATTCCGGAAGAAGTCCAGGAAGTCCGGCGCGCAGAAGGCGGCGTTGTGACGCCGCAGCTCGAGAGCGGCCGGCGCGCCGCACTTGCGACACTTCACGCGAGGCCTCCGGACATCACCGGCCGCAGCTCGATCACGTCGTCTTCGCGCAGCATCTGATCGGCCGTCACGAGATCGTCGCCGCGGATCACCAGCACGGTGTCGGGCAGCACGTCGAGCTCGCGCAAAACGTCTTTCACGCGCCGGTTGCCGGCCACCTCGACCTCGCGCCGAGGGTTCCGCAGCACGACCTTCATGCTCTAGCCGGCAGGAAAGCCCGCTGCCCGCTTGATCTCGCGGATCTGGCCGAGGTGCACGCGATCGTGGTCGGCGGCCAGCCGCCACCACTGCGCCAGGTCGAGGTCGCCGAGCCGAAAGTGCTTGAAGCGGAGCGTGCGCGGATCACACGCGGCGAGGCGGTCGAACGACTGCCGGCTGCGCTCGCGCGTGGCACGCATCGTCGCGAGCAGCTCGCCGATCGGCTTGCCGTGCGTGGGCCACACGCTCTCGGGCGCGTTCGCCGACGCCGAGGCCGGCACGGGCAGCGCCGCGAACTCCGTGAGGTCGTGCGGGAACACCGCGAGCGCGCCGCCCGCGGTCGCTTCCTTCGTGAGCTTGGTCGTGAGCTTACCCGTGGCGACTTCCGCAACGGTGAGATGGTCGATCACCTCGCCGATCGACCATTCATTCGGTGCCGGGCGCCACTCACTCTGCGCCTGCGAGAGCCCCGTGACCTCACCCAGCACGTCCGCGCGCGCCGCTTCGATCTCGCGCCAGAGTGCGTCGACGGCCTTGGGCCACGACATGCGATGGAGTATACATGAAGGCGTCATCATGCCCGACTCGCCCAGCGCACGCGCGCGCGCCGCGTGGCGCACGCTGACGACCCGACCGGTGTACGCGAATCCGTGGATCCGCGTCCGTGAAGACATCGCGGAGCTGCCGGACGGCCGGACCACGCTCTACGGCGTCGTCGAATGCGCGCCGGCCGTCGGCGTCCTTCCCTTCCTCGACGCGCGCACCGTGGTCCTGGTGGGCCAGTGGCGGTACGTGTCCCGCACGTTTCGCTGGGAGATCCCCACCGGCGCCGTCAAGCGCGGCGAGAGCGAGGAGGACGCCGTCCAGCGCGAGCTCGCGGAGGAGGCCGGGTACACCGCCGCACGCCTGGAAAAGCTCTGCACGCTGGACACGTCGAAGTCGATCCTCGACGAGACGGCGCATCTCTATACCGCCGACGGCCTGCACGCCGTCGAGCGCACGCCCGACGAGACCGAGTGCATCGAGGTGCGCGCATTTCCGTTCGACGAGGTCGTGCGGATGGTGGAGCGCTCGGAGATCGTCGACGCCATGAGCGTCGTCGCCGTGCTGCACGCCGCGCGCCGCCGCTGACCGCGCGTGCGCGGTGCGTGGGCGCCCATCCGCGACTACGCCGTCATCGGCGATGGCCGCACCGTCGCGCTCGTCCGGCGCGACGCCACGATCGACTGGCTCTGCCTGCCCAACCTCGACTCGGGCAGCGTCTTTGCGGCGCTGCTCGACAGCGAGCGCGGGGGCGGCTTCGCGCTTTCACCATCCGTGCCGTTCGGTGTCGAGCGGCGTTACGTGCCCGGCACGAACGTCCTCGAGACGACGTTCCGCACCGACGACGGCGCGGTGCGGGTCACGGACGCCATGACGCTGCCGGATGCGCGGCTCGGGCCGTTCCGCGAGCTCGCCCGGCGTGTCGAGGGCCTCGCGGGTCGCGTGCCGATGCGCTGGCGCATCGAGCCCCGGTTTCACTACGGTCAGGGGTCTGTTCGGATTCAGGCACGGCGGCCGTTCCCCGTCGCGCTCTCGCACGGCGACGCGCTCGCCATGTGCGCCTGGGACGCGGGCGGGTCGCGATGCGACGCCGAGGCGGTCAGCGGTGAATTCGAGGCGCGCGAGGGCAGCCACGCGCTGCTGGCCCTCGCCTCGGCCCACGGCGAGCCGCTCGTCGTTCCCGCGCGCGCCGAGGTCGAGGCGCGACTGGACGCCACCGTCGCGTACTGGCAGCGCTGGAGCGGTGAGCTCACCTATGCCGGCGCGTGGCGCGACGCCGTCGTGCGGAGTGCCCTCGCGCTCAAGCTGCTCGTGTTCGCGCCATCCGGCGCCATCGCCGCCGCGCCGACGACATCGTTGCCCGAGGCCATCGGCGGTGATCGCAACTGGGACTATCGCTTTTCCTGGCTGCGCGATTCGTCGTTCACGCTGGAAGCCTTGCTGCAGCTCGGCCGACACACCGAGGCCACGGCGTTCTTCTGGTGGTTCATGCACGCGACGCGGCTGACGCATCCGCGCTTGCACCCGTTCTATCGGCTCGACGGCGGCGCTTACGCGCCGGAGACCATCGTGCCGCTCGCGGGCTATCGGGACTCGCGCCCCGTTCGCGTGGGCAACGACGCGGCGGCGCAGCTGCAGCTCGACACGTTCGGCAACCTGCTCGACACGGCGTACGCCTACGCCGATCGCGGCTTTCGCATCGACCGCGACACCGCGGGCGAGCTCGCGGACCTCGCAGACTTCGTGTGCACCGCGTGGCGCGAGCCCGACCGTGGCATCTGGGAAGTGCGCATGGCGTCGCGCCACTTCACACACTCCAAGGCGATGTGCTGGATCGCCCTCGATCGCGCGGTCCGGCTGGCCGAGCGCGGTGTGCTGCCGCCACAGCGCAGCGCGAGGTGGAAGCAGGAAGCGGCGCGCGTCCGCGCCTTCATCGACGAGCGCTGCTGGTCGGCGTCCAAGCAGACCTACGTGCGCTTCGCGGGCAGCGAGGAGCTCGACGCCAGCCTGCTGCTGCTACCGATCCTCCGCTACGCCGACGTGCGCGACCCGCGCATGATTCGCACGACGGATGCCGTGCGCCGCGAGCTCGGCCGCGGCCCGCTCGTGTACCGGTATCTCGGCGACGACGGCCTGCGCGGCGGCGAGGGTGTGTTTCTCTGCTGTTCGTTCTGGCTCGTGGAGGCGCTCGCGCTGACGGGCCGGCGTGAGGACGCCGCCGCGCTCATGGATGCGCTGCTCGCGCTCGGCAACGACGTCGGCCTCTACGCCGAGGAGATGAGTCCCGAGACGCACGAGTTTCTCGGCAACTTTCCGCAAGGGCTCGTCCACCTGGCGCTGATCAGCGCGGCGGCGGCCTTCGACCACGAGCGTGCGGCGTGAGCGTCTGGGGCGCGCTCGCCGGAGGCTTCGCGGGCACGCTGGTGCTCGCGACGGCGCTCAGCGGCGCCACGGAGCTGCGGCTGACCCGCATGGATCTGCCGTTCCTGCTGGGCAGCGCCGTGTCCGCGGATCGCGCGCGGGCCAAGCTGATCGGCTACGCGCTGCACTTCGTCGCGGGGCTCGTGTTCGCGCTCGTGTACTACGCGGTCTTCATCGCCATCGGCGGCGCCGGCTGGCGCCTCGGGCTGCTGTTCGGCTTCGTCCACGCGCTGTTTGCGGGAACCGTGCTCGTGAACGCGATCCTGCCCGTCGTGCATCCGCGCATGGGCACGTTCTACAGCGCCGCCAACGCCGAGGCGCTGGTGGAGCCGCCAGGCTTCATGCTGATGAACTATGGCCAGGCGACGCCCGTCGTCACGCTCCTCGCGCATCTGCTCTATGGCGCGATCGTCGGCGCGATGGTTGCGGTCGGCACTCCCTGATCAGATCCGATGGCGCGCGAGGCATTCGAGTAGCGGCCACAACGCCTCCGGGTCCTCGACGTGCGCGTTGTGACCGCGTCCGGGAAGAATGACGGGATCGGGGACGAGCGCGCGGAGCTCTGCCGCCGGGCACATGGGATCGCGCTCGCCGGCGGCGAGCACGACCGGCGCTTGCGACGCCGACAGCAGCCGCGTCATGTCCGGGGCGCCCACCGCGAAGGCGGCCGGGTCGAACGCGACGGTCCAGCCGCCGCCGTCGTTCGAGAGCGCGGCGTCCGCAACGGCCTCGAGTGCCACCAGACCGGTGAGCCCCGCGAGCTTCAGATGTCGCCCGGCGGCTTCAGCTCGCGCCGCGTACCTCGGATTGGAACGCATCGACAGCGCCCGAGCTCGAGCCAGCTCCTCCTCCGTCCAGCTGATTTTGATGCCGAGGCCGCACACCGCAGAAAGACGCACGCCGAAGCGCCCGCTCGCGAGCGTCAGCGCCACGACGCCGCCCAGCGAGTGACCGAGCGCGACGACGCGGTCCGCCGGCGGCAACGCGTGAGCCACTGCGACGGCGAGATGCTCGAACGAATACGACGCAAGCGCCGCGGACCCGCCGTGTCCCGGCAGATCGGGGATCACCCAGCGTCCGGGCCACCGCGCGGCCAGCACGTTGGACAGTCCACGCCACACGTCACCCGTCGCACCGAGTCCGTGCAGCAGCAACAGGAGCGGCTCGCCGTGGCCGCCCTGCTGGACGCGGAGGCGCACGTTCATCGCGCCCTGCCGGTGGTCGCCCGCTACGCCTTTTCGGCGAGCAGGCGTCCGAATGCCGGCAGGCGATCGGCGCTGTTGAACGCGCGCAGCATCGCCCAGATCGACGCCTGATTCGTCGTCACGACCGGTTTGCCGAGCTCGTGCTCCCAGCCGGCAATCGACGGCATCGTCGGGAAATTGCCCCCGGGCACGACGAACGCCTCGACCTCCGGGCGATCGATGCGCGCGAACGCATCACGCGCGTGCTGTGGGCTCAGCTTTCCGATCGCGTATGCGTCGCTGGCGCCAAAGCCCTCGCATGCGACCGTCTCGAGCCCGTGCTTGGCGCGGAAGTACCGGCAGGCGCGTTCGTTGACCTCGTTGGAATACGGCGACACGATCGCGATGCGACGGGCGCCGAGCGCGCGCACCGCGCGACCCACCGCGCGTGCCGACGTCATCGCCGGCACGCCGGCGGCAGCGCTGATCCGCTTCGTGACGACGTCGTCGTAGTTGTCGGCAAACAGGCTCGCCGACGTCTGCGCGAGGATCACGAGCTCGACCTTCGCCGTGCCCAGCAAGCGCGACTGGTAGTCGATATCCTCGTCGCGGCTCGGCGCAAAGCCGCCGCCGCTCGACATGAGGCGCCCGACGTGCGCCTGGTACGTCGAGGGCAGCAGCCGGCACTCGATCTCTACCGTCGTGTTCGTGGATGGAATCAAGACGCCGAAGTGTCGCGTCATCGTCGGCGAGACGTCATGACTGACCGAGCTTCACCGACCCGCCGGACGCCGAGGATCGCTCGATCGCATCGATGAGCGTGTGACGCTGCACGGCGAGATCGAAATCGACCTCGAAGCGGGTGCGGGCACGGAGCGCGTCTGCCGCGCGCGCGTACGCCTGCGCCACGTTGTAGGGCTGACCGGCCGGTGTGCCATTCGGAGCGAACCGGTATTTGTCCGGCACCGGCATGACCGCGAGAGCCTCTTTGCCTCGTGCCGCACGCAGCTCGTTCGGGCCCTGGCTGAGCGCGCCGCCCGCGCGAATGATCATCGTGCCGTCTCGGCCGTAGATCTCCAGTCGATTCCCGCTCGGATTCCAGGGAGCCGTCGCCACGCTGATCGAGACCTCCGCGCCGCTGACCATGCGGCCGGCGACGTTGATGCTGTCGGGCGAATCGACGGGCACCGCGGTGCCTTCGAGCGTGCGCCATTCGGGAATGCGCGTCGCCACGCGTGCGGAGACCTCGGAAAGCTCGCCCAGCACGGTGCACAGCGAATCGATGGCGTGACCACCGGTGATCGTCAGCACGTTCGCACCGTTCGCACGGTTTCCTTGCCAGATCCGACCCGGACCGCGCTGCAGCACCGCCGGCGCCACGCAGGTCAGGCTGGCCGTCAGTACCTCGCCGATGTAACCGTCCTTGATCAGATCGCGCGCGTACAGCAGCGTCGGGTCACTGCGGCCTTGCAGGCCGACGATCGTCGGCAGCGCGCGCCGACCCGCGAGTGAAGCCATCTCTCGAGCCTCCGCCAGCGTCTTGCCGAGCGGCCACTCGCAGAACACGGCCTTTCCCGCCTCGAGACCGGCCATGACGAGATCACGATGGCCCGGCACGCGGACGCACACGACGAGCAGATCGACGTCGGGATGGGCCGCCATGTCGCTGAAGCGATTGAACGCGTGCTGGGCCCCGAACGCCGCCGCCGACGCCTTCGCGGTGTCCTCGTGTGCCGTGCAGACGGCCTTGAGCTCGTAGCCGGGCACCGCTCTCAGCGCGGGGACGTGAGCATTGGCGCCCCACCCGCTGCCGCCCTGCGTGAGCGTCGCCCCGACGATTCCGACGCGAATCGGCTGTGTCATCGTGATCCTCCCTGGGCCGGAGAGGGTACAGGAGTCGCGCCTCGCTTGACACCCCGCCGTCGCAAGCGGAACATCCCGGCCACGAGCGCCACATGCGGCCGATTGCCGACGATTCGCGCCTGCCCTCCGATGTCGACGCTCATCCCCTCGTCCAGGCCGCCGCTTCGCTGCGCTCGCTCATCCGCCGTCACCACGACGAGCTCGAGCGCGAGCCGCGCTTACCGAAGACGGTCGTCGAGGAGCTTCATCGTCTCGGCTTCTATCAGCTCGTGATGCCGCGCGCGTTGGGCGGTCTCCAGGTCGACCCGCTGACGTACGTCCGCGTGGTCGAGGTGCTGGCCGAGGCCGCGGGCTCGGTCGGCTGGAACGTTGCCAATAACAGCATCGCGCAGCTGGTGACGCTCGGCCTGTCGGAGGAGGGCGTCGACGAAATCTACGCCCACGGCGTCGACACGGTGATCGCCGGCACGGCCGTGATGGGAGGCGGCCGCGCCGTCCCGGTCGACGGCGGCTATCGTGTCACCGGCCGGTGGCCCTTCGGTACGGGTTGTCAGGAAGCCTCCTGGATGCTCGGCAGCTTCCAGATCCTCGACGGCGGACAGCCGCGGCGGAGTCCGGACGGCAGCTCGGTGTTCTGGCGCGGCGTGTTCGCGCGATCCGAAATTCAGATCGTCGACGGCACCTGGGACGTCTCCGGGATGCGTGCGACGGGCAGCTTCGACTGGACCGTCGACGACGTGTTCCTGCCCGAGCAACGCACGATGGTTCACGCCGGCGTCCCGCTCGACAATCAATGGAAGCGCTGGCCGGGCGTGCCGTACGCGTTGCCCGCGCAGGCGTGGGTCGGACCGCATCACAGCGCGGTGATCACCGGCATCGCGCGCGCCGGCATCGACGCGCTCATCGAGCTTGCGGGCGCGAAGACGCCGCGTGGGCGGACCGATCGGCTCTGCGACAACCCGCAAGTGCAGGACGCGGTCGGCCGCGCCGACACGATCCTCAACGCCGGCCGCGCGTACCGCAGCGCGACGATCACCGAGATCTGGAACACCGTCGCCGCCGGAGAAGAGACGACGCTGGCGCAGCGCGCTCGCGCGCGGCTTGCCGCGGCGTACGCGGCGGACAGCGCGCGCACCGCGATGGATCTGATGTTCCGGCACGGGGGCAGCACATCGTACCGCCGCGACAGTCGGCTCGCGGAGTGCTGGCGCGACCTGCAGGTCGTCGGCCAGGCGGTGACGGTGATGCCCGAGTGGTACCCGATGGGCGGGCGCGTCTTCCTCGACATGGACCCCGGCCCACGACTGCGATGACAGGCAGAAGGAGATAGCGATGCCGTTCTACGAGCGCGGTGACGTCCGCATCTACTACGAAGAGGTCGGCTCCGGCTTCCCCCTGCTGCTCATTCCGGGCGGCGGTCTGAATTCCGCGATCGCCTGGTGGGCGAGCGGCGCCGCCTTCAACGCGATGGAGGAGTTCCGGGGCGACTTCCGCTGCATCACGATGGATCTGCGCAACGGCAACAACGGACAATCCAGTGGCCCGCTCGAGATCGACAGGCCGTGGGATGCGTACGCCGACGACCAGCTCGGCCTGATGGACCACCTCGGCATCGGGAAGTTTCTCGTCCTGGGCAACTGCATCGGCGGCCCGTTCATCATGAAGCTGCTTCAGCGCGCGCCCGACCGCGTGGTGGCCGCGGTGCTCAGCCAGCCCAGCGGCCACCGGCCCGAAGATCCGGACATCTTCTGGCGGAACAACACGACCGGCTGGGGACCGGCGCTCTGCGCACGGCGGCCCGACATCACCATGGCGATGATCGAGCGCTTCCTGCACAACATGTATCGCTCGCCCGCCGATTTCGTGTTCACGGTCACGCGCGATTTCGTGCGCTCGTGCCGGACGCCGCTGCTGGTCCTCCCGGACGACATCCCGCCGCATCCGCTCGCGATCTCGATGGAGATCGTGAGCCTGGCCCCCAACGCCGAGGTATCGATCTATCCGTGGAAAGAGTCGAAGGACACGATCCGGAAGGTCGTCGAGCACGTGCGGACCTTCCTGAAGGCGCACGAGCCGATGGCGTCACGCTGAGCCGGCGCCACCTCCCTGCTGCTTACGCAAGAACTCCTCGAGCTCTTGCATGAGCGCGCTCGTATCGAGCTCTTCCGCCGGCAACGGCGGAGGCTCGGCAGGCCCCGCCGCGTCGTAGTCGCGCTCGAGCTTCCGCACGTGCTGTTGGGTCGAGCGGTCGCGCGCCACCGCGCGGTCGACCTGGGTACGGAACTCCTGGATCGTCTCCGCGAACGCCGACGTGTCCGCTCGCAGGTGGAGCAACCGAGCGATATACCCGACGAGCGCCTCGATCGCCGCGGGATTTTCGGCATCGGGCAGATAGTGCGGCGCCTGCGCCATGAAGCCGACGTGCTCGATGTTGCGTCGCGCGGCGGCGTCGAGGAGGACGGACGAGATTCCCGTCGGGCCTTCGTAGGTCGGCACGCGAAAGATGCGCCAGGCCTCCAGCACTGCGCGCACCGTCGACTCGCTGCAACGCGCCGTCACGCGGATCGGCCGCGTGTGTGGAACGGCCGCGAGCAGCGCCCCGATCGAGACGATGCGCTTGACGCCGCAGCGCTGGGCCACGTCGAGGAACGCCGTCGTGTATGTGCGCCAGCGCTGGTGCGGCTCGGGCCCGCAAAAGAACAGCACGCCCTCCTCGCCATCCTGGCGCGGCCACGCGTGGAATTCGCTCCGGGGCCACACGATCTCGCGCTCGCCCTCGCCGGTCAGCCGTACCTCGGGCCGTTCCTGGGTGAAAACGAAAAACTCTTCGGGGTCGATCGACGCCAGCCGCTCGGCGTCGAGCTCACGAACGAGATGGCGCACGGCGCCCGTAGCCGCCCGGCCCGCATCGATCCATCCTCCGAACGCCACCACCAGGGTGGTCAAGCCGGCCGGCGCCTCGCGATCGAACACGATGTGGTCCATCGACGCATCTCCTCCCGGAACCCGCCCTCATGGTACATAATCGCCGCCCGTACATTGGGCGGGCTCAACAGGAGGGGTCATGAGCGACGTCGACGGCGCGACACTGGTGGCACGAAGCCTCAAGAAGCAGGGCGTGGATTTCATGTTCGGGATCGTCGGGTTTCCCGTCGGACCGATCGCGGTCGCCGCGCAGAAAGAAGGCATTACCTACGTCGGGATGCGCAACGAGCAGTCTGCCTCGTACGCCGCGCAGGCCGTGGGCTATCTCACGGGGCGTCCCGGCGCCTGCCTGGTCGTCTCCGGGCCTGGCGTCGTGCACGCGGTCGCCGGGCTCGCCAATGCGCAGCAGAACCGCTGGCCGATGGTGCTGATTGGCGGCGCCTCGGAATCGTGGCGCAACGGCATGGGGGCGTTCCAGGAAGAGCGCCAGGTGCTGATCACGACACCGTTCTGCAAGTTCGCGCACGCGGTCGAGCACGTCCACCGTATCCCGTTCTACGTGGAGATGGCCGTCCGGAACTCGATCTACGGCGCGCCTGGCGCGAGCTATCTCGACATGCCTGACGACATCATCACCGGGAAGGTCGACGAGTCGCGGGTCGAGGAGCCGCCGCGCTGCCCCGATCCGCCCCGTGTGCAGGCGATGCCGGCGGACGTCGAGCGCGCGCTCGACGTGCTGCGCTCGGCCGAGCGGCCGCTCGTCATCATCGGCAAGGGCATGGCGTACTCGCGCGCCGAGGACGAGGTGCGCGCGTTCATCGAGCGCACGAAGGTGCCCTTCCTCGCCTCGCCGATGGGCAAGGGCGTCATGCCGGACACGCATCCGCTCTCGGTCGGTGCGGCGCGCAGCCACGCGCTGCAGAATGCCGACGTGGTGTTTCTCATGGGCGCGCGGCTGAACTGGATCATGCATTTCGGTCTGCCGCCGCGCTTCAACAAGAACGTGCGCATCGTGCAGCTCGACATCGCGGCCGAGTCCATCGGCCAGAACGCGCCGACGGAAGTGGGCCTGGTCGGCGACGGCAAGGCGATCGTCGCGCAGATCAATGAAGCGCTGCGCAAGCGGGAGTGGGTGTTCCCCGCGGACTCGCCGTGGCACGCCGCGATCGCCGAGAAGGCGGCGGCGAACGCGACACAAATCGCGCCGCAGCTCGCCGATGACCAGGCGCCCGCCAACTATTACCGCGCGCTGAAGGACGTGGCCGCGTGGGCGCCCGACGACGCGATCATCATCGGCGAGGGGGCCAGCACGATGGACATCGGCCGCACGCAGCTGATGAACAGCAAGGCGCGCCACCGGCTCGACGCCGGCAGCTACGGCACGATGGGCATCGGGATGGGCTTCGTGATCGCGGCCGCGGTCGTGCACCCGAACAAGCCGATCATCTCGGTCTCGGGCGACTCCGCGATCGGCTTCTCCGGCATGGAGATGGAGACGGCGTGCCGGTATCAGCTCCCGGTGAAGATCGTCGTGTTCAACAACGGCGGGATCGGCCCCGGGCACGCCAAGCACCCGGACAATCCGCTGCAGAACCTCAAGCCGAACGCGCTGATCTACGGCGCGCGCTACGACCGGATGATGGAGGCGTTCGGCGGCAAGGGCTGGTTCGTCGAGAACCCGAAGGATCTGCGAAACGCGCTCGACCAGGCAATGGCGTTCCGCGGCCCCGCCCTGGTGAATGTCATGATCTCGCAGGAATCGGTGCGCAAGCCGCAGCAATTCAAGTGGCACAGCTGAGGCGCTGACGGGCACGCCACGGGGCCGCTCGGCGAGAGCGGCCCCGTCCGCGAGCGCCGCGCGTTCATCGCATCTCGAGTCCCGTGGTGTATCCCGCGATGACGAACTGAGCGGGGCCCGACGTGCTCGGACGGCCGAACACGGTCATCCGAAACGTCTCGCCTGGCTTCCCGAGATCGTGATGGCGGCCGCCGATCGTAACGCCCGCGCTCGACTTGACGGTGTTGACGAAGAACGTGGTGAACTGGTTCGTCGTGGTGTCGAGAATGACCTGATGCCGCAGCGTCGATACCATCGCCGGTGTGCCCGCGCGGAACGACTCGGGGTTCCCGAATTCGGCACCGGCCTTGTCGCGGAGATACATGGTCATGGTTCCCTCGCGATTCACGATACGCAGCGGGCCATGGTCGATGACCCGCAGCGTGGTCGTCTCACTGTGGAACGTGAGCAAGGCGGTGGTCTCGTTCGCGGGAGTGCCGGCAAAGAGGCCGGGAATGCCGGGAATCGAGCTGATATATCCGTATTGCGCGGACGACGACCCGGTGTTGAGTACGGCTCCGATGAGCTCCATGGTTCGATCGCCCTCTCCGCCTCCGGGTGCGCCCGAGGACGCGGGAGTGACCAGCATGACGAGCACGACGATGGTCATGAGCGTGTTTTGAAGCGCTGTCCACGGCATGGTGAGCCTCCTTCGGCGCGGACGTTACGGCCGAGCCGCGGCGGGCGTCCTGCACGCGTGGTGAAGAAATCCTGAAGAAATTCTGAAGGTGGCGATGAGCCGGTCGGGAAAGATCTACACGTTCGGACCGTTCAGGCTCGACACGACCGAATGCCTGCTGCTGCGGAACGGCGAACGGGTGCCGCTCGAGCCCCAGGTGTACCGAACGCTCGTGGTCCTGGTCGAGAACCACCAGCATCTCTCGACAAAGGAGTGGCTGTTGCAGCAGATCTGGGGTGAGACCCACGTCGAGGAGGGGGGCGTGACGAGAAACATCTCGGTGCTGCGACGCGTGCTCGGCGCCGGATACATCGAGACCGTTTCCAAGCGCGGCTATCGCTTCCTCGGCGAGGCCCGCGAAGTCAGCGTCGGCACCGAGAGCCCCGACGCCTACCAGCTCTATATCAAGGGGCGTTATCACTGGAATCAGCGCAGCGAGGCCGGTTTGAAGAAGGCCACCGAGTACTTCGAGCAGGCCATCGAACGGGATCCCGCCTACGCCCGCGCCTACTCGGGACTGGCCGATGCGTACACCACGCTCGGCTACCTGAGCCACCTCGCGCCGCGAGACGTGTTTCCGAAGGCGAATGAGGCGGCGACGCGAGCCGTTCGACTAGACGCCACACTGACCGAGCCTCACACGTCGCTCGCGTACGTGCGCTTCTACTACGATTGGGACTGGACGGCCGCGGAGGCGGAATTCAGGCGCGCCCTCACACTCAACCCCAACTACGCGACGGCCCATCACTGGTACGCCGTATACCTGACGGCGATGAAGCGATTCGAGGAGGCCCGGGCAGCGATCACGCGGGCGCAGGCCCTCGATCCGACGTCGCTGATCATCAACACGGACCTGGGATTCGTCCTGTACTACAGCCGCCAGTACGATGCGGCGATCCAGCAACTGCAGATGGTCATCGAGATGAACCCGCAGTTTGCGCTGGCGCGTTTGTGGCTTGGGCGCGCATATCAGCAGACGCGAAGGTACGACGAGGCCATCGCCGAATTCCGGCGAATCGAGGCGGCATTGCATGGCTGGCCCGTGGTGAGCGCGGCGGTCGGTCATGCCCAGGGGATGTCCGGTCGTACGAGCGGAGCGCGGGAGACGCTGCAGCGGTTGGAGCGCCTCGCGAAAGAGCGGTACGTGACTCCCTATGGCATTGCCCTCGTCTGCGCCGGGCTCGGCGACAAGGACCAGGCGTTCGCCTGGCTCGCCCGCGCGCTCGAGGATCGCTCGCACTGGCTCGTCTGGCTGAAGCTGGACCCACGATTCGACGTCCTGCGCTCGGATCGACGCTACGCAGACCTCGTGGTCGCCGTCGGTCTCCCATGATCGAGTAAAATGCGCTTTCCTGACGTGAGCCGATGAGCGAATAGCGAAAGGATTGAGTTCATGCTGACGATCGATGCCCAGGTGCACGCCTATGAGCATGATCACCCCGGCCGCCCGTGGGCCGCGGTGCTGGTTGGCCCCCCGCACGTCACCGGCGAGGAGATGGTCGCGGCCATGGATGCCGTCGGCGTCGACGGCGCGCTGCTCATCTCGCCGTTCACGATGTACCGCTACGACGCGAGCTATGCGGTCGAGGTCGGCAAGAAGCATCCCGATCGCTTCGGGCTGATCAAGCCCGTCAATCCGTCCGACCCCGGCGTCGTCGACACGATCGCCGACTGGAAAGCCACACCGGGAGCGGTCGGCATCCGCATCATGATGAACCGCGACGTGTCCGAGGATCCCGCCGATCCCGGTCTCAATCGCGTGCTCGCCGCGGGCGCCCGGCACGGGCTTCCCGTCAACCTCCTTTGCTGGGGACGTCAGCAGCAGGCGCGCGAGCTCGCCGCGCGCAATCCGGAGACGTCGATCGTCATCGACCATCTCGCTCTGCAGCAGCCGTTCGAGCCGCCGCCGCCGGCGCAGCCATTCGCGGATCTACCAAAAGTGCTCGAGCTCGCGCGCCAGCCGAACGTCGCCATCAAGATCACGGGCGCGTGCACGCTGTCGCGCGAGGCCTACCCGTACAAAGACATCTGGGACCCGCTCGCGCGCATCTTCGACGCGTTCGGCATCGAGCGCTGCATGTGGGGCACCGACTGGACGCGCGCGGTCAAGCTCCTCACGTACAAGCAGGGCGTCGACGCCTTCCGCGACACCGATCGCCTCTCCGAAAGCGACAAGCGCATGCTGATGGGCGGTACGCTGCAGCGCATCTACAGATGGGCGCCGAAGAAGAGCTGACGCGAGCAGCGTCGTGAGCTGGCTGGTGAAGGAAGAGCCGACTCACTACGGGTGGGACGCCTTCGTCAAGGACAAGAAGGCCGTGTGGAGCGGCGTGAGCAACGCGCTGGCGCAGAGGCATCTGCGCGCGGTCGAGAAGGGCGATCGCGTCTTCTACTACCACACCGGCGACGAGAAGGCCGTCGTCGGGATTGCGAAGGCGCTCTCGGGCGCCTACCCCGATCCCGAGGACGAGGCCGGTAAGTACGTCGCCGTCGACATCGCGCCCGTGAAGCGGCTTCCCCGGCCCGTGACGCTCGCGGAGATCAAGGCGGACCCGGCGTTCAAAGACTTCGCACTCGTGCGCATCGCGCGGCTGTCCGTGATGCCGGTCACCGACGCGCAATGGACGCGCATCGAGCGCATGGCGGCGTCACCGGCCGAGCGCCCCTAGCCCAGCACGCCGTCTTTCTTCAACTCGGTAACCTCGTCGGCGTCGAGGCCGAGCCACGTGCCGAGGACTTCCGCGCTGTGCTGGCCCAGCAGCGGTGACGCCGCGACCCGCGGCGGCTTGCCGTCGACGCGTACCGGCCACGCGGGCATCTTGAACGGGCCGCTCGGGTGGTCCATCACCTGCATGATCCCGCGCTTCTCGAAGCTCGCGTCGTTGTGGAGCTCCATCGTGTCGAACACGGCCCCCGCCGGCACCCCGACGCCGCTGATCAGCGTCATCGCCTCTTCCTTCGTGTGCTTCCGCGTCCACTCGGTCACGATGGCGTCCACCTCGGCCTCGTGCTGCACGCGCGAGGCACCGGTGGCGAACCGCGGATCGTCGATCATCTCCTCGTGTCCGATCAGCTTCATCAGTCGCGCCCAGTGCTCGGGGTTGGCGCGGCTCGTGGTGATGTAGATCCAGTCGTTGGAGCCGTACGGCTTGCACTGATAGAGCCCGGACGGCGCATTGCTGCCCATGACCGTCTTGCCGCCGCGTCGCGGCGTCGCTTTACCCGTACGCGCCTGGACAGCGAAGCAGGTGCGCATGTAGTGGAGCATCGCGTCCTGCATGGCGACCTGCAGACGGCGTCCGCGGCCGCTGCGCTGACGCTCGTGCAGCGCGCCGAGAATGGTGATCGCCATCAGCATGCCCGTCCCGGTGTCGCCGAAGCTCGGGCCCGGTTTCACCGGCGCCCGGTCCGGCTCGCCCGTGACGCTGATCATGCCGCCCGCGGCCTGCGCGATCATGTCGAACGCCAGCCCCTTCTCGTACTTGCTGCCCGTGCCGAAACCCTGGATGGAGCAGTAGATGATCCGCGGATTCAGCTTGCGCACGTCGTCGTAGCCCAGGCCGAGACGCTCGATCGTCCCCGGGGCCATGTTCTCGACCGTGATGTCGGCCTTCTCCAGCAGGTTCCGGACGACGCCAAGCCCGCGCGGCGATTTCAAGTCGACGGCGAGCGATTTCTTGTTCGCGTTGAACATGTGGAAGTACCAGGGATCGTCGGGAGCCTTTCCGGGCAGCACCCGGCGCGCGGGATCGCCGGTCTTCGGATTTTCGATCTTCACGACCTCCGCGCCGAGCCACGCGAGCGCCTCGGTGCACGACGGCCCCGCCTCGAACTGCGTGAAATCGACGACGCGGATGCCGGAGAGAAACTCGAGGTCTTGACAGTTGTCACTCATCGCGCGATGTCCTCCCTGGGAGGCTTCCATGGCAGACAACCAGCACTGGGTCGGCACCTGGACCGCGGCGCCCGCGCCGGCCGAGGGCGCGGCCTTCAGCAACCATACGCTGCGCATGATCCCACGAGTCAGCCTCGGCGGCAGCCGGCTGCGTGTTCGCTTCTCCAACGCGCACGGCGCGCGCCCGCTGGCGATCGGAGCGGCCTGCGTCGGCCTCCGCAGCTCCGGACCGGCCGTCGTCCCCGGCTCGAACAGACGGCTCACCTTCGGCGGTGACCGGAGCGCCACGATCGCCGCGGGCGCATTCGTCGTCAGCGACGCGGTCGATCTGGATGTCGCGCCGCTGTCCGACCTCGCTGTGAGCGTGCACCTTCCCGACGATCTGCCCGCCAGCTTCGGCATCACGGGACGCTACGCGCGGCAGACCAACTACATCTCGCCGCCGGGCGACTTCACGACGGAGGACGTGATGCCGGTCGGCCGCCTCACGGACGATTGGTACTTCGTGTGTGGTGTCGACGTCGTCGCGCCGCGCGAGACGGGTGCGGTGGTCGCGCTCGGAGACTCGCTGACCGACGCGAACATCTCGACCCACGACGGCCATCACAGCTGGCCGTCGCAGCTGGCGCGGCGGCTCGTGGCGCGGCCGCGCGGACGGCCGATGGCGGTGATGAACCAGGGTCTCGGCGGCAATCGCATCCTGCACGACATCCGCGGCGACAGCGGCCTGCGCCGCTACGATCGCGACGTGCTCGCGCAACCAGGCGTCACGCACACGATCATCATGCTCGGCACGAACGATATCCGAAACCGCTGGGCCAAGCCCGAAGAAGAAGTCAGCGCGGCGCAGATGATCGCCGGGATGAAACAGCTCGCCGTGCGCGGCCACGCGCGCGGGATCCGGGTGATCGCGGCCGCGCTGACGCCCTACGAGAACGAGACGTTTCTGCCCGGCGCCTGGAATCCGCGGCGCGAGACCGTCCGCCAGGAGGTCAACGACTGGCTGCGCAAGACGGACGCGTTCGACGCCGTCGTCGATTTCGATCGGGCGCTGCGCGATCCCGACCATCCGACGCGCATGCTGCCGGTCTACGATTGCGACGATCATCTGCATCCGAGCGATCGGGGCTACCGCGCGATGGGCGATGCGATCGACCTCGCGCTGTTCGAATGAGGGAGCGAGGCGCGAGCGCTATCAGAGGGGCGCGATTAGAGCTCGCGTTTAGTCCGCGGCCCTTGGTGAGCGAGTATCTCCCGAGCTCGGACAAGTACGTACGGAGCGCGGGCACGGAGGCGCTCAGTTTCGATGCGCTGCTGCGTCGCCGGAGGATGCAGCGCAGCGAGCGCGGTGAGTGCGGCGGCTATAGCTGCCGTCGCAGTCGACGCATCAATCAAGAGACCATATAAACGAACGCAACGGAGGCTCTGCCGATGGCGACGCGCTCCCGTCGCCCCCCGAACTTATCGTAGTTGACGAGTTCGTTCTGAACCTCGACCGCTTGCAGACGGAGATCGGACACGAAGGCCTCAACCGCACTCTGGTCACTCCGGCCTTGCTGATTGATCCGGCCAGCCATTGACGCCCTGAAGCGCTCGAGAGCTGGCCCCGCGTCCTGCCTGAGCTGAACGATCTGCTCGACGGAGAGGTCGCGGACCCAGGGA
>JBKOUQ010000180.1:0-49629 GCA_046723475.1 Candidatus Methylomirabilota bacterium
CGCCCTGCCCGACGGCGGGGACGAAGATGTCGGGCGACAGCGCGGTCGCATGAGCGGGCGAAATCCCGAGCCGGTGCAGTCCCGCGGCGGCGAGCACCACCGCGTCCCACTCGCCGCTCGCAAGCTTCGCCAGGCGGGTATCGACGTTGCCGCGGATCGGCATGACCCGCAGGTCGGTGCGGACCGACAGCGCGAGGGCACGGCGCCGCGGGCTGGACGTTCCGACGAGCGCGCCGTGCGGTAGCGCCGCGAAGTCCCGCGCCTCGCGCGTGACGAGCACGTCGCGAGGATCGTCGCGTTCGGGAAACGCCGCGAGCGTGAGGCCGCGCGGGACGTCTGCGGGCAGGTCCTTGAGGCTGTGCACGGCGACGTCGGCGTCGCCGCGGAGCAGCGCGTCTTCGATCTCGCGCACGAACAGGCCCTTGCCGCCGACGGCGGCGAGCCGCGCGTCCGTCCGCCGATCCCCTTCGGTCCGCATGGCGGAGATTTCCACGCGTGCGCCGTGTGCTTCGAGACGCGCGGCCACCGCGCGCGCTTGGGCCAGTGCGAGCGCGCTACCCCGGGTCGCCAGCCGGATCATGACCGGCGCCTCAGGCCGAACAGCTCGTGCACGCTCTCCAACCACGAGCGATGGGCGCCGGCGCGCGAGGACTCGCGTAGCTTCGTGATCGGCACGTGCAGGATCTTGTTGACGATGCCCGCGGAGAGCGCCTCGATCGCCGCCAGGGTCTCCGGCGATGCGTCGGGCAGTCGTGCGAGCGTTTTGCGGACCTCGCCCGCACGGATTTCCTCCAGCCGCTCGCGCAGCGAGACGATGGTCGGGATGATCTCGACGTCCCCCAGGCGCGCGCGGAACTTCGTCACCTCGCGCTCGATGATGCCTTCGGCGCGCTGCGCCTCGCGCAGCCGCTCGCGGATGTTGGCGTCGACGACCTGACGGAGGTCGTCGAGATCGTACCGATAGACGTCGCCGAGCTCTTCGACGCCGGCCTCCACATCGCGCGGCACGGCGATGTCGATGAAGAAGAGCGGCCGTGTGCCGCGACCGCGCACGGCGTCCGCGACGATCCTGCGGGTGACGATCGGCATCGGTGCGCCGGTGGACGTGATGACGATGTCGACGGCCGCCACGGCGGTCGGCAGCTCCTCGAACGGCACGGCGGTGCCGGCCAGCGCGCGGGCCATCTCTTGCGCGCGGGCCCACGTACGGTTCACGACGTAGATCGGAAACGCGCCCTGCTCGACGAGATGCTTGGCGGCGAGCTCGCTCATCTTGCCGGCACCCACGAGGAGCACGGCACGGCCGGTGAGCCCGGTGAAGATCTTGCGCGCCAGCTCGACGGCGGCGAACGACACCGAGACGGCGTGGCGCGCGATGTCGGTCTCGGTGCGCACGCGCTTGGCGACGGCAAACGCCTGCGTGAACAGTGTGTGCAGGGCCGGACCGACGGCCTCACACGCCTGGGCCAGCGCAAAGGCGTCCTTGACCTGCCCGAGGATCTGCGGCTCGCCGATCATCATCGAGTCGAGGCTCGCGGCCACGCGGAACGCGTGGCGGATCGCCTCATCCTCGGCATACGTATAGAGCACGTCATCCACGGCTGCCGTCCCCACGCCACGCTGTCGGCACAGATGCCCGAAGGCGGCCGCACGCGCTTCGCCCGGCACCTCGGCGACGCCGTAGATTTCGACGCGATTGCACGTCGACAGGATCACCGCCTCCCGGAGCGCGCCGCCGCCCACGAGATCGCGGAGGATCTCGCGGACTTTGCTCTCATCGGCGGCGAGCTGCTCACGCAGTGCGAGCGGGGCGTTCTTGTGGCTGAGGCCCGCGGCGAACAGCGCCATCACGCGCCGTGGCGCCCGGGCAGGAACAGCCCCGCCCCGAGCGTGATGACGAGCGCCGCGAAACCGAAGATCGCAAAGTACGCGGCCCGCCGGCCGTGCCAGCCTCCGGCGGCGCGTCCCGCGAGGGTGCCGGCGTAGATGACCCACGCGACCAGCGAGAAGAACGCGAGTGGATCGAAGGTGAACACACTGCCCCACGCCGTGCGCGCCCACACCGCCCCGAGAATCAACCCCGTGGTGAGAAACGGAAAGCCGAGCGCCAGCGTTCGATAGGTCCAGTGATCGAGCGTCTCGAGCGGCGGCAGCCGATGATAAAAGCGGCCGGGACGCTTGGTGCGGATCTCGCGCTCCTGCACCAGGTACATGATCGCGCCGGCGAAATTCAGCACGAACGCCGCGATGCCTACCAGCGCGAGCGCGATGTGAATCCAGAGCCACGCATTGCCGAGCGCCGGGGCGAGCGCCGCGGGGCGCGCCACCGACGACTTGAGGCTCAGCATCACGACGACGGGGAGCACGAACGCGCCGAGCACACTGACGCCGGATTGCCGCTCGACGAGCATCTCGAGGAGCACCACCACCCAGACAACCACCGAGACGGCGTTCGCGAGGCTGACGACAGGAGGGCGGCCGAGCTGGAGCGCCAGGACGAGGAGTGCAAGCGTGTGGGCGATCCAGCCGACGAGTGTGGCGAGCATCGCGAGACGGTGAACGAGGGGCTGGCGCTGAACGAGATGCGCCAGCGCGAGGCCCATGGCACACACATACGCGACGATTGCGACGCTCTGTAGGTGTGGGTGCATACGACTCGAAACGTCAACCGCCCCGGGAGTTTACCACATTCCCGATGCGCTGAACGGAATCGCCATCGAGGCGGCGCCTCAGCGGGAACGCGCGAGGTCCAGGAGTGATGGCAGCGGCTTGCGGAACCCATCTCGGCGCGCGACCACGTCGAGATGTGGAGAAGCCCAGTCCTCGAGCAGCGGTGGGCCGCCGTTCCAGCGCTCGCGCCGGTCAAGCTCCTTGAGGTACGCGTGGCAGGCACGGCACCCCGCGATCACGTAGCCAGCGTCCTCTCCCTCCGCCTGCAGGCGATGTAAGTCTTTCGTCCCCTCGCTTCCGCACAGCGGGCAGCGCAGCTTCGCAAATCCCCACGCACCGCCACAGAAGTGACACGCGAGGCGGCGATGACCGCCCTCGATCACGTCGACCCAGCCGGGGGGCGCACCGCAGAACGGACACACACCGCGGCCCCAGTCGGTGTCGTTGAAATGCGCGCGTGCGCCGGTCAGCCAGGCTTCGAGCGCGGGTCGCAGCGTCGCGTAGGCGAGGAATGTCACGGCCGCCGGATCGAGGCCGCTCGCGGCTTCGACCGCGCCGTCGCCGATTCCGTCGCGCCGCGGCAGGAGCGACTCGGGACCGAGGGCGCGCGCGTCCCACGCGCCGGCGAGGCGTTGCAACGCGGGCGCACGTGATGGGTCGACGGCGGCTACGTCCTCCATCGCCGCGCCCAGCAGGTCCTCGAGCGCCGGTGCGTCGAGCGGTGGTGACGCGTACGCCGCCAAAGGGACACCGCTCGTCCACGCTTCACGGCACTCGCGTGGCGACCATGTCGGTGACCGGCGTGGCGGCCTCCACGCGCTCCAGCCCTCGAGCAGCTCATCGTAGGGCGTGAGACTCGCAGCGAACGCCTGTCGTCGCTCGAGCAGCTCGCGCCACGCGTCCCGCAGATCGGTCATGCCTCGCCGTTGAACGCGAGATCGCGGAAGGTCTTCACGAACAACAGAAGGGGGGACGACGACGCGGCCCCCCCTTGCCCGGAAGGGTCGTCGCTTACCCCTGGATCGACATGACGATGACGTAGCGCAGGATGAAGCCGCCGACCAGCACGAGCACTGCCGAGACCGCGCCGATCGCGCGCACGCGACCGCCGATGAGATTCAGGATGAGCGGGACGATCAGCCCCGCGCCTACGAGGCCACCCCAGAACAGCGCCGCGTAATGACCGTGCGTGATCGGCTGTGCGGCGGCCCCAAGCAGGGCGAGGAACAGCGCGAGCACCAGGATCTCGATGACGAGCGAGTAGCGATCGGCGATTTCAATCTTGTGCCAGCTCTCGCCGGGCGTGCGACCGGTGAAGAACATGATGAGCGCGATCGCCGCCATGCCCGTCGAGCCGCCCGAAGCCAGGAACAGCGCGCCCATGATCCGCGCGTCCGCCCAGAACGGCATCGCGGAGTTGCTGAGCAGCACGCCCGTGTAGCTTGCGAGGAAGAAGCCGAAGAGCATGCCGACAAGGGCAACCTTACGCCGGAGCGCAGCTGTCGCCTCCGAGGCGCTGAACGAGAGCACCGCGGACACGAACGTGAATAGCCCGAAGATGCCGACCGCCCACGCGCCAATCGACATCGGATCCCAGAACTTGAAGCGGAGGACCATGTTCAGGAAGCGCGTGGGGACGCCGAGATCGGCGATCAGCAACACCCCGCAGATCGCGACGAGCGGCAGCGCCACGAGGTAGCCCACGCGGGCCACCGCGCGATCCCGCACCGAGCCGAAGTTTTCCGCGATGGCGGCCGTGAAGTAAGCGCCGCCCGCGATGCCACCCAGGAAGAAGTACCAGATGATGGACGTCTCCCAGCCGGGGATCTTCAGCATCACTCGCCCCCCTTTCCGCGCTCGCGGAAGGCGAGCAGCGCGCCGACGCCGACGAGAATGGCCGAGCCGATCGACAGCAGCGAATCGACGACGACGTGGCGCTGCGGGCGCTGCGGATTCTCCGGCAAGTTGTACGTCGCCGGCTTCGCCAGCAAGAGGAAGAAGGCGTTCAGGCCACCGAGGAAGCCGCCGCTGTCCGCGCCGTAGAGTTGCGCGTCCTTGAAGCCCATGCCCTTCAGCGCTTCGACGCGCTTGTTCGCCTTGGCCACGAGCTCGTCGCGGAAGCCGAACTGGATCGATTCTGTCGGGCATGCCTTGGCGCACGCGGGCCCGAGACCGTTGTGGATGCGATCGTTGCAGAAGGTGCACTTCTTGGCGGTGCCCGTCTGCTCGTTGAACGACACGACCCCGAACGGGCACGACGCCACGCAGTAGCGGCAGCCGTTGCAGACGTCCTGGTTGATGTTGACGGTCCCGTACTCCGTTCGATGGATCGCGCCGGTCGGGCACGCCTCGAGGCACCCGGCCTGTGCGCAGTGCTTGCAGACGTCGGACATGAGCAGCCAGGCCAGGTCACCATTCGGCTTGGCCCCCGGCGCTTCGACGAATCGGACGAGACGGTACGTTTTGTCCGTGAAGTGCGCGTGGTTCTGGTACGTTCCCGTCCACTCGGGCGCCTCCAACCCGAGCTCGTTCCACTCCTTGCACGCCACCTGGCACGCGCGACAGCCGATACACAGCGACGTGTCGGTGAACATCGCCAGCGTGCGTGCCATGGCTACACCACCCCCTTCTTCACGTTGCAGACGAAGGCTTTCGTCTCCTGGATATAGACGTTGGGGTCGCCCACGGTGGCCGAGAGATCGTTGGTGATGTCGCCCTTGCTGCCGGGAAGCTGATCGACGCCCTTCCAGCCCCAGTGCCAGGGCACGCCGATCTGATGCACGGTCTTGCCGTCGATGATGAACGGCGTGATCCGGTTGGTCACCATCGCCTTCACGTGGATCTTGCCGCGCGGGCTCGTGACCGTGACCATGTCGCCGTTGTTGATGCCCAGCTCCTTGGCGAGCTCGTGGCTGATCTCGGCGAAGTGCGAGTAGTGCAGCTCCGCGAGCATGGGCAGATATCGCGACATGACGCCCGAGAGGTGATGCTCGGTGAGCCGGTACGTCGTGATGACGTACGGATAATCTTTCGAGCCCACCGGAGCGAGCTCGTTCTTCTGGTCGGGCACGTTCCAGATCTTCGCGACCGGATTGATCTGCTGCTTGGACAGAAGATTCTTCGTCGGCGACTCGACCGGCTCGTAGTGCTCGGGGAACGGGCCGTCGTTGAGCGGGCCGAAGAATCCGCCGACCAGGTCGGCCCGCATGATGAACGGCTTGTCGCCGTTCTTCGCGTCGGGGGCCAGGAGCGGGTTGAAGTCCGGCACGTCGAGGCCGACCCATTTGCCCGGCTTGTCCTCGGGCTTGGCGCCCGCGACCGTCGGATCCCACCAGATCAGCTTCTTCTTCTCGCTCCACGGCTTTCCGTTGAGGTCGGCCGACGCGCGGTTGTAGAGGATGCGGCGGTTGGCCGGCCAGGCGAACCCCCAGCCGTGCGCGAGGTAGTCGTTGGCGTCGGTGGGCTTGCGGCCGGCCGCCTTGTTGACGAGCTTGCCGTCCGGCGTCTCGTTGATCACGCCGGTGTAGATCCAGCAGCCCGACGTCGTCTTGCCGTCGTCGGTCAGCTGCGCGAACGACGCGATGGCCTGGCCCTTCTTGTAGAGGACCTTGCCGTCTTTGTCCGTGATGTCCTCGGTCGCCGCGCCGTTGATCTCCTTGAGGACCTGCACCATCTCGGGATGATCGGGCTTGTCGCCATACTTGAAGCTCGCGGCGAGAAAACCCTTGTCGCGTTCCTTCGTGCTCCCCGCGTAGAGCTTCTGCAGGCGATGGGCGAGCGTGCAGACGAACTGCGCATCGCTTTGCACGTCGCCCGGCGGATCGACCGCCTTCTCGTGCCACTGGATCAGGCGCATGGTGTTGGTGAGGCTGCCGTCCTTCTCGGCGGCCGGCGCCGCCGGAATGAAGAACACCTCCGTCTTGATGTCCTTTGGATTGACGCCGGGTTCCTTCCACACCTCGGCGGTCTCGGTGAGGAAGATGTCGACGACCACGAGCCAATCCAGACGCTGCATGGCGGCGCGCGCCAGCTTCGCGTTGGGCCCGCCCACGGCCGGGTTCTGCCCGTCCGCCAGGAAGCCCTTGATGATCCCGTTGTACATGTCGACGAACATGTGCTGGTGGCTGTAGGCGTCGGCCGACGCGCGTTTGGGGATCCAGTGATAGCCGAAGTCGTTGTCCTTCGTCGCGGCATCCCCGTAGAACGCCTTTAGCAAGCTGACGAAGAACTTCGGCTTGTTCGTCCAGTAGCCGCCCTTCGGCGTCTCCTTTTCCAGGTAGGTCTTGAGATCCGGGTGTGGGTCGCGCAACGGGACGGCCATGTAGCCGGGCAGCTCGTGGTACAGGAGTTCGAGGTCGGTCGCTCCTTGCACGTTGGCGTGGCCACGGAGCGCGACGATCCCGCCGCCCGGGCGGCCGATGTTGCCGAGCAGCAGCTGGAGCATGCACAACGCGCGGATGTTCTCGACGCCGTTGGTGTGCTGGGTGAGGTTCAGCGCATAGGTGACGGTGCCCGTCTTGTCCGGACCGGACGTGCTGCAGAACAGCTGCGCGACTTCTTCGAATTTTTTCGCCGGGATGCCGCAGACCTTCTCGACCATCGCCGGGGTGTAGCGGCTGTAGTGACGTTTGAGGTGCTGGAAGACGGTGTTCCGATCGCGCAGCGTCAGATCGCGCTTCGGATTGCCCTCGCCGTCGAGCTGGTACTTCCACGTCGCTCGGTCATACGACTTCTTGCCCGCGTCGAACCCCGCGAACAACCCGTTCAGCTCCGTGGCGTTCTTGAACTCGGGATCGAGCAGGAACGAGGCGTTCGTGTAGTGGACGACGTAGTCCTTGAAGAACAGGTTCTTCTCGATGGCGTAGCTCATCAGGCCACCGAAGAACGCGATGTTCGTGCCCGACCGCAGCGGCACGTGGATGTCCGCGGCCGCGCTGGTGCGCGTGTAGCGCGGGTCGACGTGGATGACTTTCGCGCCGCGCTCCTTGGCCTTCATCACCCACTGGAAGCCGACGGGGTGATTCTCGGCCATGTTGGACGTGATCATGATGACATCGGTGTTCTGGATGTCGATCAGGTTCGTCGTCATCGCCCCGCGACCGAACGTGGTCCCTAAAGCTGGGACCGTAGCGCTATGTCAGACCCTGGCCTGATGCTCGTGGTAGACGATCCCGAACGTTCGGTTCAGCTTCGACAGCAGGTAACACTCCTCGTTGTCGATACAGGCGGAGCCCAGCGAGGCGATCGCCTCGAGCCGATTGACGGTGACGTCCTTGCCGTCCTTGTCCTTTTCCTTCTCGATGAAGTACTTCTCGCGGGCGTCGTGATACCGCTTCGCGATCTCGTCGTACATCCACGCGATCGGTTTCTCTTCCCACTTGTCCGAGCCGGGCGCGCGGTAGAGCGCCTTGGTTGGGCGCAGCGGGTTGTTGGACAACTGGATCGTCGCCGCACCCTTTGGGCAAAGCCGGCCCAGCGTGTGCGGGGTATCGGGATTCCCCTCGATGTCGATGATCTTGTTGTCCTTGGAGTAGATCAGCTGACCGCAGCCGACCGCGCAGTACGGACACACGCCCGCGTGCGCCTGCGCTTCCTTGATCTTGAGCGTCACCGCCGCCGCTTCGACCGCAAGCATGTCGACACCCGTGCCAAGCGCGCCGGCGGTGGCGGTGGCTCCTCCATATTTCAGGAAGTCACGGCGTGAAAGGCTCATCGAAGCCTCCTTGTCACCACTCGGGAGTCGATAGCTCGTCCCACACGCGACGCAGCACGACGATGCGCTGCGGGCTCGTGGGGGGTCCCTCGAGCTTCACGATGTCGCCGGCGTGCAGCATCGCCAGGCCAGCCCGGCCGCCGGCGTCATCCGCAAGGACGATGGTCTGCTCGGAGCACGAGATGTCGGTACAGGCGTCGGCGGTTCCCTTGAGGCGGACCGTGTTGCGGCTGAGATCGACGGCGACGACGACGTGCCGATCCTGATGAAGTGACTCGGTGAGGCTCATCGGCCTGGCCTCCTGCGCGATGGTTTCGGCATCATACTCGGCCCACCTTTGGCAGGCATCCTAGGCTGGTCAGACCGGCCCTGTCAACGTTACTAGCGCGTATCCCACTGTTCTTGTGAACGTAAGCGCGAGTCGTCTGGCTGCTCCATCGGAGCATACAAGCGTCGCCGGTCGTCAAGAAGCCTCGCCGCCTCGTCGCGCTTGCCGCCTCGAATTCGGAGCATGATCGCCTGGCGGGTCTCGAGATCCACGATCGGGGCATCGATCAGCGGGTTGTACAGCTTGCCGAGCTCACGGAGGAGCCCGTTGACGCGCTCGGCGTCGTCCAGATAGGCCTCGGCCTCGCGAAAGAGATCGAGCGCGTAGTCGTCGCGCTTGTTCCGTCCCTTGTCCTTGCCGCCGAAGCGGCGTTTGAACGCCTTCGCGGCCGCCGATTCGACGGGCTCGGCCGGTTGCTCAGGCATGCGACGCCGGCTGGGCGTCGAGAACGACCGCGTCGCCCGCGTAGAGGTTGAGGCTGTCGGGCCGCACGTAGCCGACGACGGTGACGTTCAGCTGCTCGGCGAGCGCAACCGCCATCTCCGTCGGCGACGTGCGCGAGGCGACGATCGGCACGCCCATCCGTGCGGCCTTGAGCAACATCTCGGAGGAGATGCGACCCGTGGAAAGCAAGATGCGGTCGCGCGTCGGAATGCCCTCGAGGAGCGCCTGCCCTGTGACCTTGTCCACCGCGTTGTGCCGCCCGACGTCCTCCGCGACGACGAGCAGTCGTGAGCCGTCGGAGAGGCCGGCACCGTGGATACCGCGCGACCGCTGATAGTGTGTCGCGGCCTGAAACAACTGCTTCATCCCGTCCGCGAGCACGGCGGGGCGGACGCGCAGCGACGAGTCGAGGCGGGGAAACAGGCGGTGGTCGATGCGAAACGTGATGCCGCCGCCGCATCCCGACGTCAGGATGCGCTCGCTCGGCAGCGTGACCGGGTGCGTCAGCGTGACGTCGGCGCGCCCGTCGACCGCGGACACATCCAGTTGCGAGATGTCGCCCAGGCCGCCGATGACCTTCTCCATCCAGAGGTAGCCGACGACCAGCGCCTCGAGCATCATCGGCGAGCAGAGCACGGTGAGGAATTTCTCGCCGTTCACGTAGATGGTCAGCGGCTGCTCGCGCACGACGTCGCCGGCCACTTCGCTGACGCGCCCGCCCCGCACGCTGACGTACGTCCGCATGCCTCGTTATTCTAGCCCCGATTCGTACGGTCCCACTCCGTCCGGCTCTCGGCACCAGCACCGGCGCCACCCGGGCGACGGCCTACCGGCCCGCGTGCCGGCCATCAGGGGGCACGGGGGTAGCGGACACGGAGGAGGACGAGTCCGTGGGCGGGAGCGGTCGGGCCGGCGAGTTTGCGATCGCGTGAGGCGAGGACCTCAGCCATCCAATCGACGGGGCGGGCGTCGCGGGCCACCTCGATGGCGCTGCCGACGAGGTTGCGCACCATGTGATGCAGGAAACGGTTCGCCGCGATCAGCACGACCACGAATGCGCGACGCCGAAGGACGTGCACGGCGTGCACCTGGCACGTCGGCTCGGCGTCGCGACCGGGAGCCGCGCAGAACGCGCTGAAGTCGTGGCGGCCGCGCGCGAGGCTCAGCGCCGCGCGCATGCGCAGCAAATCGAGCGTCCCTGGGACGTGCCACGCGTAGCGTCGGCGCAGCGGATCGGCGATCGGCCCGTTGTCGAGCAGGTACAGGTATCGCTTGCCGACTGCCGCGCGGCGGGCGTCGAACCCGGGCGGCGCCGTTCGCGCCTCGAGAACGCGCACGCTCGGCGGCAGGGCCGCATTGAGTGCCGCCTGAACCGCCGCGGACGGCAGGTCGGCCGTGATGGCCAGCGAAGCCGTCTGCCCAAGAGCGTGGACGCCCGCGTCGGTTCGACTGGCGCCGAGCACGCGCGCCTCGGCTCCGAGAAAGCGTCGCGCGGCGTCGAGCAACGCGCCCTGAACCGTGGCCACGTCCGGCTGCAGCTGCCAGCCGTGGAAGTCCGTGCCGTCGTACGCGACGACGAGGCGGAACGTGCGCGTGGCTATTGTGGCAGGCGACGTCGCGGCGCGCGGTCGGGCACGAGCGTCAACCAGACCGCAGCGACGACGACAAAGAGCGCGACACCAACGAAGTCGGTCCACTCGAACCGTCCCAAAAGCGCGTCTGCCGTGCGACGCTCCAGCCACGTCTGGCGCTCGAGGTCCTTTGGCTCGTATGCCACCGGCGCGTACCCCGCCCACGCGTTGACAAAGCGCGCGACGGCGGGAACGATCACCCAGGCCACGAAGACGATCGTGAGGACGACCGCAAGATTGAAGCGTCCGTGGTGACCGAACCGCCGACGGTACGCGCGGCGCAGCGCGTTCATCGCGCGATCTCCACGGAGCGCCGGCGCTACGTGCCGAGCAGGAGCTCGGCGATCTGCACGGCGTTCGTCGCCGCTCCCTTCCGAAGCTGATCGCCCACGACCCAGAAGTTCAGACCGCGCGGGTTGGAGAGGTCCTCGCGGATGCGGCCGACCCAGCAATCGTCCTGCCCCTCGACATCGACCGGCATCGGGTAGCGCTGCTGCGCGGGATCGTCCCAGAGCTTGAGGCCGGGGAATCGACCGAACAGCTCGCGGGCCCGCTCGGCGGTGATCTTCTCTTCGGTCTCGACGTTCACCGCAACCGAGTGGCACGTGAAGACGGGCACGCGGACCGTCGTCGGCGACACCAGCAAGTCCGGCGCCTCGAGAATTTTCCGCGTCTCGTTGACGAGCTTCCACTCCTCCCCCGTGTACCCGTCGGGCGCGAACCGGTCGATCGCGGGAATGAGGTTGAATGCGATCCGGTGCGCGAAATGGTGCGGCACCATCGGCTCGCCCTTCGCCCAGGCGAGCGTCTGCGCCCGCAGATCCTCGATGCCGTTCACGCCGGCGCCGGAGACCGACTGGTACGACGTGGCGACGACGCGTCGAATGCGGCCCGCGTCGTGCAGCGGCTTGAGCGGCATGACGGCCACGATCGTCGTGCAGTTCGGCGACGCAACGATGCCACGATGCATTTTCACCGCGTGCGCGTTGATCTCCGGGATGACGAGCGGGACCGCGGGGTCCATCCGCCAGGCGTTCGACTTGTCGACGACGACAGCGCCCACCTTCGCGATCATCGGCGCGTATTCCTTCGACTGCGCCGTCCCCGCCGCGCAGATGGCGATGTCGACGCCCTTGAAGGCGGACGGCTCGACGCGTGCGACGCGCAGCGACTCGCCGGCGAAGCTCAGCGGCTTGCCGACGGAGCGCTCGGACGCGAACACGCGCAGCTCGCGCACGGGAAATTTCCGCTCCTCGAGGATCTTCAGCGTCGTCTGCCCGGCGGCGCCCGTGGCGCCGACGACCGCAACCGTCACTCCTGAAGCCATCAGACCTCCAGCTCTCGCACGACGTGATCGCCCATCTCGCGCGTGCCCAGCACCTTGTCGCCGCCCCGCGCGATGTCGGCGGTGCGGCGCCCCTGATCGAGCACGCGCTGCACGGCCGCCTCGATCCGGCCGGCGGCCTCGCTCATATTCAGAGAGTACCGCAGCAGCAGTGCCGCGGACAAAATCGCGGCAAGCGGATTGGCCATGCCCTTGCCGGCGATGTCCGGCGCGGTGCCGTGCACAGGCTCGTAGAGGCCGACGTTCCGACCGTTTGCGGACGCCGGTCCGAGCGACGCGGACGGAAGCATGCCCATCGAGCCGGCGAGGATGGCGGCCTCGTCCGACAGGATGTCGCCGAAGGTGTTTTCGGTGACGATCGTGTCGAACGACGTCGGTTTGTGGACGAGCGCCATTGCGCAGTTGTCGACGAGCACGTGCTCCAGGGCGACGTCGGGATACTCCTTACCGAGGCGCGTCACGACCTCGCGCCAGAGCTGGGAGACCACGAGCACATTCGACTTGTCGACCGACGCCAGGCGCCGCCGACGCTTTCGAGCCACCTCGAAGCCGACGCGGGCCACCCGCTCGATTTCCCGCGTCGTGTACACCATCGTATTCACGGCACGCTCGCCCCCGTCGGCGAACGATTCCCGGCCGCGTGGCTCGCCGAAATACAGCCCGCCGGTCAGCTCGCGGATCACCATCAGATCCGTCCCCTCCACGACCGAGCGCTTGAGCGGGGAGGCGTCCACGAGCGTGGGAAAGCACATTGCCGGCCGCAGATTGGCGTACAGATCGAGCTCTTTGCGGAGCGCGAGGAGTCCGCGCTCGGCCCGCTGCTCCTGAGGCAGGTTGTCCCACTTCGGGCCGCCCACCGCGCCGAACAGAATCGCGTCGGCACCGCGGCACAGCGTGAGCGTCTCGGGCGGCAGCGGTTGGCCCGTCGCATCGATCGCGCTGCCGCCGATGAGCGCGTTCTCGAACTCGAACGCCACGCCGACGCGCTTGCCCACGCGTTGGAGCACCCGGACCGCCTCGGGCGTAACCTCCTGCCCGATCCCGTCGCCCGGCAGAACCGCGATCTTATAGGTCGGCACCGACTCAGACTCCGCCGGCTTCCTTGGTGCGCTGCCCCGACTGCAACATGCGGTTCAGCGCGCTCAGGTACGCGCGCGCGCTGGCCTCGATGACGTCCGTCGACGAGCCCTTCCCCGCCACGAGGGTGCCGTCGAAGTCGACCTTCACGGCGACTTCCCCGAGCGCGTCCTTGCCGGACGTGGCCGCACGGATCGCATAGTCCTGCAGCCGCCCCTTGAGCCCGGTGATCGCGTCGATCGCCGCCAGCGCCGCATCGACGGGGCCGTCGCCCACGCCCGAGTCCTGATACGACTCGCCGTCCTTCTTGAGCTTCACCGTCGCCGACGGGATCACGCCCGTGCCGCTGATGACGTGCAGGTATTCGAGCTGGTACACGGCGTCGCTCTGCGTCGCTTCGTCGGTGACGATCGCGATGAGGTCCTCGTCGTAGACCTCTTTCTTTCTGTCGGCGAGATCCTTGAAGCCCTTGAAGGCACGATCGAGGTCCGAGCCGGCGAGATCGAAGCCCAGATCCTTCAGACGCGCGGCGAGCGCGTGGCGGCCGGAGTGCTTGCCGAGCACCAGCTTGTTCGACGGCCGGCCGATGTCCTCGGGCTTCATGATCTCATAGGTGAGCTTCTCCTTGAGGACGCCGTCCTGATGGATGCCGGCCTCGTGCGCGAACGCGTTCTCGCCGACGATGGCCTTGTTGGGCTGCACGTGCACGCCCGTGATGTGCGACAGTAGCCGCGAGGTGCGGAAGATTTCCTCAGTGCGCACCCCGGTCTCGACACCGAAGTAGTCCTTGCGCGTCCGGAGCGCCATCACGACCTCTTCGAGCGAGGCGTTGCCGGCGCGCTCGCCGATGCCGTTGATGGTGCACTCGATCTGCCGCGCGCCGTTCATGACGCCCACCAGCGAGTTGGCCACGGCCTGCCCGAGATCGTTGTGGCAGTGCACGGACAGCACGTACTTGCCGGCGTGCCGCTTGAGCCGCTCCTGGATGCGGGTAATGCGCTCGCCCCACTCGCGCGGGATCGCGTAGCCGACCGTATCGGGGATGTTGATCGTGCGCGCGCCGGCATCGACGCACGCCTCGAGCACGTCGCACATGTAGTCGAAGTCCGAGCGCGAGGCGTCCTCCGGTGAGAACTCGACATCCTCGCAGTAGGCGCGCGCGTGCCGGACCGCCTCGACGGCCGCCTTCATCACCTCGGCGCGCGACTTGCGGAGCTTGTACTTGAGGTGGATGTCCGAGGTCGCGACGAACGTGTGAATGCGCGGCCGCGTCGCGTACTTCACCGCTTCCCAGCATCGGTCGATGTCGCCGAGGCCCACGCGGGACAGGCCGCAGATGGACGGCGCGCCGGTCAGCGTCCCGACCTGCCGCGCGACCTCGCGCGTCGCCTCGAAGTCCTCGTCCGAGGAGATCGGAAACCCCGCCTCGATGACGTCCACGTTCAGGCGTGCGAGCTGTCGGGCCATCTCCAGCCTCTCCATCGTATTCATCGAGAAGCCGGGTGATTGCTCGCCGTCGCGAAGCGTGGTGTCGAAGATGATGACGCGATCCATGGCCTTCTCCCCCTGTCCTTCTTCCTTGCGTGTCACGAATGGTCCTTGGCCGGCGCCTCGCCCAGCGCGGTCGCCGGCGCGCGGCCCGCGATCAGCCACCACACCGGACCGGACGCGGCGTAACCGCCGAACACGAGAAAGAGCAGGATCTCGTGCTTGGTGGCCACGATCATCCCGGCCAGCACGACGATGAGCAGCGTCTGTACGGGCGGGCGTCGAACCCAGTCGAAGTTCTTGAAGCTCCAATAGCGGAAGGTCGACACCATGAGCAGCGAGACGAGATACGTGATGACCGCGACGGCCACGTGCATCCAGCCCGCGAGCTCCTGCCCCTGGAGCAGGATCACCAGCGAGCACGCCACGGCGGCCGCGGCGGGAATGGGCAGACCGACGAAGTACCGCTTGTCGGTGTTCCCGGTGATCACGTTGAAGCGCGCGAGCCGGAGCGCGCCGCAGATGACGAAGAGAAACGCCGCGAACCACGCGGGCCGGCCGAGGTCGCGCAGCGCAAACGAGTAGAGCAAGAATGCCGGCGCCACCCCGAACGACACCACGTCGGCGATCGAATCGTACTCGACCCCGAACTGGCTCGTCGCGCGCATGAGCCGCGCGACGCGGCCGTCGAGCATGTCCATGATCATCGCGACGAAGATCGCGAGCGTCGCCTCGGCGTACCGCTCGTCGACGGTCAGCAGCATCGCGAAGAAGCCGCAGAACAGATTGCCCGTCGTCAGCAGGCTCGGCAGCAGGAACACGGTCCGGCCGCGCCGCTCGCGCAGCTCGGACCACGGCCGCCGACGGGCGCGCTTGGGGCCGTGTCGTCTCGGGATCACGCCAGCATCCCGATCACCGTGACGCCGCCGACGACATGGTCGCCCGGCCGCACGCGCACGTCGCTCCCGCGGGGCACGTAGCAGTCGGTCCGCGAGCCGAACCGGATCATGCCGAACCGCTCGCCGGCGGCAAGCTTGTCACCCGGCCCGACGCGGCAGACGATACGCCGCGCGACCACGCCGGCGATCTGCACCACGGTGACCCGCGTAGCGTCCCCCTGCAGGCGCACCGCGCACCGCTCGTTGTCGGCCGCGTCCGGATCGTAGGCCGCCACGAACCGCCCCGGCGTGTAGATGACGTCGACGACGAGGCCGCTGATCGGCGCGCGGTTGACGTGAACGTCGAGCGGCGAGAGAAAGATCGACACACGGGTCGCCGGGCCCACGAACGGGTCGACCGCATCCTCGACGCCGAGCACGCGACCGTCGGCGGGCGCCAGCACGCCGCTGGCCACGATCGGAACGTCGCGCTCGGGATCACGGAAGAAGCCGAGCGAGGCCAGTGACGCCGCCCAGAAGGGCAGCGCGAGCCGGCGCCGGCCGATCAGCGTGAGCCCGGCCGCCACCACCGCCGAGCCCGCGATGAACGGCCAACCTTCGCGCGCGATGGGAAGCTTCCGCATACCTACATCCTCGGCGGCTTGATCCAGGACATCATCGAGCGTAGCCGCTTGCCCACTTCCTCGATCTGGTGGTCTGCGTCTCGGCGTCGCATGGCGAGGAATCCCGCGCGATTCGCCTGGTTCTCGAGCACCCATTCGCGCGCGAATTGACCGGACTGGATCTCACCCAGGATCTTTTTCATCTCGTTCTTCGTCTCCTCGCTCACCACGCGCGGGCCGCGGGTGTAGTCGCCGTACTCCG
This sequence comes from Candidatus Methylomirabilota bacterium, assembly GCA_046723475.1. GTDB lineage: Bacteria > Methylomirabilota > Methylomirabilia > Rokubacteriales > CSP1-6 > AR12. Next base: position 16,460 of record JBKOUQ010000180.1, read on the forward strand.
CGGTGTCGGAGACCGAGTACCGCATGTACGCGAGCCCGCCCTGGTAGAACAGGTCGACGATGAGCTTCATCTCGTGCATACACTCGAAGTACGCGACCTCGGGCTGGTAGCCGGCCTCGACGAGCGTCTCGAACGCGGCCTTGATCAGGTGCGAGACGCCACCGCACAGCGTCGTCTGCTCGCCGAACAGGTCGGTCTCGGTCTCTTCCTTGAACGTCGTCTCGATGACGCCGGCGCGCGTGCAGCCCACGCCGCGTCCGTAAGCCAGCGCGAGGTCCCGCGCCTTGCCGCTCACGTCCTGCTGGACGGCGACGAGCGCCGGAACGCCGGGCCCCTGCGTGAACAGATCGCGCATGACGTGGCCGGGCGCCTTGGGCGCGATCATCGTCACGTCGACGTCGGGCGGCGGGACGACCTGATTGAAGTGGATGTTGAAACCGTGCGCGAACATCAGCATCTTGCCCTTGGCCAGGCCCGGCCGGATTGCCTCCTCGAATACCTGCCGCTGTGTCTGGTCGGGCAGGAGGATCATGACGACGTCGCCCGCTTTTGCGGCGTCGGCGACCGGCGCGACCTTGAGCCCATCCTTCTCGGCCTTCGGCCACGACTTGCTGCCCTGGTAGAGACCGACGACCACGTCCTGCCCCGAGTCCTTGAGGTTCAGCGCGTGCGCGTGGCCCTGGCTGCCATAGCCAATGATCGCGATCTTCTTGCCTCGGAGCAGGCCGAGATCGGCGTCCTGGTCGTAGTAGATCTTCGCCGGCATGCGTTGTCCTTTCTGTGAACTCTGTGAATCGTGCGTTAGTCCGCGAAGCCGACCACCCGCGGGTCTTCCGACACGCGCGGGCGCTTCGTCGGCTCGGCCCGGCGCACGCGCGTCTTGGGACCACGCGAGATCGCGACCTTGCCCGTGCGGACGAGCTCCTGGATCCCCATGGGCCGCAGCAGCTCGATGAGCGCCTCGAGCTTGCCGTCGTCGCCCGTCGCCTCGAGCACGAACGACTGCGGGGTGACGTCGACGACCTTGGCGCGGAAGATGTCGGCCGTGCGCATGATCTCCGAGCGGTGCTGCGGCTCCGCATTGACGCGGATGAGCATGAGCTCTCGCTCGACGTGGCTCTCGTCGGTCAGGTCGTTCACCTTGATGACATCGATGAGCTTGTGCAGCTGCTTCATCACCTGCTCGATCACGAACTCGTCGCCGGTGACGACGAGCGTCATCCGCGATACCGTCGGATCGAGCGTCTCGCCCACCGACAGGCTCTCGATGTTGTATCCGCGCGCGGAGAACAGACCGGCCACGCGCGACAGCACGCCGAACTTGTTCTCCACGAGGACCGAGATCGTGTGCTTCCGAGGCTCGTGACTGCCGTTGAGACTCATATGTCAAAACCCCGTCTGGGACTTCTCGGCGCGGTCACGCACCTCGCGCGTCGGTGGGGCCAGGATCATGTCCGTGTTCGCGCCCCCGGCCGGGACCATCGGGAACACGCACTCATCCTTGTCCACACAGACGTCCAACACCACGGGCGCCGGCGTGCTGAGCATCTTCTCCAGCGCCGGGACGACCTCGCTCGGCTTGGTCACGCGCAGGCCGACGCAGCCGTAGGCCTCGGCCAGCTTGACCCAGTCCGGAATGCCGGGCAGGTCGATCGCGCAGTAGCGTTCCTTGTAGATGATGCGTTGCCACTGCCGGACCATACCGTGCCCGCTGTTGTTGATGATGACCGTCTTCACCGGCAGCTTTTCGGTGAAGCACGTGGCGAGCTCCTGGCTGTTCATGGCAAACGAGCCGTCGCCATCGATGTTGATGACCTGCCGACCCGGATGCGCGGCCTGGACGCCCATCGCGGTCGGCAGCCCGTAGCCCATCGTGCCGAGCCCGCCGGAGGTGAACCACGCGCGCGGATACTTGAACTTGTAGTACTGCGCGGCCCACATCTGATGCTGGCCGACGCCGGTGACGATCATCGCCTCGCCACGCGTGAGATTCGAGATCTCCTGGATCACGTACTGGGGCTTGATGACGTCGTCATTCCACTCGTACTGCAGCGGGTGTGCCTTCCTCCAGTCGGCGATCTGCGCGTGCCACGGACGGCGCGCCTCGCGGCCGTCGGCCCCCGTCTTCATCTCCTCGCGCACCGCTTCGACGAGCGCGCGCAGCACGCGGCGGCAGTCGCCCACGATCGGCACGTCGACCTTGATATTCTTGGAAATCGACGAGGGGTCGATGTCGATGTGGATGATCTCGGCGTTCGGCGCGAAGGCGTCGACCTTGCCGGTGACGCGATCGTCGAAGCGCGCGCCCACCGCGATCAGCACATCCGAGTGGTGCACGGCCATGTTCGCGTAGTACGTGCCGTGCATGCCGAGCATCTCGATCGAGAGCGGGTGCTCCGAGGGAAATGCGCCGAGGCCCATGAGCGTCGTCGTCACGGGAATTTCGACGAGCTCCGCCAGCTCGCGCAGCTCGGCGTGGGCGTCGGCGGAGATGACACCCCCGCCCACGTACAGCACGGGTCGTCGCGCGCGCACCATCGCCCGCGCCGCGCGGCGGATCTGCCCGATGTGACCGTCGTAGTTCGGATTGTACGAGCGCATAACGACACGCTCCGGCCAGACGAGCTCCGCCTCCTTCACGAGAATGTCCTTCGGCAGGTCGACGTGGACGGGACCGGGTCGGCCGGTCTGCGCGATGTGAAACGCCTCGCGGATGATCGGGCCGAGGTCCTTACCGTCCTTCACCAGGAAGTTGTGCTTGGTGGCTGATCGCGTGATGCCGACGTTGTCGGCCTCCTGGAACGCATCGTTGCCGATGAGGTGGGTCGGCACCTGCCCCGTGAAGGCGACAATGGGAATCGAATCCATCATCGCGTCCTGCAGCGCGGTCACCAGATTGGTGCACGCGGGTCCCGACGTCACCAGACAGACACCGACCTTGCCGGTCGCGCGCGCATAGCCCTCGGCCGCGTGCCCGGCGGCCGCCTCCTGCCGGACGAGGATGTGGCGCAGGCCCTCGAAGTCGTACAGCGCGTCGTAGATCGGCAGCACGGCGCCGCCGGGGAGGCCGAAGACGATATCCACGCCCTCCCGCTTCAGGCACTCGAGCACAATCCTCGCCCCTGGGAATTTCACTGTGGCCCTCCTACCGCCCACTCAAACACTTTCACTTGCTCGCACTTCACGCACTCGGCGCGCCTTCTTGTTGGGGGCCCCGAAATGGGCCCCAAACCCCCGACGCTCGCGACGCCCCGGCGAAGCCGTGGCGCCGCTCGGCCCTACGCACTCGGCGCGCCTTCGGCCGACGCCTCGCGGACGCGCAGGCGCGCCTGCGCGGCCGACAGCCGCGCGATCGGAATCATGAACGGCGAGCACGACACGTACGTCATGCCCACCTTGTGACAGAACTCCACCGACGTCGGCTCGCCGCCGTGCTCGCCGCAGATACCGATCTTGAGATCCGGTCGTGTGCGCCGGCCGCGCTCGATGCCGATCCGGATCAGCTCGCCGACCCCTTCCTGATCGAGCACCGAAAACGGGTCGTGCTGCAGGATCCCCTTCTGCAGATACGCCGGGAGAAACTTCGCGACGTCGTCGCGGCTGTAGCCGAACGTCATCTGGGTGAGGTCGTTGGTGCCGAACGAGAAGAACTCGGCGTCCTGCGCGATTTTGTCGGCGAGCAGTGCGGCGCGCGGCACCTCGATCATCGTGCCGACCGCGTACTTGACGGGGACGCCCATGCGCGCGACGACCCCTTCGGCGACTTTCTTCGTCTGCTCGTACGTCGTCCGCATCTCACCGACGCTGCCGGTGAGCGGAATCATGATCTCCGTCTCCACCTTCACGCCCTGCTCGGCGGCGATGCAGGCCGCTTCCATGATCGCCTCCACCTGCATGCCGTAGATCTCGGGATTCGTGATGCCGAGACGACAGCCGCGGTGGCCCAGCATCGGGTTGGCTTCGCGCAGCTCGTCGATCTTCGCGAGCCGCTCGTCGAGGCGCGCCTTTCGCTCGGGGTTGATCCCGAGCGCATCGAGCCGCGCGCGCTCCTCGAGCATCTCCCGGTACTCCTTCGGGTTGGCGAGGAACTCGTGCAGCGGTGGGTCGAGCAACCGGATCGTGACGGGCAGGCCGTCCATGGCCCGGAAGATCCCGATGAAGTCTTCCCGCTGGAACGGCTTGAGCTTCTCGAGAGCCGCACGCAGCTCCGAGCGCCGCTCGGCGTCGTCGGCGGCCATGATCATGTCGCGGACGATCGGGATGCGCTCCGCCGCGAAGAACATGTGCTCGGTCCGCACGAGGCCGATGCCTTCGGCACCGAACTCCCGCGCGCGCGTCGCATCGTCCGGGGTGTCGGCGTTCGCGCGCACGCCGAGCGTGCGGTAACGGTCCGCCCACGCGAGAAACTCCTGCGCGGCGTTACCGACTTGCGGCGACGTCCGCTCGATCGAGTCGAGCAGGACCTCTCCGGTCTCGCCATCGATCGCGATCACGTCGCCCTCCCGCACGACGCGCCCGCCCGTCTCGAACATCCGTCGGTGTTCGTCGACGACGATGCCGCTGGCGCCGACGATGCACGGCTTGCCCATGCCGACCGCGACGACCGCGGCGTGGGACGTCCGGCCGCCTCGCGCGGTGACGATTCCTTCCGCGGCGTACATCCCAGCGATGTCTTCGGGCGACGTCTCGGGGCGCACGAGGATGACCTGCTGGCCGTTGCGCGCGAGCTCGACCGCGCGATCCGCGTCGAACACCACCTGCCCGACGGCGCCACCGGGCGCTGCAGGCAAGCCCCGCGCGAGCAGTCGTCCCGCCGCCACGGCACGGTCCTTGTCGCGCGGGTCGAGCAGGGGAACGAACAGCCTGGCGAGGTCACGTGGATTCACGCGCAGCAGCGCGGTGTGCTGATCGATGACGGTCTCGTGCACGAGGTCGACGGCGACCTTGACCGCGGCGCCCGCCGAGCGCTTGCCGGCGCGTGTCTGCAGGAGGTAGAGCTTGCCCTCCTGGATCGTGAACTCGATGTCCTGCATGTCCTTGTAGTGCCGCTCGAGCCGATCGGCGATGGCGAGCAGATCGTCGTAGATTTTCGGCATCCGCCGCTTGAGGTCGTCGATGTGCTCGGGGGTTCGAATCCCAGCCACAACGTCCTCGCCCTGCGCGTTCGCGAGAAACTCCGCGTAGAAGTGGCGCTCGCCCGTGCGCGGATCACGCGTGAAGCCGACGCCGGTGCCCGACGTGTCGCCGAGGTTGCCGAACACCATCGCCATGACGGTTACGGCCGTGCCCCAGTCGCCGGGGATGTGGTTGATGCGGCGGTATTCGATCGCTTTCTTGCCGTACCAGGAGTCGAAGACCGCGCGCACCGCGAGCTGTAGCTGCTCACGCGGATCTTGAGGAAACGGGGCATTCGTGCGCGCCGCCACGACGTCTTTGTATGTTTCGGTGAGCTTGCGAAGCTCTGCGGCCGGGACCTCCGGATCCGTGGCCACACCGAGGCGCGTCTTCGTGGCGGTGAGGTGCTCGTCGAACGCTTCGCGGCGGATGCCGAGCACGACGTCGCCGAACATGGTGATGAACCGCCGGTAGCAGTCCCACGCGAAGCGCTCGTTGTGGGTCCACGCGGCGAGCCCCTCGACGGTTTCGTCGTTGAGACCGAGGTTGAGGACGGTCTCCATCATGCCGGGCATCGACACGCGCGCGCCCGATCGCACGGAGACGAGCAGCGGGCGGCGCGGGTCGCCGAAGACGAGCCCCGCATCCTGCTCGAGACGCTCGAGGCTGCGGGCGACCTGCTCCCACAGCCCCTCGGGGAACTGACGACCAGTCCGGTTGTACGCCGCCCAGGCCTGCGTCGTGATCGTGAAGCCGGCCGGCACGGGAATCCCGAGGTTCGTCATCTCGGCGAGCTCGCATCCCTTGCCGCCGAGCAGGTTGCGCATGACGGAGGAGCCTTCCGCCTTGCCGGAGCCGAACGAGTAGACGTACTTGGTCGTTGCCATAGCGCGCTCTCTCTCTGTCGATCGATGAGCGAAAAAGTCTTTCAAGTCTATTGGATACCGCGCATGACTGTCAACGTTTCGCCCCCCCGGCTTCGATCCTCACTCCACTCGCGCCACGACACAAACCAAACGGGCCACGGGTCGGCGACCCGTGGCCCTTGCTGTCGTCTCGGCCACGGGCGCTTGCTCCTGCCCGTGGCGTCCCGCGCTCGATTACGTCGCGGACGCTCCGGGCAGGCCCGGCAACAGCAGCCCCAGAATCAGCCCGAGCGACAGAACCGGCGACGCCAGCGTCATAGGTGGCGCAGTATAGCCAGCCCCGGCGACAGCCGTCAAGGCAGTGTCCCGGATTCCGACCGCGCAGGGCGGCGCGCGGCCGCGTCGCCGAGGACGAGCGCCTCGACCGCTTCGAGGTGCTCGATCATCGCGCGTCGCGCCGCGCCGGCGTCGCGCGCCCGGATCGCCGCGAGCAGCCGACGATGGTCGTCGTGCGAGCGCGTCGGCCGTCCCGGCGTGTTCAGTGATTCCTCGCGACTCTGGCGCAGCAGGTCCATCACCGCGTGCGCGATGCGTGTGATCGCGCGATTGTGCGCGGCCGCGCCGATCGCGGCGTGGAACTCCGCGTCCTGCTCGAGCCCGGTGCGGCCCGCGGCGACCTCCTTCGCCTGGGCTTCGAGGATGCGATCCATCTCTTGCAGCTCTTCGGGTGTCGCGCGCTCTGCCGCGAGCGCGGCGAGCGCGGGCTCGATCATGCGTCGCGCCTCGAACAGCTCCGCGAGGGCCGCGCGTTGCGACAGCATTATGAGGGCGAGCGGCTCGATCAGCGAGTCCACAGAGACCTCACGCACGAACGTGCCCTCGCCGGGCCGGATGTCGACGAGACCCAGGCTCTCCAGTGCGCGGAGCGCCTCGCGCACCGAGGTGCGACTGACGACGAACTTCTCGGCGAGATCACGCTCGGGAGGCAGCTGATCGCCGCTCTTCAGCCGGCCCTCGGCGATCATCGCCTTCACCTGGCGGACGATCTCCTGGTAGATCCGCGTCGATTTGATCGGCGCGATGCTCATACTCTCGTCGGTCGCTGCGCTTCGACGCCGTGGCTCCTCGACCATCTCACACGTCCTCCGGCACCGCGGCGTGCGACCGCCGCGACAGCCACCACCCGAGCGCGGCCACCACCACGCCGGCGGCGATCGAAACCGCCGGCTTCACGTGCTCGCCCGCCGGGCCGACCCACCCGCGGACCATCTTGTCCTCGAATACCATCTCCACCGCGACGTACGCGAGGAAGCCGCCGCCCAGCCACACGATCCACACCCAGCGGTTCATCAATCGGGCGAGCAGGCCGGCGCCCCAGATCACGATCGGCAGGGAAATCGCGATGCCGATGGCCACGAGGAGCATCTCGCCCTTGGCGGCGGCGGCGATCGCGAGCACGTTATCGAGGCTCATTGTGATGTCCGCGACGATGATGATCCAGATCGCCTCCCAGAGGGAGGAGCCATGACGGGTCCCGGTTGCGTCGTCGTTTTCCGGTCTCACGAGCCGCACCGCGATCCACAGCAGCAGCAGCCCGCCGACCAGCTGGAGTAGCGGCACGCGAAGCAGCAGCGTGACGATCGCGACGAAGCCGACGCGCAGCGCGACCGCGCCGAGCGCGCCCCAGATCTGACCGAGGAGGCGCTGGCGCGGAGGCAGCGCACGCACGGCGAGCGCGATGACGAGCGCATTGTCTCCGGACAGCAGCAGGTTCAGGACACCGATACCGAGCAAGCGCGCCCAGAACTCCGGCTCGACCAACAACGCCATCGCAGACTCAGGCTTCGGCCGGAGCACCCGACGCCGGCGGCAGTCCGCGCAGGCGGCGCCACCACGGCGTGATGATCGGCATGCCGAGGAAGAACAGCGCCACGACCGTGATGGCACACGCGATGGGCCGCGTGAAGAACACACCGAGCGAGCCCTGCGACATGATCAGGCTCTGGCGCAGCGCGTTCTCGGCGAGATCGCCCAGCACCAGGGCCAACACCAGGGGGGCGAGCGGATAGTCGAGCTTCTTGAAGACGTAGCCGACGACGCCGAAGATGACCATGTACCACACGTCGATCATGCTCGAGTGCACGGCGTACGCGCCGATGGCGCAGACGACTACGATGAGCGGTGTGAGGATCGCGAACGGAATCTTCAGAATCGCGGCGAACAGCGGCACGCCGGCGAGAACCATCAGCACGCCGATGATGTTGCCCGTGTACATGCTCGCGATGAGGCCCCAGACGAAGTCGGGCTTCTCGGTGAACAACAGCGGTCCCGGCTGCAGCCCCCAGATGATCAGCCCGCCGAGCATGACGGCCGCGGTCGGCGAGCCCGGAATGCCGAGCGTGATCATGGGCAGCATGGCGGCCACGCCGGCGGCGTGCGCCGCCGTTTCGGGCGCGACGACGCCCTCGAGCTCGCCCTTGCCGAAACGCTCGGGATGGCGCGAGAACCGCTTGGCGAACGCGTACGACATGAAGGACGCCGGCGTCGCGCCGCCGGGCTTGAAGCCCATCCAGAAGCCGATGAAGGCGGCGCGTACGAACGTCCGCGCGTAGCGCGGCAGGATCTTCCACGTCTGCAGGACGACCGTCAGGTTCATGCCTGTCGCGGCGCCGCGGAACGTGAGCCCCTCCTCGACCGAGAGGAGAATCTCGCCGATGCCGAACAGGCCGATGACGGCGACGATGAAATCGAAGCCCTTCATGAGATCCGTCACGCCGAACGTCATGCGCAGCTGCCCGGTGACGATATCGAGCCCGACGGCGCCCAGAATGAAGCCGAGCAGGATCGAGACCACCGACTTGAGCGGATTGCCACCACCGAGGCCGACGAAGCTCGAGAACGTCAGCAGCTGGATGGCGAAGAACTCGGGCGGGCCGAACCGCAGCGCGATCTCGGCGAGCAGCGGGGCGAACAACGTGATCAGCACGATCGAGAAGAACGCGCCGACGAACGACGACGTGAATGCCGCCGTGAGCGCCTGCCCGCCCTTGCCCTGACGAGCGAGCGGGTAGCCGTCGAACGTCGTGGCCACCGACCACGGCTCGCCCGGGATGTTGAAGAGCACGGACGTGATCGCGCCGCCGAAAAGCGCGCCCCAGTAGAGCGACGTGAGGAGGATGATCGCCGACGTCGGCGGCATCGTGAACGTCAGCGGCAACAAAATCGCGACGCCGTTGGCGCCGCCGAGTCCGGGCAGCACGCCGATGATCGTGCCGAGCGTGATGCCGACGACGGCCATGAAGATGTTGAACGGCGTGATGGCGATCTGGAAGCCGAGCAGCAGATTTTCGATGCCCATCAGAACCCGAGCGACGCCTCGAGCGGTCCCTTCGGCATCGGCACGAGGAACCAGATCTCGAAGACGACAAAGGTGACGACAGGGATCGCAACCGCGACGAGCACGATGGTGAGCCAGCTGTGGTGACCGACCCAGCGCATGTAGAACGCCAGATAGAGGGCCGCCGCGACGTACAGCCCCGTCGCGGGAACGAGCGAGACGTCGGCGAGCTTCACACCGCCGGTCAGAAGCACGAATACGACCATCGGCGCGATGACCTTGCCGACGGGCACGAGCTGCGCGCGCGTCACGAACTGCTTGCCGGTCCCCCGCCGCCACGCCTGCACGGCGATGGCGGCGGTGACCACCAGCAGCAGCACGCCGAGCCAGAACGGAAAGAAGCCGCTCTTGGGTCCGTCGGTGCCCCACCCCGCACCGAGCCGCAGCGAATCCGCCACGACGACCACGCCGATCGCGAACAACACGGCCGCGGTGATGAGATCCGCGGTGCGGGTCATTGCTTCAGCAAGCCGCCCTTCGCCATCAGCTCACGATGCAGCTTCTCGTTCTCCTCGACCCATTTGACGTACTCGTCCCCCGTCGCGAACGCCGGCTTGAGAGCGCCGTCGTCCATGTACTTCTTGAATTCGGGCGTGTCGATCGCTTTGCGGAGCATGCCCGCGTACCAGTCCACGGCGTCCTTCGGCATGCTCGGCGCGCCGAAGATCCCGCGCAGCATCAGATAGTGGATGTCGACGCCGAGCGCTTCCTTGACGGTCGGAATGTCCTTCCACTCCGCGACGGTGATGCGCTGGGTATCGAAGACGGCAAGCGGGCGTACGCGCTTGGCCTTCCAATGGCTGACACACTCGATCGGGTTGTTCACCGTGGAGTCGACGTGCTTGCCGACGAGGTTCACGCACACCTCGCCGCCGCCCTTGAACGGTACGTACGTGAACTTGGAGCCGGGCATGGCCTGCTCGACCTGGATGGTGATGATCTGATCTTCCTGCGCGGAGCCCGTGCCGCCCATCTTCATCTGGCTCGGCTTGCCGGCACGCTCCTTCACGGCGGCGAGATAGTCCTTCGCGGTCATGTACGGTGTGTCGGCGTTCACCCAGAGGATGAACTGATCGAGCGCCAAGCGCGCCACGGGCGTGAGGTCCTTCCACGAGAACGGCACACCGGTGTGCAGTGGCGTCGTGAAGAGATTCGAGAGCGTGATGACGAGCGTGTGAGCGTCGCCCTTGCGAGCCTTGACGTCGAGGAAGCCCTCGGCGCCCGCGCCGCCGGGCTTGTTGATGACGATGATGGGCTTGGGAGAAAGCTTGTGCTTCTCCGCGACGAGTGAGACGAGGCGAGCCATCTGGTCGGCGCCCCCTCCGGTGCCCGCAGGCACGATGAGCTCGATCGGCTTGGTCGGCTCCCATGCGAACGCGGGTGCCGCGGGCAGTACTGCCGAGAGGATGATGAGGAGCAAGAGACGCGTTCTGAGCATCGTTGCTGTCCTCCGTGACGGCCCGAGCCCTCTGCGGGGCATTGTTCGTTGCGACGCGCTGCGCCAGCCGTGAAACAAAACGGGGCCGGACGCTATCGAGCGCCCGGCCCCCGCGCTACCCCACGGACCGGCTGATCACCGAAGCGATCGGCTACTTCACGTTCAACGCCGCCTGCGCGGCGTCCAGTCTTCGGAACGGGACCACGCCGGGAATCTCCCACTTCTGCCACTGTTCGTCCACTTTTCCCTGGAAGTAGGCGAGGTCTTCCTCGGTGAAGTGCGCGAACCGGCCCTGCTTGAGCAGGTATTCTCGCACCGGCTTTCGCGGGCGTCCCTCGACGAGGGCCTTGGTCTTTCCGTAGTACGTCACGACGCCATCCTCGACCTCGTAGAGCGGAAAGATCCCCGTCTCGATGGCGAGCTCGCCCAGCTCGTGGCTGAGCATGGGGTCGTAATCCCAGCCCTTCGGGCAGGGATCGAGCGAGTGAATGAACGTCGGCCCGCCGATCGTCAGCGCGCGGCGAACCTTGTTCATCATGTCGACGGCATACGAGGCGCACACGGTCGCCACGTAGCGGCACTCCGGGTGGCCGGCCGCCAGCATGCCGGCGACGTTCTTCTTCCAGCGTGTGTGAATGATGCGCTTGACGGTGCCCGGAGGGCTGAACGTCGTGTGCGCGCCGAAGGGCGTGAGCCCGGAGAGCTGGATGTCCGTGTTGGCGTACGACTCGTTGTCGTAGAGCAGGATCAGCGAGTTGTACTCCTTGTGCGTGAGCGTCGCGGAGATCGCGCTGAGCCCCATGTCGGCTCCACCGCCGTCGCCGCAAAATGCAATGACATTGATCGGCTCCGCCTTCATCTTGCCTTTGCGCATGAGCGCCTTCAGACCGGCCGCGGTACCGAGGGCGGCCGAGCCGGACGATCCGAGCTGGGTGTGCATCCACGGCACCACCCACGGCGTGGTGTAGTACGTCGTGTTCGCGACGTACATGCAGCCGGTTGAGCCGAGCACGATGGTGCGCGGTCCTGCCGCCTTCACCATCAGCTTCATCACCAGCGCGGATTCGCAGCCCTGGCACGTCCGGTGACCGGAGGTGAAGTACTCCTCGAGGGTGACCTTCTTGATCCCTCGAAACGGCTCGAGGGTCTGGGTCGCGTTGCTGAACGTCGTCTCAGCCATGAGCGTGCTCTCCTATTCCCGAACGCCGAGCCAGTGGGTCTTGCCGTCGGACTTGCCCGCGGCAGCGGCGCTATAGCACATGTCGACGGCCTTGTTGACATCCTCGAGCGTGACCTCGCGGCCACCGAGGCCACAGACGAAGCTCAGGAGCGGCGGCCGCTTGTCGGCGTTGTACATCGCGGCGCGAATCTCGTTGGCGACCACGCCCGAATGGAACGGGGATCCGAACGAGTAGTCGCGATCGATGACGCCGATCGCCTTCGTCTGGCTCAGCGCCTTCGTCAGCCGCTCGAACGGGAACGGGCGGAACCAACGCAGACGGATGAGGCCGACCTTCTTGCCTTTGGCGCGCAGCTCGCGGATGGCCACCTTGATCGGCAGCGAGATCGTCCCCATGCCGATGAGGATCACGTCCGCGTCCTCGGCCATGTACTCCTCGAACCACGGGTTCTCGGGCCCGCGCCCGAACACGCGCCGGAAGTCCGCGTACGCCTCCTCGATGACGCTGACCGCACGCTTCATCGCCTCGTCGTTCTGGCGGCGGATCTCGATGACCCAGTCCTCGTTCGCCTGCGGCGCCACCGTAATCGGGTTGTCAGGGTGGAGCAGCAGATCGCCACGGTCGTAGCGCGGCAGGAAGCGATCGACCTTGTCCTTGGGCGGCACGAGCGTGAGCGCCTGCGAGTGCGTGAGGAACGCGCCGTCGGCGGAGATGGCGAGCGGCAGAAACACCCGCCGGTCCTCGGCGACGCGGTACGCGATCAGCGTGGTGTCCAGCGCTTCCTGGGAGGTGTCGATCCAGCACAGCAGCCAGCCGAGGTCGCGGACGACGAGCGCGTCGTTGTGCTCGACGCCGAACGCGCCGGGATCGTCCAGCGCGCGGTTGCCGACCAGCGCCACCATCGGCACACGCAGCGGCGGCGTCACCACCAGGCACTCCATCGCGTACATCCAACCGACACCCGACGAGCCGCAGAACACCCGCGCCCCGACCGTCGACGCATGCTTCACGATCTCGAACTGGCTGTGCTCGCCCTCGGCCACGATGTACTCGGCCACGAGCTGACCGTTGGCGATCTTCTTGGCGATCGCCTGCATCACCGTGTCGTAGGGGCGGATCGGATACGCCGTCACCACATCGAGATCCGCGAGCACGAGCGCCTCCGCCACCGCCTCGCTGCCCGAGATCAGGAGCTCCTTGTCCTCGCCCGCGGCTTTCGTCGCCGTCACTGTCGCCATCGCCGTCTCCCCTACACCTTTCGGGCCGCGTTCTCGCCCGGGATGCCCGCCGCGATCTCCACGCCGCCGCTCTCGAGATCCTTCGCCAGCTCCTGGTCGTACTGGCCGCGGAAGCGGAAGCCGTGCGAGCGCGCGGACGTCTTCTTGTCACCGATCGTCGCCGTGAGCCAGGTCTTGTAGGCCGGCTTGTCCTTGCGCCACGCCTCCCACTGGCTGCCGTTGTCGTCGAAGACCGACTCGTTCACCATCGTGATGCAGTCCTCGACCGGGCACACGGCCTCGCACACGCCACAGCCGCAGCACGACTCCATGTTCGCGTCGAACGTGCCGTCGGGCATCACGTCGAAGCAGGAATCGGGGCACGAGATCCAGCACAGGTTGCACTTCACGCACGTGTCGAAGTCGATCACCGGCCGCATCGTGCGCGTCGAGAACTTCTTGAAGTAGGGATTGCGCTCGGGCACGTAGCCCTGCCCGCCCTCCTTCGGCTTGCCGATGGGAATGGCCGGGATGGTGACGCCCTCGCGCATCTCCCACCACTTCGGCATCTCGAACGCGTACGGCACCTCGGGATTGCCCTCGGTGATCTTCACCTCGCGCGTCTCGATGCGGTCGTAGGCCTTGCGCGCCGAGGCGACCTTCAGCTCCGAGCCCCATTCGATCTCCTTGATGGCCTCCGCCACGCCGTCGAGCGTCAGGAACGACGGGGCGATCTTGGCGAGCGCGCCGAGGATGCGGGCCTCCGTGTGGTCTTCGCGATAGACCCACAGGCCGGAGAAGCTGGCCTTCGCTCGGATGAGCGCAAGCTTGTACGGCGCGTCCTTCTTGTGGATGTCCTTGAGCAGCGCATCGAACGGCTGCAGCGACGTCATCAGAAGCGTGCCGTTCGGGACGGTCAGCTTGTTGATCGGCTGCAGTCCGTACCACGCCCAGGACTCGACGCCCTTGGAGAGCGTGTCGTCGAGACAGACGGTGACGTCGACGTGCTTGGGCTCGTAGCGCGCCATGTTCTGCTCGAGCTCTTCCTTCGTGTCCGCGACGATCGCGAAATCCTTGGCAGGGATACCGTTGCGCTGCGGGCTGTCGCCGTAGCGGCCGAAAGCGATTCCCCAGCGGCCGGACTTGCGCGCGGACAGCACGATGCCGCGAGTGATGCGCGCGGCGAGGTTCTTCTGGAAGATCCCGCGGTAGACGACTTCACAGATCAGCGCTGACATACGGCCTCCTCGACGGTGGGACTGGTCGGCTGGTCCGACCAGAGGGTGCCCGCTTCACCCGCGAGTTGTCAAGTGCTTCTCACCGCGTTATCGTTGGCCGCTACTTAGGCGACGTGCTTGAGAAATTGCTCGAGGGCCTGAGTAAACGCGTCCGGCTGCTCGAGGTTCGAGAGATGCGATGCGGGATCAAGCACGACAAGCTGCGAGCCCTTGATCTGTTGCTGGATCGCCTCGGACGCGGCGAGCGGTGTGCCCATGTCCTGCTTGCCGACAATGATGAGCGTCGGCAGCGTGATCGCCTTGAGACGGTCCGTGAGGTCGAGCGCCTTGATCGCGTGGCAGCATCCGACGTACCCCGCCGGCGGCGTGCGACGTATCATTCCGCGAACGAAATCGACGACGTCCGGACGGCTCTCGACGAACTTTGGCGTGAACCACCGGGCGACCGTCGGCTCGACCATGGGTTCCATGCCCTTGGCCTCGACGGTGGCGATGCGCTCGTCCCACAGATGCTTCATGTCTGAGGGAATACGGCTCGAGGTGTCACAGAGGCTCAGGCTCTGGAGAATCTCGGGCGAGGACAGCGCGAGCGTCTGGCCGATCATGCCGCCCATGGAGAGACCGATCCAGTGCGTTCGCGCGATGCCGAGGGCCTTCAGCAGCGCTCGGGCGTCGTCGGCGAGCTGGGTCAGCGTGTATGCCCCAGACGGCGCGTCGGTGTTGCCGTGGCCGCGTGTCTCGTAGCGAAGCACGCGATAGCGCCCGGCGAGCGCCTTGGCCTGCGGGTCCCACATCGAGAGATCGGTCGCGAGCGAATGGCTCAGCGTGACGACCGGGCCATTCGCCGGGCCTTCGAGCGTGTAGTTCGTCTGAATCGCGTTCGCGCTGATTTTCATCGCTTGCCCTCCTCCTCGATCGTCCAGAGCAGTGCCTCGGCCGCCCGCTCATCGCCGGGCCGGCCACGTTTGCGCAGCGCCTCCACGAGGCGGGCCCGTACGTTCGCCGGACGGTTCTGCGCGAGCTTGAACTTCGCTCGGCACGCCCGCACGTCGAGGCGTACGGCCGCAATGTGCTCGATCGCGCCACGATACATGGGATCGTCCGCCGTGACCGGCCGAAACCCGCCCTCCGGCTGATAGCGCGCGAGCAGCCGCATCTGCTGCGCGGCCAGCTCGCCCGCGTCGCCGGACACCGTCGCGTCGCACTCGAATATCACCGTGCGATGGTACGCGGTCGCCATGATCGCATTGTCCGGATCGACCCAGTACGAGGGGATCGTGCCGAGCACCTCGTCGACCTCGAACAGACAGCGCGATCGTGCCTGAAGATCGGCGATCTGCTCGTCCCGACGCACGAGATGCACCTCGAAGGCCGCGCCGTCATACGTGAAGGGATAGAGGCCGAGATGCGGCGTGCCATCCGCGCTGACGGTCACCAGGCGCCCGAGCTCTTGCGAACGCACGAAGCGGTCGATCT
Source organism: Candidatus Methylomirabilota bacterium (assembly GCA_046723475.1). Lineage (GTDB taxonomy): Bacteria > Methylomirabilota > Methylomirabilia > Rokubacteriales > CSP1-6 > AR12. Next base: position 32,388 of record JBKOUQ010000180.1, read on the forward strand.
CGTCCGCGGGGACATTCGTATAGATGCCGTGGAAGATCATCGCTTCACAGACGATCCGCGCCGGGCGGCGCTGACCATCTCGCAGAAATATTCGTGCACCGTCGGGTCGTCGGTGAGCTCGGGATGGAACGTGGCGACCAGCACGCTCCCCTGCCGCGCCATCACCGCCTCGTCCCCGTGGACGGCGAGCGTGTCGACATTCTCGCCGACGCGCCGGATGCGGGGGGCGCGGATGAATACCATCTCGATCGGTTCGGTGCGCCCATCGAGCTTCGCGCTGCCGTGTGCTTCGAACGATTCACGCTGTCGACCGTAGGCGTTGCGCTCGACATCGACGTCGATGAACCCGAGCGAGAACTGCCGGGGATTTTCGACCTCGCGCGCGAGCAGGATCAATCCCGCGCAGGTGCCGAAGATCGGCCGGCCCTCCGCATGGAACTTCTCGAGCGCGGGAACGAACCCCCACGCCTCCATCAGCTTGAGCAGCGTCGTGCTTTCACCGCCCGGGATGATCAGGCCATCCACGTCCCCGAGCTGGGCGGGCTTGCGCACTTCGACCGCCTCGACGCCACAGCGCGCGAGCGCCTTGGCGTGGCGGTCGAAGTCGCCCTGCAACGCCAGCACCCCGATCTTGACGCTCGTGTCCGACGCCACGTGTCGGCTACCAGCCTCGCGTCTGCATCAGGTCCTTCTCAGCGAGCTTGCTCGTCTCGATGCCGACCATGGCGTCGCCAAGGTCCTCGCTGACACGCACGAGCACGTCGGGGTCCTTGAAATGCGTCGTCGCCTGGACAATCGCTTTGGCGCGTTTGGCCGGGTCGGACGACTTGAAGATTCCCGAGCCGACGAACACGGCCTCCGCTCCGAGCTGCATCATGAGCGCCGCGTCGGCGGGCGTCGCGATGCCGCCCGCGGAGAAGTTCGGAACCGGCAGCTTGCCGGCCTGAGCCACCCACCGCACGAGGTCGTAGGGCGCGCCGAGGTTCTTCGCCTCGGTCATGAGCTCTTCCGGCGAGAGGACGGTCAGCCGGCGAATGCCGGAGACGATCGCGCGCATGTGGCGGACCGCCTCGACGATGTTGCCCGAACCGGCCTCACCCTTGGTGCGGATCATGGCCGCGCCCTCGCCGATGCGGCGGAGCGCCTCACCGAGATCGCGGCAGCCACAGACGAAGGGAACGCGGAATCCGAACTTGTCGATGTGGAAGTGCTCGTCGGCGGGCGTGAGCACCTCGGACTCGTCGATGAAATCGATCCCGAGCGCTTCCAGAATCTGTGCCTCGACGAAGTGGCCGATGCGCGCCTTCGCCATGACGGGAATGGTCACCGCCTTCTGGATCTCCTGGATCTTCCGCACCGGAGACATACGCGCGACGCCGCCGTCGCGCCTGATGTCGGACGGGACGCGCTCGAGCGCCATCACCGACGCCGCGCCCGCGTCTTCCGCGATCTTCGCCTGCTCGGCGTTCGTCACGTCCATGATGACGCCGCCCTTTAGCATCTCGGCCAGCCCGATGTGCTTGCGATCCGCGATTCTCAGTCCGTTCGCATCAGCAGCCATGAGAGCCCCCTTTTATATTTGCCGTCGGAGCGCCTGCGCAGGGCTCCGGCGCTCGACGGTCGGCCTTCGCCGCACGCGAGCTAGCCTCCATTTGCCGTCGGAGCGCCTGCGCAGGGCTCCGGCGCTCGACGGTCGGCCTTCGCCGCACCCGAGCTAGCTTCCATTTGCCGTCGGAGCGCCTGCGCAGGGCGCCAACAACATTTCACCGCTCGCCTCGGCCGTCGAACGGCCTGTGGCTCGCACGGCGGCTCGGCCTTCGCCGCACGCGAGCTCGTGTTCATACCAGTGGTGCCGCCACCCGCTCGACGGGGTGCGCGCGCGGACGCTTGCGCGCCGCCCGCACGACATCACCAAGCCGGCGCACCCCTTCGTCGATCTTCGCGGCCGGCACCGACGAGAACGACAGTCGAAGCGTTCGCTCGCCGCCGCCGTCGACCCAAAACGCCGCCCCCGGAGTGTAGGCCACGCCGCGCTCGATCGCTCGTGGTAGCAGCGCGCCCGCGTCGAGACCGTCCGGCAGCGTGATCAGCAAGGAGAACCCACCCTCCGGCTCGGTCCAGATGACGTCCTCCGGCATCCGCCGCCTGAGCGCGTCGAGCACGGCGTCCCGACGCCGCCGATACTCGGCCGCAATGCGCGCCACGTGGCGGTCGAGCAGGCGTCGCTCGCAGAAACGGTGGACCGCCGCCTGTAGCAGCGCGCTCGTATGCAGGTCGGCGAGCTGCTTGGCCGCGCGCAGACGCTCGGCGAGCGCTGCCGGCGCCACGAGCCAGCCCAGCCGAAGCCCCGGGAAAAGCACCTTCGAGAACGTGCCGATATAGATGACGACTCCATCGCGATCGAGGGCCTTCAGCGGTGCGGGCGGACGCTCACCGTAGTACAGACTGCCGTCGAACCCGTCTTCCACGACCGGTACCTGATGGCGCGCGGCGGCCGCGAGCAAGCCACTCGCGACGTCACGGCGAATCGTGAGGCCGGTCGGATTGTGCGCGGACGGCTGACAGTAAAAGAGCTTCGGCGCCTGGCGCTCGAGCAATCGCTCGAACGCGTCCACGCGCGGGCCGCCTGCGTCACGGTCGACGGCGAGCAGTGACGCGCCGAACGAGCGGAATACCTGCATGGCGCGCGGGTACGTCGGCTGTTCGATCGCGACGGCGTCGCCGGGATCGAGCAGCGTGCGCGCGATGAGATCGAAGCCCTGCTGCGAGCCGTTCACGATCAGGATGTCGTCGGCGCGAGCCTCGAGCCCGAAGCGGAGGAGGTAGCTGGCGAGATAGCGCCGCAGCGGCGGATAGCCGCCGACCGGGTAGTACTGCAGTAGCGCTTCGCCTTCCTCGCGCACGACCTCGTTGAGGGCGCGACGGAACGCGTCGGTGGGGAACAGCCCGCTATCCGGCATGCCGCCCGCGAACGAGATGACGCCGTCGCGCAGACCGCGTGGCGCGGCGGCACGCGCGCGTTCGCCCTCGGTTTCGACGATGCGCGCGCTGCGGGACAGCAGCGCCGACCAGTTCAGCGGTCGGGCCGGCGGCTCCTCCGCGACGGTGGCGGCACCCGCGGGCGGATCGGCCACGAACGTGCCCTGACCGACGTGGGCGCGCGCCCAGCCCGCCGCGACCAGCTCCTCGTACGCGAGGGCCACCGTCGCCCGATTCACGCCGAGCGACTGTGCGAGCTCGCGGGTGGCGGGCAGCTTCACGCCGGGCTGGAGCAGACGACCCGCAATCAGCCGCTCCAGATGCGACTGGATCTGCCGGGCGAGCGGGACGGGACGGTCGCGATCGAGCGGGATGTGCACGTCCTCTCCTTACCGGGCCATTTTCGTCACTAAAAACCTGCCGTCAAGCGCCAATTGGCCTACCGGGGACCGAGCCAATCTTTGGCGTCCGGCGGGCGTGAGGGCGCCGATCAGGACGCGCGGCGGTCGGCTTCGGGAGGGTCGGGGGGACCGAGCCTGGCGGCCGCCGGGCCCATCAGGAGGTCGCCGTCCGGGCCGAACCGTGAGCCGTGGCAACGGCAATCCCACGTGCGCTCAGCGTCGTACCAGCTCACGGCGCAGCCGAGATGCGGGCAGATGGCAGACCGCTGGTGCAACACGCCGGCCGGGTCGCGGTACAGCGCGATTTTCGACAGGCCGCGCCGGACGACGACACCGCGGCCGCCTCCGATGAAGTACGCGTCGAGACGCTCGACGTCGCAATCGAGCGTTTCGGTGGCGACGATCGTCTGCATGCGGTCGATCGCGGCCATGTGGCTCGCGATGAACGCTCGCGCCGCGTCAACACCGTCCGTGCGTGAGATGTCGACGTAGCTCTGATCTGCCCGCGCGCACACGTGCGCGGTCGTGCGGCCCGCGTCATCGCCGATCGAACCGTCGCCGAGGACGATGACGCTGCGTCCCTCGCACGCGAGCTCGTACGCGACGGGAAGGCCCGCGATCCCCGCACCGATCACGCATACTTCCGCTCGCGCGTCGGTGGCGAGCGGCGCCCGTAGCGGCGCGAGGACCGCTCCGAGCCACGGCGCCAACAGACGCGAGCCCACCCGCATGGGCGAGCCGAGCGCAACGCCAATGCCCGGCACCGTCGCAAGCATCGGCCTCGGTTTTCGCCGCGTCGCACACACCGCTACCCGCATATAATCCCCACCGCTATTTCCCACCGCAGAGGAGAGCGAATGAGCGGGGGCGAGGAGACGATCAAGAAGGCGATCCGGTGGATCGACGACCGGCTGCGAGACGATCCGAAGGCCGATCGCCTCAAACTGGTGGACGAGGCGTCCCGGCGGTTCGATCTGTCACCGGTCGACGCCGACTTCCTGTTCCGTCACCTCGGGTCGAAGGCGCAGTAGTCAGCGCAGACTGACGATCGTGGCCCCCTTACCGCCACGATCCTCGGGCGCATCGACGAAGCCGGCCACGAGCGGATGACCGCGGAGCAGCGACTGCACGATCGCTCGCTGCACCCCGATGCCACGGCCGTGGATCAGGCGCACCTCGCGGAAGCCGCGCGCGTGGGCCGCCTCGAGGTATTCGGCGACCACGGAGGGCACATCGCGCGGCACAAACGAATGCAGATCGAGCGCGTCTTCGATCGGGACGCGGACCGGGTCACCCGGCTCCGCCACTGCGTCAGAGAGCGGGCCCGGCGATCACGTGCTGCTGCCAGTGCTGGTAGGTCAGGAGATCCTCTCCTGCGAGCTTGCACTGTCAGAACGTGGCGGCGCGCTCGAAGAACGAGACATCGACGACGATCACGTGCTCGGCCTGCGCCGTCTCGATGACTTTCTGGGTCACCATCTGCCGAACGAACGGGATCGGAATGCGGCCCAGTCGATGCAAGACTTCTTCGGTGCAGCGGACTCGCGTGCCGGGCAGCACCGGCCCTTCGGCGACGGCCGCCGGCGCCTCCGGCTCATGCTCACACGTCTCGGGGACGAGCTGCTGCAAGCGCATCGAGACGTAGTCGGTGACCCACGCCTGGATGGCGCTCTTCGTCTCGGCGGCGGCCGGAGTCGCCTCCAGACGCTGTGTCAGCGTACCGAGCATCTGCTCCAGACGACCCAGACGCGACTCCAGCGCTTCGAGCCGGCGCGCCACATTCGAATCGTTCATCGTCCCTCCCGGCGCGTCACGCTAGCACAGGGCGCCGGGTGTGCCAATCGGTGAGGCGCTGATACGCATCGGCCGCGCGCAGCACCGTCGCCTCGTCGAACGGCCGTCCGACGAGCTGCATCCCGATCGGCAGGCCATCGCCCGAGAAGCCACACGGCAACGCGCAGGTCGGATGCCCCGAGACGTTGAACGGACGCGTCAGCCGGATCAGTGCGCCCCGCACGTCGGCCGGGCCGTCGCCGAGCGTTGTCTGCCGCTCGTCGACGCGCGGTGCCGTGAGCGGCGTGGCCGGGGCCAGCAGCACGTCACGATGCGCGAGCGCGGCGTCGATATCGTCGCGGACGAGCGCGCGCACCTGCTGAGCGCGGACATAGTCGGCGCCGGTCACGAAGGCGCCCAGCTGCAGGCGCTGACGCACCTCGGGGTCGTAATCCGCGGGGCGCGTTTTGAGCCATGGGGTGTGATACGCAAGTGCTTCGGACGCGACGACCGCGTACGCCGCCGCCGCCACGTGCACGACGCTCGGCAGCGTGACCTCGTCGACGATGGCGCCCGCACCGGCTAGCGTCACGGCCGCACGCTCGACGGCGCCGCGCACATCCGGCGTGGCAGCGTCGAGGAAAAACGCGCGCAGCAGACCCACGCGCAGGCCTTTCACATCGCTCGTGAGAGCCGCAACGTAGTCCGGGACCGGCAGCACGCTCGTGGAGGCGTCGCCAGGGTCGTATCCCGCCATGGCGCCGAGCATGAGCGCCGCGTCGGCGGCGCTGCGAGTCATCGGCCCGACGTGGTCCATCGACCACGCCAGCGGCAGCACGCCGCCGCGGCTCACACGTCCGTAGGTCGGCTTGAGGCCGGTGATGCCGCAAAGCGACGCCGGAATGCGGATCGAGCCGCCCGTATCGGAGCCGAGCGCGGCCACTGCCAAGCCCGCGGCCACGGCGACGCCCGAGCCCGACGACGAGCCGCCCGGCATCCGCGCGATCGCGGCATCCCATGGGTTTCGTGGTGCGCCGTGATGCGCGTTGAGCCCTTCGGGGCCATACGCGAACTCGACCATGTGCAGCTTTCCGAGCACGATCGCGCCGGCCTCGCGCAGCCGGCGCACGACCGTCGCGTCCCGCTCCGGCACTCGATCCGCGAGGATCTTCGAGCCGCCCGTCGTCGGCACGCCGGCGGTGTCGAACAGATCCTTGAGCGCGATCGGCACGCCGTGCAACGGGCCCGAGACGCGACCGGCCATCAGCGCGCTCTCCGCCTCGCGCGCCGTGCTCATCGCGGACTCCTCGCACACCGCGACGTAGGACCGCAGCGTGGCGTCCCGGGCGGCGATCCGCTCGAGATACGCGCGCACGACCTCTACCGGCGAGAGCTCCTTGCGCACGATCATCCGCGCCAGCGCCGTCAGCGGGGCGAACGCGACGTCGTCGCTCACAGGATGCGGTACTGCGTGGTCGGCTCGACGGTGTGCAGCGGCACCGTCTCGAGTGTGGCGAGCAGACGGCGCGCGTTCTCGGCGGCTGGGCACAGCGCGCGAAGGTCGGCGTCGCTCCACGCGAAGCCGGCCAACCGTGCCGCGCGTTGGAGCGCCTCCACGTCGAATACCGTTTCCATCGCGCGCAGTCTAACGCGGTATGCTGGAGACCGAAAGGTCGCTCGTGATCCGACGCCGCACGCTGTGGCTCGTCGCCCTGCTCGTCTTCGTCATGCTCGCGTCGGCCGGCGCGATCGTGCTGACGTTCGCACCCGAGATCGTCCGTCGCGCCGCGGTCGCCAGGCTCGAGACGCTCACCCACCGCCGCGTCTCGATCGAGCGTGTCGAGCTCAATCTGCTGACCGGCCACGTGGCCGTGCACGGTATCCGCGTCGCCGAGCGTGACGCCCCTGGGGCGCTGGCGACGATCGCGCGCCTCGAGGGACGCGTCCACCGGCGCTCGCTCTGGCAGCTGCACGTGTGGATCGAGGAGCTCGCGATCACGGGTACGGAGATCCGCGTCGTGCGTCTGTCCCCGACCCGCTTCAACATCTCAGACCTTCTCGAGCGTCCCACCGAGGCACGCGCGCGGGCCGCTGTCACGATCGACCGTCTCCGCATTACCGACAGCGCGTTGCTCTTCGAGGACCGCACGCTGCGGCCCGCGCGGACGTGGAAGATCGATCGCATCGTCGTCGACGGCCACGCGCTGTCCACCGCGAACGCACGCGGCAGCCTCGAGCTGCACAGCATCGCGGCGGGGGCGCCGCTGCACGTGTCCGCGACCGACGTGCGACTCGGGCCGGTACAGCTGCGCGCCCACGTGAGCACCGCCAACGTCGACCTCGCGCTGCTGCGACTGTATCTGCCAGGCGATGCGGCTGTCTTGCCGGAGCGCGGAGTCCTCGCCGCCGGCGTCGACGTCGCCTACGACGCAAAGGAGGGCGTGCGCGTCAGCGCGGGAGCGCGCATACGCAACGTCGCGCTGGCGCGCCGCGGTCAGGACGGGAACTTCGCGACGTCCCCCGAGGTCACGGTCACCCTCAACGATCTGAGCGTCAAAGGCGGGGACTTTTCGGTCGCGCACGCCGAGGTCGAGGGCGATGTGACGGTCGTCGAGGCGATCTACGATCCGCCGCTCCCGTATACATTCACGGGGACACGGCTCGTGATCGAAGATCTCCACTGGCCGTCCCGGCAGCCCGGGCGGGTGGCATTCACGGGCACGCTTTCCGCGGGCGGCCACCTCGACGTGCGCGGCACGCTCGGCAGCCAGCCGCTCGGGACCGACCTCGGCGTTCGCGCCACCCGCCTTCCCGTGCCGCTTGCGAACCGCTACGCGCGACTGGCCGGCAATCTCGACGGTGTCGCCGATGTGGATGCCCGGGTGGTCGCGACGTTGGAGAACAAACGGCTTCGCCTCGCCGTAACCGGAGCGGCCGGTGTGACACGGTTGGTTGTCGCCGACCCGACTCGCGCGGGCGACGCGCCGCTCGGCGTCGAGCGCGCCGATGCAAGCGGCATCGACTATCAGTGGCCGGATCGCCTGATCGTCGGCTTTCTTCATTTGCGCAAGCCGTGGGCCACCGTCGAGCGAGACGCCGCGGGTGCAATCGCGCAGCGCGCCCTGTTCGTACGCTCTCCGCAGCCCGGCGAGCCGGCCGAATCCACGACTCCGCCCCCGAGCGTGACGATCGGTGAGCTGCGAGTCCAAGACGGCACCCTCGGCGTCGGCGACGACACCGTCACGCCCGCGGCACGGCTCGGCCTGAGCGCGGTCGCGCTCACGATCAAAAACGCGGCGTGGCCGGCGCGCGGCCCCGCAGAAATCGCGCTGAGCGCCACACTGCCTGGTGGCGGCACGCTGACGGTCGCGGGCAACGGTGAGCTCGATCAGCGCGTCGTCCGCGTCAAGGTCGTGGCGAAGGACGTCGACGTGGCGCAGGCGCAGGCGTATCTGCCGTTTCGGGGGCGCGTGCAGGGCCGCGTCGATGCCGACCTCGACGTCCGTGGGCGATTGGACCCGCCGCGCATGCGGGTGCGCGGCGCGATCGGGGCGAGCGACGTGGCACTGCTCGGCCGTGACCGACAGCTGCTCACGGTTGCGCGGATCGACGTCAGCGGGATCGACTACCGCGCGCCGTCGACGATCGTCATCGACGACGTGCGCGTGCAGAAGCCGTGGGCGCTGATCGATCGCGACGAGCGTGGCCAGCTCTCACTCCGCGCCGCGCTCGAGACCAGACCGGGGGCGACGACGCCGGTGCCCCCGGCGCCCGTAGGCGGAACGACATTCCGGCCGGACGTCGCCATTCACCACGCGCTGTTCGAAGACGGCGGGACGAACATCGTCGACGATTCGGTCGAGCCCGCCGCGCGCTTCCAGCTGCGCGGCACCCGACTCGAGATGCGCAACTTCACCTGGCCGGTGAAGATGCCAGCCGAGGCCGCGTTTGCCACCCCGATGCCGCGCAGCGGGCGCGTCGAGGGCCGAGGCACGTTCGAGATCGATCCCGCGAAAATGGACGTCCGCGTCACTCTGGCCGACGTCGCGCTGTCGCCCGCGCAGCCGTACCTGCCGTTTGCGGCCCGCGTCAGCGGCAGCGTCGAGGGCGACGCGCGCATCAGCGCGCGATTCGACCCGTTCACGCTGTCGATACGCGGCCGCGCGGCGGTCAAGGAGCTGGGCGTCGGCGACGCCAACCGCGAGCTCCTCACGGCGGGCAGTGCGCGCGCCGACGGCGTCGACGTGCAGTGGCCGGGTGGCGTGCGAATCACGAGCGTCGCGATCGACCGGCCGTGGATCCTGTTCGAGCGCGAGGCGTCCGGGCGGTTTCCGCTCGTCGATCTCCTCACGCCCCAGGCGCACGCGGCACGCACGAAAGCGCCGCCGCGCGAGCCGAGTCCACGCGAGCCGAGCGAGCCACTGCGCTTCTCGCTGGGTACGCTGACGCTGACGGACGGCTTTGGCCGTTTCGTCGACCGCACGGCCGAGCCAGATTTCGCCGAGGAGCTCTCCGCGGTCAACGTCACCGTGGCCGGCCTCGGCAACACACCCAATGATCATGCGAAGACCGCGGTACGCGCGACGCTCGGGCCGACCGCGGCGTTGTCGATGAGCGGCGAGCTCGGGACCATCGGCGCGCCACCGGCGCTCGATGTCCTGTTCACGCTCGGCGGCTACGCCGCCCCGCGCGCGAACCCGTATCTCGATACGCTGTTCGGCTGGACGGCGCGCCAGGGCACGCTCTCGATGGCCGCCCACTACCGCGTGGAAGGTGACGCGCTCGACGCCAGCAACGACGTCGGCGTCGACGCGCTGGAGATGGTCCGCGCACCGGCGCGCGCCAAGCCGCCGAAGTGGCCGGTGGGGCTGCCGCTCGACACGTTCGTCTCGCTGCTCAAGGATCGGCGCGGCCACGTCGAGCTGTCCGTGCCGGTGCACGGGCGGCTCTCATCGCCCGAGTTCGACCTCGGGGACGCGATCTGGAGCGCGCTGCGCGGGCTCGCCTTCAAAACGGTCGGGCTGCCGTTCACGCTGATCGGCAAGCTGCGCGTGACCGAAGATTCCCGGATCGAGTCGGTGTCGGTGAACCCCGTGATGTTCGTCGCCGGCACGGCAACGCCGACACCCGAGATGGCGACGCATCTCGAGCGGCTTGGGCAGTTTTTCCGTGACAAGCCGGCGGTGCGCGTGCGGCTGCGCCCTGTGCTCACGCTGACCGATGTCGAACCCCTCAAGCTCGCGGCGCTGCGCGAGCGTCTGAAGGCGCGGGCCAAGGACGACAGCGAAACCGCGCTCCGGGCGCAGGCGCTGCGCATCTTCACCCGCCGCTTTCCCAAGCGTGAGCCCCCCGCGGCCCTCGACGAGCTGCTCGCCGCAATCGCCGCGGAGGATCGGCCACCCGCTGCCGCGGAGACGGCGCTGGGTGAGCAGCGCGTGGCCGCGGTCCGTGAGGCGCTCGTCGCGCGTGGCGTCGACGCCGCGCGAGTCACTGCGCAGGCGGCCGCCGCCGCCGTCGAGGGCGAGGGCGTCGGGCGCGTCGAGCTCGAGATCGTGCCGTAGGCGCGCGCACTCGCGCGCTACAATGACGGCGGATGGCTGTCTCGCTCGTCATCCTGCCGACCCCGGGCGATCCCGCGACGCGACGCGAGCTGACCGTCGCGGCCGGTACCACCATTCTCAAGGCCGCGCACGGCGCCGGTGTCGATATCACCGCGACCTGCGGTGGCCGTGGACGCTGCACGTCGTGCCGCGTGAAATTCGTTGCCGGCACGATCCCTCCCCCGACGATCATGGACGAGGTCCAGCTCGGCGATGATCTCGTGCGCGAAGGCTATCGCCTGTCGTGCCAGTGCACCGTCACCGAGCCGATCACCGTCCAGATCGCGCCGCCGCTGGAGGAACACGCATTTCAGATTCTGGGCGCCGGACCGGGCGTCGGCGGACTCGGGATCCGCATCGATGCCGGCATCACGAAGGAGCTGGTCAAGGTGTCGCTGCCGCGCGAAGAGCATCACCAGACGTCGGACCTCGAGCAGCTTGCTGCCGCCGTCGGTGTGCCGACCGACAGCGTGGCTCCGAGCGTGCTCAGCGGGCTGCCGCAGGCGCTGCGCGACGATCCGTCGGGCGTGACGGTCACCACGTTCGCGTCGGGCCGAGGCGAGCGCGTGCGCACGGTCCTCGCCGTCGAGCGGGGTGACACGACCGCCATGAAGTTCGGTCTCGCGATCGACGTGGGCACCACGAGCGTGGTGACGACGCTCCTCGAGCTCGAGTCCGGCGAGCAGCTCGCGTCCGTGTCCAGTCTCAATCCTCAGGCGGTCTTCGGCGGTGATCTCATGTCGCGCATCGCGTTCGCGCAGTTCAATCCGACGAACCTGCGCAAGCTGCATACACGCATCGTGGGTCTCCTCAATCAACACGTGGCCGAGGTGTGTCGTGCCTCGGGCGTGCTGCCGAAGTGGATCTACAAAGCCGTCGTCGTTGGCAACACGTGCATGCACCACCTGCTGCTCGGCATCGATCCCTCGCACGTCGGGCTCGCGCCATACGCGCCCGTCATGCGCCACGCGGCCGTGCTGTCCGCGCGCGAGCTGATGCTGAAGATCGCGCCGGAGGCCCGCGTGTGTCTGCTGCCGCTCGTCGCCGGCTTCGTGGGCGCGGACGCCGTCGCCGTGGCGCTCGCGACGCGCCTGGGTGACACGCCCGAGCTGCGCGTCGCCGTGGATATCGGCACGAACGGCGAGGTGCTGCTGGGCTCGCGCGACCGGCTGCTCGCGTGCTCGGCGCCGGCTGGCCCCGCGCTCGAAGGCGCGCAGATCCGCCACGGCATGCGCGGCGCGCAGGGCGCGATCGACCGCGTCCACGTCGACGACGACGTGCGCGTGCACACGATCGGCGACACACCGGCCCTCGGCATCTGCGGTTCCGGCCTGATCGACCTGCTGGCCGGGCTGCTCGATGCCGGCGTCGTCGACTGGACCGGTCTCATTCGTGTCGAGGGTCGCGACGCCCTGCCGCCCGCGCTGCGCGCGCGCGTCGAGATGCGCGGCGAGGAGCGCGTGTTCGTCGTGGTGCGGCCCGGGGAGGCCGGCGCGCGGAGCGAGATCCTCCTGACACAGGACGACGTCCGGCAGGTTCAGCTCGCCAAGGGCGCGATCGCCGCGGGCATCGCGATGCTGCTACACGTGACCGCCGTGCCACTCGATGGCGTCGCCGAGCTCATGCTCGCCGGCGGGTTCGGCAACTACGTGTCGATCGCCAGTGCCATCCGCATTGGCCTCATTCCGGCGCTGCCGCTCGAGCGCGTGCGCTACGTCGGCAACGCGGCCTCGCTCGGCGCGCAGCTGTGCCTGCTGTCCGAGGCCGAGCGCGCCCGCGCCGACGCGGTCGCCGCACGCATCGAGCACGTGTCGCTGGCGGCCCACCCCGACTTCGAGCAGCTCTTCGTCGACGCGATGAATTTCCCGCGCAGCTGATGGCCACGCTCACGCTCGACAGCGGCCGGCTCGCGAGCATCAAGATCGGCCCGACCGCGGTCACCATCGACGCGCGCTGGCTCATGGCGTACGCGGCGGCGCTCGGCGAGACCGACCCGCGCTACTACGACACGACCGTCCCCGGCGGGCCGATCGGCCATCCGCTGTTTCCCGTCTGCTACGAGTGGCCCCTCGCCCTGGCATTACGGCAGCGTGCCTTCGACGAGGCTGTTGCGCGCCGCGGCGTGCACGCGTCGCATAGCCTCGTCGTCCATCGGCCGCCCCAGTCCGGTGAAGTGCTGCGCGCGAGCGCCGCCGTCATTGCTGTCCAGCGTTTGCGCGCGGGGACGCTCGTGATCGTCCGCTTCTCGACGACCGACCGCAGCGGTGTCGCCGTCACGACGACCGACCATGGCTCGATCTATCGCGGCGTCGACCTCGATGGCGACGAGATCGACGCGACCACGCCTCTGCTGGCGGCGCCGCGGTCCGTTGGCGGCGACCGCGCTCCCGCCGACACGAGGGCGACGTGGGAGGTCGGGGTCGACGTTCCGATGCAGATGGCGCACGTCTATACCGAATGCGCGCGCATCTACAATCCGATCCACACCGACGCCGCCGTCGCGCTCGCGGCGGGGCTGCCCGGAATCATCCTGCACGGCACGGCGACGCTGGCTCTGGCGGTGTCGCGCGTGGTGGTTCGCCACCTCGCGGGTGATCCCACGCACGTGCGAGGCGTCGACGTGCGCTTCAAGGGCATGGTGCCGTTGCCGTTCCGTCTCACCGTTCGCGGTGGTGCAACGCGTCCTGGCGCGATCGACTTCGAGGCGGTGTCGCCCGATGGCATCGCGGTGCTGGCCGACGGCCGCGTCACGTACGCGTGAGCACTCCATGAAGCAGATGACGCGGCGCGAGCGCGTCACCGCGGCAATCAATCGCGAGCCGGTGGACCGGGTGCCGTACGCCGTATGGCGGCACTTCCCGACCGTCGACCGCTCGCCGGCCGGTCTCGCGCAGGCGACGCTGCGCTTTCACGATCACTACGGCTCGGATTTCCTGAAGATCACGCCGCGAGGTGGCTACTGCGTCGAGGCCTGGGGCTGTGTGGAATCCGAGCAGGTGCTGCCGACCGGACATCGGCCGTGCGCGTCCTGCGCCGTGAAAACGCCGGACGACTGGAGCCGCATCCGGCCGCTCGATCCCGCCAGCGCCAACGGTTGGGTCGAGCAGCTCGAGACGATCGTGCGGCTCGGCTTCGACCGGCGCATCGGCGACGCGCCGGTGCTCGCGACGGTGTTCTCACCGCTGTCGATCGCGCGAAAGCTCTGCGGCGACCGCCTCGCGACGGACCTGCGCGAGCGTCCCGAGGCCGTCATGCGTGCGGTCGACGCCATCGGCGAGACGGTGCTGCGCTTCAACGAGCTTGCCCTGGCCGAAGGCATCGCCGGCATCTTCTATTCGATTCAGGTGGCCAGCGGCAGCGTCATCGACGAGGAGACCTACGCGCGATTCGGCGAGCCGTGGGACCGCCGGGTGCTCGAGGCGCTGCGACCGCGATCGTTTCCGACCGTGGTGCACTGCCACGGGGACCGTCTGATGTTCGAGCGGCTCGCGCGCCTGCCGGGCCACGTCTGGAACTGGGACGATCGCGCCGCCGGTCCCCGCCTCGCGGCTGCGGCCGCACAGGTCTCGGGCGCGGTCTGCGGCGGACTCGATCAGGTGGGCACGCTGCGCGAGGGAACGCCCGATGCGGCGGTGGCGGAGGCCGAAGACGCGGTGACCCAAACGGGTGGGCGTGGTGTGATCGTCGCGCCCGGCTGCGTCGTGATGGTGGGCACCCCCGACGCCAACGTCTCGGCCGTCGTGAAGACGCTCGGCGGCCCCCTCAAGCCGATTCCGGGCGTGAAGCCCGACTAGGCCGCGCGACGCTGCGCCGACCGGATGGGCTTTACGCGCGTGTCCATGCTGACGACTCGCCGAACCCGCGACGCCGCGAGCCGGGCCTCTCGCCAGCGATCCACGCACGCGACCACGCACCCGAGCACGAGCGCGAAGATGCACGCGGTCACCATGAACGCGATGCTCATGACTCCTATAAGCAAGCATCTCGCGTGCCAGCCGCGACGGCTCGGCTTGGCGGCACCTTAGCGGGCGACGTTGAAGCGGAAGTGGCAGACTTCGCCGTCGCGGATGATGTAGTCCTTGCCCTCGAGCCGGAGCTGACCCTTGGCGCGCAGGTCGGCGAACGAGCCCTGGACGGCCACCAGCTCGTCGTAGCCGTTGACCTCTGCCCGGATGAAGCCGCGCGCGATGTCGGAGTGGACGACGCCAGCGGCATCCTGCGCGCGGGTGCCTTCCGGGATCGGCCACGCGCGGACCTCGTCTTCGCCGACGGTAAAGAACGAGACGAGGCCGAGCAGCGCGTAGCATTCGCGTAACACACGCCGGATCGCGGGCTCGGCCAGCCCGAGGTCGGCGAGAAACGCCTGCTGCTCGGCGCCTTCGAGCCCTGCGATCTCGGTTTCGATCACCGCCGAGACCCATCCCACACGCGTGCGTGGCCGCGCGGCGATCTCCTGCAGCCCGAACGTCTCGGCCACGCGCTCGCCCTGTGCGATTGCCTTCTCGTCGAGGTTCACGATGTGGAAGATCGGCTTGGCGGAGAGGAACGTGAAGCCACGCAGCAGCCGGTCCTCGTCACCGCTCAGCGGCTCGCCACGCAGCGGACGCTCGGCCTCGAGCGCGGATTTCAGGCGCACGAGAAGCTCGCGCTCTTTGACCTCCGCCTCCTTGCGTTGCTTCTTGATCGACGCGTCCAGCCGCTCCAGTCGTCGCTCCACCACCTCGAGGTCGGCGAGGAGCAGCTCGGTCTCGAGGTCGTCGATGTCGCGGCGGGGATCGGGCGCGCCGAGCGCCGGGTCGCCGAAGGCGCGCACCACGTGCAGCAGCGCGTCTGCGTTGCGGAACTCCTTGGTCTCGAGACCGGCGCGCTCGCCCTTCGCAATGCCGGCCAGATCGACGACCTCGAACGTCGCGTATGTCGTCTTTTTTGGATTGAACAGGTCACGCAGCACGTCGATGCGGGGATCGGGCACGCGCGCCACGCCGGTGTGCAGCTCCGAGCGGCCGGTGTCGTACCGCGCGGTCGGCACGGAGGAACCGGTCAGCAGGTTGAACAGCGTGGTTTTACCGCTCTTCGGCAGACCGACGAGGCCGATCTTCATGCGTTGAATTATAGTGGAGCGTCCGTGAGCGTGACCGATCGGCGGGACATCGACCTGCGTGGCGCGCTCCTCGCGCTGCTGCTCTCGGTCTTCTGGGGCGGCAATCCGGTGGCGATCAAGCTCGGGCTCGACGACGCGCCGCCCCTGCGCCTGGCATGGATGCGGTTCGTCGTCGGCGGCGTGGTCGTCACACTGTGGGCGTGGCTCACCGGGCGGCTGGCGGGATTTCACGTGGAGCGCGCCGAGGTGCGGCCGCTTCTCATGGTGACCGTCCTCTTCGTCGCCCAGATCGGCAGCATGAACATCGGCACCGCGCTCACGAGCGCGGCCCACGCGGCGATCGTGCTGAACCTCTACGCCGTGCATACCGTCGTGCTCTCGCACTTCCTGATCCCGGGCGACCGTCTCACCCGGCGTCGGCTGCTCGGCGTGACGATCGCGTATGCGGGGATCGTCGTGCTGTTCGCACGCCAGGGCAGCTCGGGCGGTTCGAGCCTGCTCGGCGACACGATCATGTTCGTCAGCGGTGTCGCGCTGGCCGAGCGCACGGTATACCTCGCGCGGGTGGTGCGGCACATGGATCCGGTGAAGCTGCTGCTGGCGCAGGCCACCCTCGGGTCGGCCGTCTTCGTCGTTGCCTCGGCGCTCACCGAAACGGCGCCGACCGCGTGGACGGTGCGCCTCGCGCTGGTCCTCGCCTATCAGGGCGCGCTGATCGCCGGCTTCAACTTCATCGCGAACCTCTGGCTGCTTGGGCGCTACCGCCCGTCCGCGCTGGCCGGGTTTTTCCTGACGCAGCCGGTGTTCGGCGTCGCCATCGCGGCGCTCCTCACCGGCGATCGGCTCACCAGCGACCTGCTCATCGCCTGCCTCGCGGTCGCGCTGGGCATCGGGCTCACGGCTCGTTGACGGTACAATCGAGCATGCCGTCGACGCCGTCGCGAACGCTCGAAGCCGTCCCCAACGCCCATCCCGATCGCGACTACGAGGTCGCGATGACGATTCCGGAGTTCACGTGCGTCTGCCCGATCACGGGCCAACCGGACTTCGCGACGATCCGCATCCGCTACGTGCCGGATCAGCAGCTCGTCGAGCTGAAGTCGCTCAAGCTCTACATGTGGTCGTACCGTGACACCGGGGCGTTCCACGAGGACGTCACCAACCGGATCCTGAACGACCTGGTGGCGGCGATCCGGCCCCGGTGGGCGGAGGTCACCGGCGATTTCAACGTCCGCGGCGGCATCAAGACCGAGGTGCGTGCCGCGTACGGCAAGCGGCCCGACCTGGGCTGACCGCCGGGGTCGCGAGCGTTCGCCCGGGCGCCGCGGCCTGGTGGCCAAAGTCCCGTAAAATAGAGCGTTCGTGCTATAACATCTTGTGCGCCCGCT
>JBKOUQ010000065.1:0-4258 GCA_046723475.1 Candidatus Methylomirabilota bacterium
CGCGCGCGGTGCGCGGCGCGGCGCGCGGGCTCGGCCGCGTCTCCATGGAGCGCGTCCGCGACGAGCTGCTCCTCCTGCTGGCGCTGCCCGAGACTGCGCGGGCGCTGCGACGTGCCGACGCACTCGGGCTGCTCGGCGTCATCGTGCCGGAGGTCGAGCCGATGCGCGCGACGCGTCAGCCCGCTCCGCACCGGTTCGACGTGCTCGAGCATTCGCTGCGTGCCGTCGGCGGATGCGATCGGCTGCTCGCGAGGGTGCAGGGGCTCGCACCGTACGGCGAGGAGCTTGCCGCGCACGTGGCCGAGCCGCTGGGCGGTGGCGTCCGCCGCGGCGCGGCCCTGAAGCTTGCCGCGCTGCTGCACGACGTGAGCAAGCCGCAGACGCGCCGCCGCGTGGCGGGACGCGTGCGGTTCTTCGAGCACGACGTCATCGGCGCACAGCGCGCGCGCGCGATCGGCGAGCGGCTGCGGTTGCCCGAGCGCGTGACCGCGGTCGTCGAGCGTCTGGTCCGGCATCACCTGCGTCCGATGCATCTGGCCAGCGCGCGAACGATCACGCCCCGCGCGCGCTACCGCTTTTATCGCGATCTGCGCGAGGACACGCGCGATCTGCTTCTGCTCGTCGTCGCCGACGCGGCCGCGGTCACCGGCACCTCGCCGCTCGTGACGTGGCGCCGCGCGGCGGTCGTGCGCGCGCTGTTCGCCGGGTGGCGCGAGCAGCAGGCGACGCAGGAGCGTCCGCCGCTACTGCGCGGGGAGGACGTCATGGCGCATTTTTCTCTGGAACCCGGGCCGCGTGTCGGCTGGTTACTCGCGCGAGCGCGGGAGGCGCAGGATCTCGGACGCGTGCGCACCCGCGAGGAGGCGCTGGCATACCTTGACTCGCTCGATCCCGGCCCGTAAATTACCGGCACCACACGGCAAATTCACCCCCCGCGGAGGAGGGTCCCGATGATTGCACGCATCGTCGTCATGCTGCTCGCCGTCCTGTTAGCGCCCGTTGCAGCGACAGCGGCGCCGGCGGGCAAGGTCGTGATCGCGCAGGGTGTCGATCCGAGCACGCTCGACATCATGAACCAGCAGGAGACTCCGGCGTCGGTCGTCGGCGGTCACATCTTCGAAGGCCTCGTCGAGCGCGACGCCAGTCTCAAGATCGTGCCGCTGCTCGCGGCCGAGCTCCCCAAGCTGATCGCGCCCACGACGTGGGAGGTCAAGCTCCGCCGGGGCGTGAAGTTCCACAACGGAGAGGACTTCAACGCCGACTCGGCGAAGTACAGCATCGAGCGCGTCAAAGACCCGAAGATGCGCGCCAGCTCGAATTATCGTCCGATCGATCGCGTCGAGATCGTCGACCCGTACACGGTGCGGGTGCACACGAGCAAGCCGTGGCCGCTGTTCACGACGATGATGGCGACTCCGCAGGCGGCGATGTATCCGCCGAAGGCGTATGCCGGCAAGGAACCCGCCGACATCTCGCGCCAGCCGATCGGCACGGGGCCGTACAAGTTCGTGCGCTGGGCCAAGGACGAAGAGATCGTGCTCGAGGCGAACACGGCGTACTGGCACGGCGCGCCGAGCATCAAGACCGTGGTGTTCCGGCCGATTCCCGACGACGCCGTCCGCGTGGCGGCGCTGCAGAACGGTGAGGTCGACGTGGCGGTGAACATTCCGCCGCACCTCGCGAATCCGATCGCGAACCACCCGAAGCTGTTTCTCAGCACGGCGCCGTCCATCCGAACCATCCAGCTAATGTTCCAGACGCATGACTTCGATCCGAAGACGCACAAGGCGACCGGGCCCTACAAGGGCGTGACGGCCGACAAGCGCGTACGCCAGGCCATTCAGTACGCGCTCGACGTCGACGACATCATCAAGAACGTGCTCGACGGCAAGGCGATGCGCGTGGCGACGATGCTCACGCCCATGCACTTCGGCTTCGATCCCGGCCTGAAGCCGATCAAGCAGGATCTCGGCAAGGCCAAACAGCTGCTGACCGACGCCGGGTATCCCAACGGGGTCGAGTTGCTGCTGAACGGTCCGCAGGGCCGCTACGTGCGCGACAAAGAAGTGCTCGAGGCCGCCACCGGCCAGCTGAGCAAAGCGGGCTTCAAGGCGACGATGAAGACGTACGAGTTCGTGAACTACCTCAACACGCTCACGTACCAGCACAAGGGTGGCCCCGTGTGGCTGATCGGCTGGGGCACCGGCACGCTCGACGCCGAGACGATCTACGGGCCGCTGTTCACCGACGGCGCGAATCTCACGACGTACAAGAACGCCGACATCGATGGGATGTTCGCGCAGGCCCAGACCGAGATGGACGAGAAGAAGCGGAAAGAGCTCTACCACCGGATCAACAAGATCTGGATCGAGGACGCTGCGGCCGCGCCGCTCTACCAGCAGCTCGATCTCTACGGCGCGAACAAGCGGCTCACGTGGAAGGCGCGCAGCGACGAGCGGATCAAGGCCACGGAGATGACGATCAAATAGGCGTCATGCGCAGCGCCGGGCGGCGTCGCCGCGGCGTGCAGTAATATAGGGGTGCTCGGGCGGCCGTAATTCAGTGGCAGAATGCCAGCTTCCCAAGCTGGACGTCGCCGGTTCGAATCCGGTCGGCCGCTCCATTAAGTCGAGAGGGTTGCGGGCATCCCGCAACCCTCTCGGTGTCTCGCCCCGCAGTGCCCGCAGATCACATCCGATGGCGTACAGTAAGCGATGACTCGAGGAGGGGACTGCACGCATGCTGATGCGCAAGCTTGGCCGCAGCGGATTGAAAGTGGCCGCCCTTTGTCTGGGTGGGAACACGTTCGGGTGGACGACGGACCAGAAGGCCTCGGAGGCCGTGCTCGACGCCTACGTCGAGGCCGGTGGAAACTTCATCGACACGGCCGACGTCTACTCGCGGTGGGTGCCCGGCAATAAGGGAGGCGAGTCGGAGACGGTGCTCGGCGCCTGGATCGCCGCACGCCGCAATCGGCAGGCAATCGTGATGGCGACCAAGGTGTGCGGCCCGATGGGCCCCACCCCGAACGACGCCGGCCTGTCGCGTCAGCACATCATGCAGGGCGTCGAGGCCTCGCTGAAGCGGCTGCAGACGGATTACATCGACCTCTACCAGGCGCACTGGGACGATCGTGAGACGCCGCTCGACGAGACGCTGCGCGCCTTCGACGACCTCGTCCGCCAGGGTAAGGTCCGTTACCTCGGCGCCTCGAACTATGTCGCGTTCCGGCTGACCCGGGCGCTGTGGGAGAGCGACCGACACGGCTACCCCCGCTACGAGTGCCTGCAGCCGAAGTACAACCTCGTCTTCCGCGATGAGTACGAGCGCGAGCTGGAGCCGCTCTGTCTCGAGCAGAACGTCGCGGTCATCCCGTACTCGTCCCTCGGCAGCGGCTTCCTGTCCGGCAAGTATCGCAGCGGCGAGACGCTGCCGTCGACGGCGCGGGCGGCCGGCGTGCAGAAGATCTACATGACCGCGCGAGGCTTCGCCGTCCTCGCCGCGGTCGAGAAGGTCGCGGCCGGCCTGGGCGTCACGCCGACGCAGGTCGCGATCTCGTGGCTCGCGCACCGGCCGGGCATCACCGCGCCGATTGCGAGCGCAACCTCGACGACACAGCTCCGGGAGTTGCTGGCTGGCGTCGAGCTCCACCTCGACGCCGAGGCGCGCAAGACGCTCGACGAAGCGAGCGCCTGGCGGGAGCCATGAGCTCGCGCGCGGCGCCTATGGCTGGCGGATGCACATCTTTTTGCTCTCGTTGAGCGCGAAGCCGGGCGGGCATTCGGACGTGCGCGGTGCCGCCGGGGCAGGCGCGGGCGCCGGCGCATTCTGAACCGCGGGCGCCGGCGCATTCTGAATCGCGCGTGGCGACGCGGGCGGGTCGGGCGACGGCGGCGCAGCCGGCTTGTCGAGCGCGGCGATCTCACGCGCGCCGCAGCTCCACAGGGCGGGTAGTCCCGAAATCGCGATCGTCAACCCGTCCGTATACCCGGTGCCGAACGTCTGGTCGGATTTATGGTTCTGCGCGTACTTCTTCAGCACCTGCTGCGCGTCGTCGCAGTGCTGCAACAGGGGGTCGCGCCCGACCTCGGGGAGCTGCGCCGTCCCGTTCGTCAGTCGGCCGTTCCACGCCGTTGCGGCCAGCGCGTAGAACTGCAGCGCCCGGCTGACCGCGCCACGTGCGGGTGAATCGGCCGGCTCGGATTGCAGGAAGCGCTCGACCTTCGTTTTCGCGTCGGCGAGTCGCGCGGAGTACTTG
>JBKOUQ010000118.1:0-7250 GCA_046723475.1 Candidatus Methylomirabilota bacterium
GACGTGTAGCAGCCGACGTATGCGACCATCGCTGTCCTCCGTGGCGCCGCCGCCGGGCGCGACCATGGCAGCATCGAACAGCCGGCCGCGCCGAGCGCGGCGCCCAGCGCCACGGCGCCGCCCAGGACCTCTCGGCGTGTGCGCATGGTCACGCCCCGGCTCTCGTTCGTCGATGGGCGCGCCGCCATCAGCGCTCGTGCTCCGCGTCGCGCCGGCGCCGCGCCCACCACGCGCGAACTTCGGCCAGATGCTCGCGCTCGTGGCTCCAGCCGGGCGCGGGCAGCCAGCTCACCACCGTGTACGCGTGCGACGGATCACGGAGCGACGCGGCCGGCAGCCGTCGGAACGCGCGGACGAGGTCGGCACGCACGCGCGCCATGCGACGCAGCAGCGCGCGCAGACCGACACGCCGAAATCGCGCCACCGCGCGCGCGTTGAAGCGGTCGGCGTAGGCGAGGCTGTCGAACCAGCGGATGCGATCGGCCCGGCCGCCGGCGATGAGCCGGAACCGGCGTATGGTCTCCTCGTCGCCGGCGAGCAGATGGGCGAGCATGTCTTTGACGGACCACCGATCGAGCGTGCGTGGCCTCGAGACTTCGTCCTCGGGTAGGCGCTCGACGAACGCGAGCATCTCGCGGCGCGACTGCATCATGCGTCGGGCGGCCGCGCGGCGCCAGGTGGCGAGCCCGCCGGTGCGTTGCCGTGCCCTCGTCGCGGAGCGTCGCCGCGCCATCAGTGTCGGCTGTTCAGCACGTAGAACGGCGTCGCGTCCGACGGCAGCCACGCGTTGTACCAGCGCTGTACGTATGGCTTGAGCCGGCGCAGCGTCTCCGCGTGGCGGCGCTGCGCGGCGCCGATGCGGCGCGCCGCTTTGCGGATCTCGCGATACAGCGCGTCCACGTCGAGCGTCGTCATGCGCCGGCCCTGCATCACCACGCGGCCGCCAACGATGGCGGTGTCGACGTCCTCGCCCATCGCGCGGTGGACGAAGGCTTCTGCGATCGGCAGCTCGTCGGTCATCCACGGGTCGCGCAGGACGCGATCGAGGTTCACCAGAATCATGTCGGCTTTCATGCCGGGCTCGAGCGTCCCGACCTGACCGCCGAAGCCGACGGCGCGAGCGCCATTGACCGTGCCCATGCGGAGCACGTCGTACGCGTCCA
Organism: Candidatus Methylomirabilota bacterium; assembly: GCA_046723475.1. GTDB lineage: Bacteria > Methylomirabilota > Methylomirabilia > Rokubacteriales > CSP1-6 > AR12. Next base: position 1,164 of record JBKOUQ010000118.1, read on the forward strand.
GCGCCGGCGTCGTCAGGTCGTAGTTGGGCACGCGGTGCAGCTTGTGCAGCATGCGCAGCTCCATCACCGCGTCCTCGTCGTCGTTGATCGTCTTGTCGTCGAGCCCCATCGCGACGTTCACGCCGCGCCGGTGCATCTCGTAGATCGGCGCCAGCCCGTTGCGCATCCCGAGGTTGCACGACGGGTGGCTGGTGATCGACGCCCGCCGTGTCGCGAGCCGATCGATGTCCTCGTCGGTCACCCAGATGGCGTGGCCAAGCGTCAGGTTGTCGTCGACGAGGCCCAGATCGTCGAGCCAGGCGATCGCGCTCTTGCCGTACTTCCGGAACGAAAAGGCCTTTTGAATCGGCGTCTGCACGCAGTGCATGTGGATGGGCACCTTGCCGAGCCGGTCGGCCGTCTCTTTCGCGCGCCGCAGGAACGATTCCGTCACCGCCTGGGCCCACGACGGCGACAGCAGCACGCGGGTGTCGTCGGACGCGAAGCGCCGGTGCAGGTGGTCGAACAGCGAGAAATAGTCGTCCTCGATACGCTTGCTGTCGAGGTGTACGAGCGGCTCGGCGAACGCACGCAGGTCGTGCGGCAGTGTGTCGAGGAACGCGGGGCCGTCGAGCACGAGCTTGTCGATGTTGCGCACACCCGGCGCGAATGCCAGGCGGATGCCCGCGTCGAGATACGTCCGGATGGCCGTCTCGCAGCGCCGGCGCGCCTGCGGCCCCTCGGTGTCGAATCCCATGTGGTGGATCGTGGTGCAGCCGCTCCGCACGTGACGCCATGCGCCGAGCGCGGCCGTGAGCTCCGGCTCGAAAATCGGCATGAACGTCCAGTCGAGCAGATTGTTCTCGAGATAGTCGTTCAGCACGCCCTTCTGGATCGGGCTCAGCGCGCGGCCGTGACTATGCGCGTCGACGAGCCCGGGCATGAGCAGCTGCTTGCCGTTGCCGATCACGCGGGCGCGCGGGTGCGCGCGCCGCAGCGTTCGCCAGTCACCGACGGCGTCGATGCGCGAGGCCGAGACGAGGACCGCCGCGTCGGTGAGGACGCCGTCGTCGCGCTCACCGGGGTCCGTGATGACGTACTGGCCGCGAACGAGAAGCTGCACGATGTCAGTCGAGGGCCGCGAGCTTCTCGATGATCGTGAGCGCCGCGCTGGTGTCCTGCTCGGCGAGCCCCGCTGCCATCGCGGCCTGCTGATAGCGTTGGGCGACGTTGGAAAAGCTGACCGGCACGTGCAGCTCCTTGGCGATGGTGTTGAACGTGTCGAGGTCCTTGTTCATCAAGAACACCTTGAAGCCCGGCGCGAAATTGCGCGGGACGATCGCGGTGGGAATACGCTCCAGCGCCTTGCTGCCACCGCTGCTGGCCTTGACCACCTCGTAGATGGTCATCGGATCGAGGCCCGCCTTGCGGCCCAGGACGAGCCCCTCCATCATCGCGAGCGAGTTCACGCAGGCCATCATGTTGTTGATCGCCTTCACGGTGTTGCCGGCGCCGACCGGACCGACGCTGAAGATGTTCGGGCCGATCGCGCGCAGCACCGGGCGAGCCCGCTCGAGCACCTGCGGATCGCCGCCCACCATCACCGCCAGCGTGGCGGCGCGCGCGCCGGTGACGCCGCCGCTGACGGGCGCCTCCAGGAAATCGACGCCGCGCGCCTTCGCCCGCGGCTCGATTTTCCGGGGCGTAGACGGCAACACGCTGCTGAGGTCGATGAGGATCGTACCGGGACGCGCACGCTCGACGAGACCACCGGCGTCCAGGTAGAGCGCCTCGACGTCCGGCGACGCGGGCAGGCACGTCATCACGATCTCCGACCGCTCGAGCACCTCCGACACCGAGCCCGCCTTCTGCGCGCCGGCGCCGATCAGGTTCGTCATCGCAGCCGGGTTCTTGTCGAACACGGTCAGCGGGAACGCCTTGAGCACGTTGCCCGCCATCGGATTGCCCATGTTGCCGACGCCGATGAAGCCGACGGATGTCGCCATGTATGGTCTCCTCGGCCGGGATCATACTCCACCCGCCGTCCGCGGCCCGTGCACACGGCCGGGGCACGTTGACAGGCTTGCGGCGCCTAGTGGAGGATGGGCCGCCGTGCTGCTCAGTGGCGTTGCCGACTTGATGGAATGGGGCGTGCGGGGCGCGTCGCGCACCCACCGCGTGGCGCTCGCGTGGCGCGTCGGTGCGCTCGCGGCCTTTGTCGCGTTGTGGAGCCTCGCGGGCGGGATCGTGGAGGCGACGCGACCGTTCAACCCGCTCTTCTTGCCCGCGCCGTGGATCGTGGTCGGCGCCCTCGTCGATCTGGCGCGGAAGGGACAGCTCTGGATCCACGTCGTGGCGACACTCGAGCGCGTCGTCGTCGGCTTCGGCGCGGCGGCGGTGGTCGCCATCGCGCTCGGCCTGCTCGCGGGCCAGGTGCGCGGGGTTCGCAACATCGTCGAGCCCGTCGTCGAGCTGCTGCGGCCGATCCCGCCGCTGGCCGTGCTGCCGCTGTTCATCGTGTGGGTCGGCATCGGCGAGGCCTCGAAGGTCGGCTTCATCACGTACGCGACGTTCTTTCCGATGTTCGTCACGACCGTCCACGGCGTGGCGCAGATCGACGGTCGGCTGCTGCGCGCCGCGCAGAGTCTCGGCGCGCGCCGCCGCCATCTGTTCTTTCGCGTGATTCTGCCCGCCGCGCTGCCCGACGTGCTCACCGGTCTTCGCCTCGGCGTCGCGCTCTCGTTCTTCGTCATCGTCATTTCCGAGTTCGTCGGCGCGGAGAACGGTCTCGGCTACCTCATCAACGACGGACGCAATTTCTTCCTCGTCCCGCAGATGCTGGGCGCCGCGCTGCTGCTCGGTCTGTTGGGCTACGCGGGCAACGCGCTCGTGCGGCTGCTCGAGCGCCGGGTGCTGCGCTGGCAGCACCCGCGATGACGATTCACGTCCGCGGGCTGTCGCGCGCGTTCGTGGCGGCTGGCCGCGAGACGCCGGCGCTGCTCGGGATCGACCTCGAGGTCGCCGAGCGCGAGTTCGTGTGCCTGCTCGGCCCGTCGGGCTGTGGCAAGTCGACGCTGCTCAACATCGTGGCCGGCTTTCTGCGGCCGTCGGCCGGTGACGTCCTCGTCGACGGCCGTCCCGTCACGGGCCCGGGCGCGGACCGCGGTGTGGTGTTTCAGGAGTACGTTTTGTTCCCATGGCTGACCGTGGCCGGCAACGTGGAGTTCGGCCTCTCGCTGAAGGGCACGCCGGCGGCGCCGCGGCGCGCGACCGTGGCGCGCTACCTGGATCTGGTCGGCCTCGCCGCGCACGCCGACAAGTACCCGGTGCAGCTCTCGGGCGGCATGAAGCAGCGCGTGGCCATCGCGCGGGCGCTCGCGAACAGCCCGGCCATCATCTTGATGGACGAGCCGTTCGGCGCCCTCGACGCCCAGACCCGCGAGGTGCTGCAGGACGAGCTCTCGCGAATCCAGCGCGTGGAGCACAAGACGGTGCTGTTCGTGACGCACTCCATTCGCGAGGCGGTCTATCTCGCCGACCGCGTCGTCGTCATGACGTCCGCGCCCGGGCGGATCAAGCAGGTGTTCACGATCAAGCTGCCCGAGGTGCGGGACCGGTTTACGCCGGAGTTCACGCACTACGAGAGCGAGATCACGCGCCTGGTGAAAGAGGAAGTGGCCAAGGTGCACGAATGAGTCGGGACACCGGCGGTCGTCGTGCACGCGCGCTCGCGTTGCTCGGCGTGCTCGTCGGCTGGGCGGTCGTCGCCTACGGCAATCGCGCGTTCGGCGTCATGGCGCCGGCGCTGCTGCCGACGCCGGGCGAGGTCGTCGCCATCTTCCTCGATAGTCTCCGCGACGGCAGCCTGCCGCGGCACGTCGCGACCTCGCTGGCGCGCGTGGCCATCGGCTTCGGGTTCGCGGCCACGGCGGCGCTGGCGCTCGGGCTGGTGGCCGCGCTGTGCGTCCCCGTGCGCCTGATGCTCGAGCCGATCATCGAATTCGTGCGGCCGATCCCGCCGCTGGCGTTCCTGCCGATGTTCCTCGTGTGGTTCGGCCTCGGCGAGAGCTCGAAGATCGCGTTCATCGGCTACACGACGTTCTTTCCCATGTTCGTCGCCATCGCGGCCGCCGTGCTGCGCGTCGACGTCACGCTGCTGCGGGCCGCCGCCAGCCTCGGGGCCGACCGCGTGGCGCTGATCCGACGCGTGATCGTGCCGGCCGCGCTACCCGGCATCATCGTGGCGCTGCGGCTGGGTTTTGCCCTGGCGCTGTTCGTGATCGTCGGCGCCGAGTTCATGGGCGCCGATGCCGGCCTCGGCAACCTGATCATGGAAGGCCGCACCTTCTTCGTCCCGGCGCAGATCGTCATGGGGGCACTCGTGCTCGGCCTGCTCGGCTCGATCGTCAACGCGTGCCTGCTGGCCGTCGAGCGTCGGCTGTTTCGATGGCGCGAGTCGGCCGCAACATGAGATTGCACCCAAGACCGCTTCACAGGAGGAGCCGCTCATGCGTGTCCTGATCGCCGTCGTCACCGCGTTCCTCGCGCTCGGCGCCGCCGCCGAAGCGCTCGCTCAGAAGCCCGAGGTCAGTGAGATCGACGCCTGGCTCGTGCGCGATCCGCAGATGTCGGCCCAGTTCGCCGTGGCCGATCAGCTCGGCTACTTCAAGCAGGAAGGACTGAAGGTCAACATCCGCTGGTACATCGCCGGCACCGATCTGCCGAGCATGTGGGGCGCGGGGAACATCCATCTCGGCACGGCAACGGCGACCATGGTGGTGCCCATCGCCGCCTCCGGCCAGCAGATCTACAACATCGCGCCGCAGAGCGACATCAACGGCGTGCAGCAGGTCGTCCTCGGCAAGAAGGGGCAGGAGCTCGTGAAGAGCCCCAAGGACTTCGAAAAGCTGAAGGTCGGCATGCCGAAGGGCGCGTCGGTCACGATGGCGATTCAGGGCTTCTGCAAGGCGAACGGTGTCGACTTCAACAAGATCCAGTTCGTGAATCTGTCGCCGCCCGACGCGATCACCGCGCTGGCCAAGGGCGACATCGACGCCATGGCCGCGTGGGCGCCGTGGACGTTCCGGGCGATGAAGGAAGCGGGCGGCAAGCTCTATTTCACGGGCAGCAAGAGCAGCATTCCGGGCAAGGAAGGCCCCGTCGACTGGGTGCAGGTCCACGCCGGGATCGTGGCGAGCGGGAAGATGCTCAAGGAGCAGCCGAACACGCTGAAAGCCGTGCTGCGCGCGACACGCAAGGCGACGGACACGATCAACACCGACCGCAACACCGCCGTCGACATCGTGGCGCGCGAGATGAAGATCGACAAGGATCTCGCCAAGGACATCATGACGTACAACGTCTACACGATGGAGATGAACCCGAACATCGTGAAGGGCATGAACGACTTCGTGGACTTTCTCTATTCGCTCGACCGCATCAAGCAGAAGTTCCCGGCCGAGCAGGTGTTCTACACGAAGCTGCTCGAGGAGGTCGACCCGGGCCTCGTGAAGTGGAAGGCGAAGACGGAGGTGAAGTAGCGCCTACCGGCGGGGCTTCTCGGGCAGCACGCAGTAGGCGCCGTCCGAGAAGCCCTGCGCCTCGATGCCGAGCGCGTGGTCGAAGCGCGCCCGGTAGTTCTCCCAGGCGATCGTCGCCGTGAGCTCGACGAGCTGCTCTTCGCTGAAGTGCCGGCGCAGCTCGTCGAACAGCGTGTCGGGCACGTCGACCGGCGTGACGGTCATCCCCACCGCGTAGTTCAGCACGAGCCGTTCCTGGTCGCCGAATCGTGAGCTCGTCCGATAGTCGGCCAGCGCGCGCAGCTGCGCCTCGGTCACGCCCGCCGCTCTGCCCACGGCAGAGCAAATGTCCATTCAGAACGGACAGCCCACGAGCGAGGCGACCTTGACCGCCGCCAGCGCGACGAGCCTGGGCGGCACTTTCGACGCACGCGACAACGCCCGCTCAAAGCCCATGTACGCGGCGAAGACCTCGGGGTGGTGGGCGGTGACGGCGAGCGGAATCGGCAGCCGTCCGAACTTCCTCGTCGCCGTTTCGTAGGCTGCTCGAACGTCGGGCGGCGCGAGCTGCGGGGGTACCGGAGCGATC
>JBKOUQ010000053.1:0-26114 GCA_046723475.1 Candidatus Methylomirabilota bacterium
CGGGCGCATGTACACCGCTGCATCCATGATGCGTACGATCGGTAGCTCGGGGCGCGCTCCCGGCAGCGGCTCGGTGACGAACAGCTGCTGCCTCGTCGGCACGAGCGGAATGCAAAGGCCACTCGCCTCGGCAACCTGACGTGTCCACGCCCCCGCCGCGTCGACGACAATCGGGGTGTGAATCATGCCCTTGTCGGTGTCGACGCCTGTGACCTCACCGCGCTCGATCACCACGCGCGTGACGACCGTATGCGGGAGCACCGTCACTCCCCGAGTCTGGGCGGCGCGTGCGAAGCCAACCGCGACCTGTGCGGGGTCGAAATACAAGTCGTCGCCGACGCGCAACACCCCGACGACGCCGTCGGGCTCGAGGAACGGCTGCAAGCGGTGCGCCGCCTCCGGCGAGATGCGCTCCACATCGACGCCGAGCCCTCGGCCGCGCGTCAGATCGTCATCAAGCACCGCCGAATCCTCTCGTCGGCGCGCCACTTTGAGGCTGCCACAATGAACCCAGCTGAGCGGCTGGTCCGTATCGCGGGTGAAGCACTTGATCTTTTCGGCGGCGCGCTTGACCAGTCCTGTGAGCAACTCGGTCTTCCGCACCGAGCTGAGCATGCCTGCCGCGCGCGGCGAGGTCTGAGACCCGATGGCGTGTCGGTCGACCAGCGCCACGTTCGTCGCGCCGTTCTCGACGAGATAGAAGGCGGTCGCGGCCCCGAGGCCTCCGGAGCCGATCACGACGACGTCGGCTTGCCTGATCATGCTTCACCTCCTGCGGGCGATCACGGACGCTATCGCGCGCGTCTCGCGCTTGCAAACGGTTGGCATTCCGGCGACCTTAGCGACGCGATGCATCCGACCGAGCTTTCCGCACTGTCGGCCACCGAGGCGGCGCGGCTCATCCGCGACGGCGCGATCTCATCCGAGCAGTATGTCGCCGCGTGCCTTGCGCGCATCCGCGAGGTCGACGCACGCATCGAGGCATGGGCCTTTTTCGATCCCGATCACGCGCTCGCCCAAGCGCGCGCGGCAGACCGGCAGCGGCAGTCGGGGCAACCGCTCGGCCCGCTGCACGGCGTGCCGATCGGCATCAAGGACATCATCGACACGGCCGACATGCCGACGGAGAACGGCTCGCCGCTGCACGCCGGCCGCATGCCATCGCGCGATGCCGCGGTCGTTGCACTCCTGCGCGCCGCGGGCGCCGTGGTCATCGGCAAGACGGTCACGACGGAGTTCGCGTGTGGCGGACCGGGCAAGACGCGCAATCCACACGACCCGGAGTACTCGCCCGGCGGCTCGTCGAGCGGCTCGGCTGCTGCCGTCGCCGCCGGCATGGTGCCGTTGGCACTCGGCAGCCAGACGGCGGGCTCGACGGTGCGGCCCGCGTCCTACTGCGGCATCTATGGCCTCAAGCCGACGCGCGGGCTGATCCCGCGCCGTGGCATGTCGCGCGTGTCGCACACGCTCGATACCGTCGGTGTGTTCGCGCGCACGCTGGACGACATCGCGCTGCTGCTCGAGTCGTGCGTCGGTTACGACGAGGGCGAGTTCGAATCGGCGCCGCGCGCCCGCGCGCCGTATCGTGCGATCACCGCGGCGCCGCCGCCCACGGTGCCCAGGCTCGGCTTCGTGAAGACGCCGCACTGGAATCGGATGGACGCCGACGCGCAGCACGCGTTCGCGAATCTGATCGACCGCCTGGGGGACCGAGTCGAAGCGGTCGAGCTTCCCGACGCGATCGAGCGCGCGTGGGACTGGCACACGACGATCATGGAATCGGAGATCGCGGTGAACCTGGCGCGCGAGTGGGACAAGGGCGGTGCGCGTCTGACGGAGCGGCTCCGTACGCGAATCGAGCGCGGCCGGACCCACACCGCGGCGAGCTATCTCGAGGCGGTCGCGCAGATCTCGCGACTGAACGACGGGGTTGCCGCGTTATTGGCGCACAAGTACGACGCGCTGCTGACGCCGGCGTCCACCGGCGTGGCTCCCAGCGGCCTCGCCTCGACCGGCGACCCGATGTTCTGCTCGCTGTGGACGCTGTGCGGCCTGCCCGCGCTCAGCACGCCGCTTCTGCGCGGCGCCAACGGGCTGCCGATCGGCGCTCAGCTCGTGGGCGCGCGGCACGACGACGGCCGGCTGCTGCGCACGGCGCGCTGGCTCGTCGACACGCTTCCGTCCCGGGCGTAGACTCACTCCGTCGGCGCAAGGGTGCGATCTCATCAACCCCGTCCTGCCCAATAGGAGGATGGCCATGCCGGTCTACGAGTACTACTGCGAGAAGTGCAACAAGGAAGTCTCCCACACGATGTCGATCAGCGAGCACGACAAGGGCGGCGCCGCCTGCCCCGACTGCGGCAGCCGTTCGCTTCGGCCGCTCGTCGGGACGATTTTCACGCAGACATCACGCAAGTCGTGACATCGCATCACCAGGACAAGGAGGGCGCATGAAGCTGGAGGGCAAGCGGATCGCGATTCTCGCGGAGAACATGTACCAGGAAATGGAGCTCTGGGTGCCGTACTACCGGCTTCGGGAGGAAGGCGCGGACGTCAAGGTGATCGGCGCCGGTGGGGCGAAGTCCTACACCTCGAAGCACGGCTATCCCGTCAACGTCGATGCACAGGCCGAGCAGGTGAAGGCCGTGGAGTTCGACGCGGTCGTCGTGCCCGGCGGCTACGCGCCGGACATGATGCGGCGTCACGCGGCGATGGTCGGCCTCGTGCGCGAAGCGGCGCAGCAGGGGAAGGTCGTGGCGGCCATCTGCCATGCGGGATGGATGCTCGTGTCCGCGGGAATCCTCAAGGGTCGGAAGGCGACGTCGTTTTTCTCGATCAAGGATGACCTGATCGCGGCGGGCTGCGACTGGAAGGATGCCGAGGTCGTCGTCGACGGCAATCTGATCACGTCGCGCAACCCGAACGATCTGCCGGCGTTCTGCCGCGAGATCGTCCGTTCGCTCTCGAAAGCGTAGCCCGAGGCACAAGGCCCCGGAAGATGAACACTTCCGGGGCCTTCGTGTGTTGAATCGGGACTATTTGAAATCGGCTTGGTTGAACGCGAGTTTGAAACCCCGAACGCGCGGGTCGATATCGAGTTGCCGGCTCCAGGTCACCTTCGGTAGATCGCCCGGTGCGGCACCGGTCGGGCGCGCCACCAGGCGGTAAAGTCCCGGTCGAAAAGCAAGCTCGAGGCTGCCCGCGGGGAAGAGGATGGTCAACGGCGTCGCCCCGGGCGCATCGGCGTCCTGGTTCAGATAAACGGCAATCGCCCATGGCGCCCCGTTGACGAGCGTCCCGAGGGCCACCTCACGGCCGGCCGAACTCGGAACAGACGCTGAAACGACGCGTACTCCCGGAGGCGGCGGGCAGCCTGTAGATCCCTCGTAGGCCTGGCGCATCTCTTCTTGCTGGATGGTGACCTCCGAGAGGCCGAGCGTCGCCACGCCGAGGAAGAAGCGGCCGAAGTACTTGCCGTCGCGATCCGGGATCGTATCGCACGGCCTCACCGCCAGGCTGGCGCAGCCCGACAGCATCACGAGTACCACCAGCGAGGTCGCCAGGACGCGCAGGCTAGTCCTTCTTCTGCTCGCGGGCGGCGTCTCGCGCGTCTTGTTTCACATCTCGCTTCTCCTGTCGGCATTCGGCGCGGCTATTCTCGTCCCCCGCCTTGCATTCGGCCTTCGCGTCGCGCGCGTCGTCGCGGCCGGTCTGCCGCGTGTCTCGAGCATCCTGCCGATCCCCCCGACGATCTTGCCGCCGCTCCGAGCCCTGCGTCTGCGCCTGACTCGGTGTCGGCAACGTGACTGACCCCACGGCGAGCGCCAGCGCCAGAGAGATCATCAGACTCCACGTTTGCCTGGGCATGTCCCGTCCTCCATTCGTGAATGCGCGTTGCCCTCGCCGTGCTGAAGGCACCCCAACGCTGCGAGCGTACGCAATCCAGGCGGTCTCGGCGCTTGGGACCATGGTCCTATGCGACGCGTCGCGATGAACTCCGGGAACGCTCAGGGCGAAGCTATGCGATTGCGTGTAGCCCGGCGCCCGGTCTCCCATCCCAGCCAGCCGATCGCGAGGAGCAGCGCGACGATCACTGCGATCGCGGACACGCGCGAAACCTGCGACAGCACCGCGAGCGTCGTACTCGACAGTCCCGCGAACACCAGTCCGACGACCGGCAACACTGGCGCGCCGCATCCGACGACGCTGCACGGTCCCGTCGACAGCCCGAGCACGCTGACCCACGCGCCGAGCGCGCCGCCTGCGCTCCCGGCATGCGTGGCCCAGCCGCTCATGCTGGCGCGCCGCTCGAGCCAGAGCGCCACGTACATCCCGATCAGCAGCCCGGTCACGAGAAAGCGCGCGACGTCCATCGTGTCGACGGCGAAGCCCCATTCGGGCGCGCCGTAGGGGCCGTCCGCCGAAAACCAGAAGAGCGCCACGCGGGAGAGGAAGTCGAGCTTTTCCGACCAGGGCCGGGGTGACGTGACATAGCGCGGCAGGCTCTTGAGCCACGGATTGAACGTGAAGTACGTCCACGGCGTCCGGACGAGCGACAACACCAGGGGAGGCAGCAGCACATCGAGCGCAATGACACCCGCGCCGACGAGCGCGACGACGCCCGCGCGCGCCCGCACCGCGCGCGCCACGCCGCGCACGGCGGCTCCGACGGCGGACGGGAACCCTGCCACCACGACGCCCATTTATCGCTCGCCTATTATAGTGGTTGCTTGACACTGGTCAGACCAGCGTGTTACAGGCAGTCCACCCTGTAATGTCCGAGAGCCAGTGAGAGCTTCTCACCCCAACGGAGGGACAGACATGGCGGAAGTGAATCGGCGTAACTTCCTCACCGGTCTCGGTGTGACGATGGGCGCGGCGCTGACCGCCGTACCCGGTGCGCTGCCCGTGGTCGGCGTGGCGCATGCGCAGGACAAGCCGAAGGGCAACATCCCCGACACGCCCTACAAGATCGGCCACATGACGTTCTTCACGGGCCCGGCAGCCGTGCTGGGCGAGCCCATGTTCAAGGGCCAGCAGCTGGCGGCCGAGGAGATCAACGCGGCCGGCGGCCTGCTCGGCAAGCGCAAGATCGAGCTCCTCAAGGCGGATGAGAACGCCGGCACCGACGCCAATGTGAAGGAGCTGCGTCGCCTGAAGCTGTCCGAGAAGATCGACTTCTTCTGCGGCATCACGTCGTCAGGAAATACGCCGGCGCTCGGCCCCGTGGCCGAGGAGCTGAAGGTGCTGACGATGTTCGTCGACGGCTGCACCGACTTTCTGTTCGACAAGGCGGTGCCGAACCCGCACTACGTGTTCCGCCTCACCAACATTCAGTCGGCCGACGGCTGTACGACGGCGCTCGCGATCGCGCAGACGTGGCCCAAGTCCAAGCGAGTCGCGCATATCCACCCGGACTACTCCTACGGTCGGAACGCGTTCGACCACGTCAAGATCGTGATGAAAAAGACGATGCCGCAGGCGGAAGTCGTCTCCGAGGGCTGGCCGAAGCTTGGCACGACCGACTTCTCCTCGCACATCACGAAGGCGCTCGCATCCAAGCCCGACCTCATCGTGTCGTCCGTCTGGGGTGGCGACTACGTCGCGCTCTACAAGCAGGCGCTCCGGTACGGCATGTTCCAGAAGGCGAAGTTCGCGACGACCCTCGCGCTCGGCGTCGCACCGCACGCGCTCGGCAAGGACCATCCCGAAGGCGTGATCGCCGGCGTGCACAGCAACTATCACTTCACGTACCCCGGCGGCGACAGGTGGCCCTACAACAAGACGTTCGTCGAGCGCTACCACAAGCGCTTCAACGAGTACCCGAACTTCCAGGCCGAGGGTGCCTACACGTCGACGTACATGCTGAAGGCGGCCATCGAGAAGGCCAACCATCTGGTGGGCAGCTGGCCCGAGGACGACGCGATCATCGCCATGCTCGAGGGCATGATGATGGCCGGCCCCGCCGGGTACGTCTACATCCGGCCCGACAACCATCAGGGCTACAAGGACGCGCTCATCGGCTTCAGTAAGAACACCGACGAGTATCCGTTCCCGATCCTCGACCCGGCGCGGATCATCACGATTCCGATCCGTTCGATCACCGCGCCTCCCGGCTGGCCAAAGGGCGAGCCCACGTCGACGTACACCTGGATCGACAAGACCTGGCCGACGCTGAAGGCCTGAGGTGCGTCGAGGGGCCGGGCGCGTGTCCGGCCCCCTTCGTCCGTCCGTGAGATCGCTCGTCGCAGCATCGATCGCGGTACTCGTGATCGCCGCGTTGCTCGTTGCCGCCGCTCCCGTCCGCGCGGGTCACGAGCTGACGTTCTATCCGTCCTATTATCCGCACGAGATCGACGTGCGCTTCGTCGCGTCGCCGGCGACGGCGGCGGCAATGCTCCGCAAGAACACGCTGCATGCCTGGGTCGGCGGCGATCCGTTTGCGCCCGGTACCACGCCGCCAACGATCCGCTGGGCCGAATCGTTGCGCGGTCTGGTCGTGCTGACGTTCTCGCGCACGACGGGGGCATTCGCGGATGCCGACGCCCGATGCGCGGCCGGCGCGCAGATCTCGCAGACGCTCGGCGCCACGGCACCGTTCGTCGTTCACCCCTACGCCGTCACGCCGTTCGACGACGATTACGCGCTCCACGCCGACCTCGTCGGCAGAGCGCGCGAGCGTGTCGAGAAGGCGCGCGAGCGCGCGGCGGCGAAGCCGCCACGTGTGCGCGCCACGGGTGAGCTGGCGCACGCGCTGGCGAAGACGAACGTGGCGACCGGCGGCCGGGATGCCGACGCGGTCCTCGAGGAGGTGACGCTGCCCTCCGGCACCACGCCGCCGTGGGCGAAGAAGGGCTGGTTCCACGCGTGGCTGCTGCAGTCCTCGACCGCGGCGCGTGCGGCGGTCGGCGATGCGTATCGGCGCCGCGTCGACGGCGACTGGCGTACCCCCGCGGAGCGCGTGAATCTCGAGCGTCGCATCGTCACGCAGGGCGCGGCGGGCTGCGAGCGCGTGGTGTTAGGCTACACGGTGCGTCGCGAGCCGCTGAACGACGACTACGCCGAGGGCATCGAGAACGTCGCCGCCGATTCGCACGCCGGAATCGCCTCGCCGATCTTCGTGCGGACGGTGAAGCTGAAGGATTTTCCGTGGAACGGGTGGCTCCGCGTCGGGGTGCCGGGGCGTCCGCGCGCGGCATGGAATCCAGTCGGCGGCTTCACCGACCCCGCGGGACGGCTCGTGTGGTCGGCGGTCGGCGACGACCCGCTGCTGTTCGATCCGGACAGCGCCCGGACGATTCCCAATCGCGTGCGTCCGGCGGGCGTCAACGAGGTCACGGAGGTTCCGCCCGACGCGCTTCTGCCCGGCACGCTGAGGCCCGCGGGCGCCGGCGTCAGCGCCCGAACGAAAGTCCTCTATCGCGTGCTGTTGTCGAAAACGCACGACGGACAGCGCTTGACCGTCGCCGACGTCGTGTATCCCTACGTCACCACCGCGCGCGCGCCTGCCGACGACGGCCGTGACGCCGTCGCGGCGGTGCGGGTGCTCGGCGTGCGCAAGGAAGTGAAGGACCTCGGTGACAGGCAGCTGCTGTACGACGTGCCCGAGGTCGAGGTGTATCTGAAAGCGGCGGTCGACGCCGACGTCGCGGCCGCGCTGGCCCCGCCGTGGAGCGCGACGCCGTGGCCCGTCGTGGTCCTGATGGAGCAGGCCGCCGCGCGCGGCATCGGCGCCTTCTCCGAGCGCGAGGCGGCGCGCCGCGGGGTGCCGTGGCTCGATCTCGCGCGCGATTCCACGCAGCGGACGGCGCTCGGGAAGCTTGCCGCGGAGCTCGAGCGCCGCGCATTCGTGCCCCCGGCGCTGAGCGCGCTCGTCACCCCCGAGCAGGCGCGACAGCGATGGGCCGCGCTGCGCGAGTTCGCACGCGCCCACGGGCACTGGCTGGTGACCGCCGGACCATACGTGCTCGATAAAGTCACACCGGACGGTGTGTCGCTGAAGGTGTTCAGGGACTTCACGTATCCGCTCGGCGTCGGCTCGTTCGACCAGTATCCGATCCCGCTCCGCGCGTACGTCGTCCGAACCGAGCGGCGCGGTGAGCGCCTCGAGATCCAGGCCGACGTGGAAAACATCGAGAAATCCGCGCGCTCGTATAAGATCGTGCGCGAGCCGTTCCGCCCGCAGCCGGCCAGCGAGAAGTTCCGCGAGCCGCTCACCGTGCACTGGGCCATGGTCGGCGGCAACGACGAGGTGGTGGCGGCGGGCACCTCGCGTGACGTGCAGAACGGCCGGCTGGTGATCGATCTCGCGGGGCGCGTCAAGCCGGGCGCCTATCGCGTGCTGCTCGCACTGGCGCTCAACGGGAATCTCGTGAACCCGGAGGTGAAGCAGGTGCCGTACCGCGTGCCCGAGTGACGGACGGCCGCTAGATGGACATTGCTCTCGTCCACGTGTTCAACGCCCTGCTCTACGCCTCCGTGCTGTTTCTCATTGCGGGCGGCCTCAGCCTCATCTACGGCGTCATGCGGATCGTCAACCTCGCGCACGGAAACCTCTACGCCTTCGGCGCGTACGTGAGCGCGTGGATCATCGGCTACCTCACGGCGGCCGCGGTCACAGGGCAGGGCGGTGGCGGACCGCGGACGTGGCTGCTGCTCCTCGTCCTGCCCGCCGGGGCATTCGCTGCCGCCGCGCTGGGCGCCGTGCTGGAGCCGACACTCTTGCGGCCGTTCTACAAGCGCGCGGAGGAATACCAGCTGCTCGTGACCTTCGGGCTGTTGATGATCATCGACGACGTGATCCGCTGGCTGTGGGGGCCGTATCCGCTTTCGGCCAGCGCGCTGTTCGAGAATTTCGGATCGCTCACCGTCGGCGACACGCTCTATCCCACGTACAACTTCCTGGTGATCGCGGTCGGCGCGCTGGCCGCGGCGTTCCTGTGGGCGTTCATCTATCGCACGCGCTTCGGTGTCGTGCTGCGCGCGACGTCGCAGGACATGCGAATGTCATCTGCGCTGGGGGTCAACGTCAACCGCGTGTACGTGCAAGCCTTCACGCTCGGCTGCTTCATGGCCGGCCTGGGCGGCGCCATCATCGTGCCGAGCCAGTCGGCCGTGCTGGGCATGGGCGTCGACGCGCTCATCCTGTCGTTCATCGTCGTCGTGATCGGCGGTCTCGGCAGCCTCGAGGGCGCGCTGCTCGGCGCCCTCATCGTCGGCGTCGTACGCGAGGCGGGGATCACGTGGTTTCCGGAGGTCGAGCTCGCGGTGCTCTATCTCATGGCGGCGGCCGTGCTGCTGGTGCGGCCGGCCGGCTTGTTCGGACGCGCATGAGCACGGCCACGGCGGTCGTCGTTCCGGCGCGCTCGCCGATGCGCCGGCTCTGGTACGCGGCGCCCGTGCTCGTGATCTTGTTAGTGCTGCCGTGGGTCGCCGATCAGTACCAGACGATCCTGCTCGCGTATGGCCTGGTGATGGCCATCGCCGCGCTCGGCTTCAACCTGCTGCTCGGCTACACGGGCCTGCTGTCGTTCGGCCATTCGGCCTACTTCGGCGTCGGCGCGTACGCCGTCGCCATGATGGTGAAGTACCTCGGCGTGGTGTCGATGGAGCTGCACCTGCTCGGCGCGATCGTGGCGTCGGTGCTCGTCACCGCCATCTTCGGCATCGCGTGCGTGCGCTACACTCGGATTTTTTTCGGCATCCTCACCATGGCGCTCTCGCAGGTGCTGTGGAGTCTGGCCTTCAAGTTTTTCTGGGTGACGGGCGGCACCGACGGCTTGCGCGTGCCGACGCCCACGCTCGTCGGCGTGGTGACCGGCAAGGGCGACAAGATCGCGTTCCTCTCCCACGCGTACTACTACTACGTGCTCGGCCTGTTCCTCGTCTGCGTCAGTCTCATGTGGGTCATCGTCAACTCGCCGTTCGGGCGGGCGCTGCAGGCGATCCGCGACAACGAGACGCGCGCGCAGTTCATCGGCATCCCGATCTGGCGCTACCGGTGGATCGCGTTCATGCTCTCGGGCGTCTTCACCGGCATCGCCGGTGCGCTGTGGGTGCCGCTCAACGGACTGACCACGCCCGACATCTTGCACTGGACCTTCTCCGGCAAGATCGTGTTCATGGCGGTGCTGGGCGGCTTCCGGACGTTCGTGGGGCCGATCGTGGGCGCCGTCGTCTACAACTACCTCGAGAGCTACGCCGTCGGCTACACGGTGTACTGGCAGCTGTTCCTGGGCGTCATCCTGGTCGTGCTCGTGTTGTCGCTGCCGACGGGCATCGTTGGCACCGTCGAGCGCCTGATCGGGCGCCGGCGGTCGGCCGCCGGCGTGGAGACACCGGGCGCATGAGCGTCCTGCTCGAGACGCACGCGATCGTGAAGCAGTTCGGCGCGTTTCGCGCCGTCGATCGCGTGGACTTCCGCGTGCAAGAGGGTGAGGTGCTGGCCCTCATCGGCTCGAACGGCGCGGGCAAGACCACGCTGGTGAACCTCATCAGCGGCCTGCTGACCGTCGACGAGGGCCAGATCCTGTTCCGCGGCCAGGACGTCACCCAGCAGTCCGTCACGGAGCGCATCCGCGCCGGCATCGCGCGCTCGTTCCAGCTCGTGAACCTGTTCGATCAGCTGTCCGCGCTCGACAATGTCGCGCTCGCGATCTTCTCGCGTCAGGGCAAGACACGGCGGCTTCTGACGCTCGCGGACGCCGATCGCCCGGTGTGGGCCGAGGCGAGCGAGATCCTCGCGCTGTTTCGGCTCGAGCCGAAGGCGCGCGCGCTCGCCGGCGGACTGTCGCAAGGCGAGCGCAAGCTGCTCGACGTCGCGATCGCGTACGCGCTGCGGCCGAAGCTCCTCTTCCTCGACGAGCCGACCAGCGGTGTGAGCACGCGTGAAAAAGCGCCGATCATGGACACCATCTCCAGGGTCGTGCGATCCGAGCACATCTCGGCCGCGATCATCGAGCACGACATGGACGTGGTGTTCTCGTATTCCGATCGCATCGTGGCCATGCACCAGGGGGCGATCCTGGCCGACGGCACGCCGGACGAGATTCGCCGCAACGAGCGCGTCATCACGACGCTGATCGGCACACCGGAAGCGCCGTCGTCCGGAGCGCGCGGATGAGCACGCCCGCGCCGATCCTCGAGCTGGCCGGCGTGCAGACGTACCGCGGGCCCGCCCAGATTCTTCGCTCCATCTCGCTCGCGCTCGGTGGCGGTGAAGCCGTCTGTCTCGTGGGGCGCAACGGCGCCGGCAAGACGACGACGATCGATACGATCATGGGGCTGCTCTCACCGCGAGCGGGCACGGTGCGTCTGCAGGGACGCGACATCACCCGGATTCCCGCGCACGCGCGCGCGCGCCTGGGCATCGGCTATGCGCCCGAGGACTGCGGAATCTTTCCGGATCTCACCGTCGCCGAGAACTTTCAGATCACCGCGTGGCTCGGCAAGAGCGACGCCAAAACGGGCCGCGCCAAGACCAACGGCGGCGTGGGCGGCGAGCGCGCGTTTTCCATCTTCCCGGAAGTTCAGGAGCTGCTCGGCCGCCGCGGCCTGCATCTGTCCGGCGGCCAGAAGAAGATGGTCGCGATCACGCGCGCGCTGACGCTGTCGCCGGCCGTCCTGCTGCTGGACGAGCCGTTCGAGGGGCTGGCGCCCGTCGTCGTCACACGCTTCATCGAGGCCGTGCGGGCCATCAAGGCGCTCGGCGTGTCGGTCCTCATCGCCGAGTCGCACGTTCAGAACGCCGGCCGCATCGCGGACCGCCTCTACGCCATCGACCGCGGCGAAATCATCTTCGCGGGCCGCCCGGCTGAGCTGACGGCGAACGTCGAGGTGATGAAGACGCTGCACGGCTGAGGTGGCTGTACGTGAGAACAGGTGCACGATGACGGATACGCGCGACGATCTGCGCGCGCTCGGCGACCGGCTGCTCGCGCTTCACGGCGCGCTCCTCAACTACGAGCGCGCGGCCTATGAAGCCACGCACGGGCCGACGAAGCCGGGTGAGCTGCTGCGACTGCTCCTGAACGACGCGCACTTCGCGTGGCTCCGGCCGCTGTCCGGGATGATCGCGCAGATCGACGAAGCGCTCGACCCGCGCCAGCCTGCGCCCGACGCCGACCTCCCGCGGTTGTTTCGCGCCGCGCAGCAGCTGCTGCGATCGGGCGACGAGGGCGTGTTCCAGACGAGGTACCGCGACGTGCTCCAGGCGTCGCCGGAGATCGTCATGGCGCACGCCGAGGTCGTGAAGCTGCTGCGGCCTTGACTCGGTCGGGAGGCCGCCGCATCATGCCGTCCGCCGGAGGTGAGCCATGAGCGAGTTCCGCACGCAGCTCGAGAACGCCGTCTCCGCTCGTCACAGCCGCATGAACCCGTTCACCGAGCGCTGGGTGAACGGCGAGCTCACGCGCCAGCAGCTCGGCGCCTGGGTGTGCCAGCACTATCAATACGTCTCGCAGTTTCCGCGCTGGTGCGCCGCCGTGTACGCCGAGTGTCCGGACAGCGAGGCGCGCGACTTCCTGCTCGAGAACATCATCGAGGAGGAGTCCGGGACGAAGCACGTGGACCTCCTGATTCGCTTCGGGGAGGCGTGCGGCGTCAGTCGCAAGGAGGTCGAGACCGCGCGTCAGCTGCCGACGACCCGCGCGCTGACGGCGTGGTGCTTCGAGACCTCGCGGCAGCGGTTTCACATCGCCGCGGCCGGGCTGCTGGTCGGCCTCGAGTCGCAGGTGCCCGGCATCTACAAACGCAACCTGCCGCCGCTCACGAGCAAGTACGGCTTCACGGATCACGAGGTCGAGTTCTTCGCGATCCACATCGAGGCGGACGAAGTCCACGGCGAGCGCGGCTATCAGATCGTCGAGCAGCACTCGGACACGCCCGAGCGGCGTGCGCAGGCGCTGGAGCAGGTGCGCCAGGCGACCGAGATGCGCTGGCAGTACATGAGCGGCCTGCACCGCGCGTACGTCCTGAAAGAGGAGATGTGACCGTAGTGCGAGCTGCAAGACGTCGCGGGGCTGGGGCCCCGCCGTCTGAGGCGAGCCTCTGAAAGAGATTGTCCTGCCGCTCGCCGAGCTCGTCGCCGGCGTGCCCAAGCTGGTCGAGAGCGACGGCACGCGCGTCGTGCTGGTGCGCATCGGCGAGCAGGTGCACGCGCTCGCTGACGCCTGTGCGCACAAGGGCGGGCCGCTCAGCGACGGCAAGCTGAGCGGCACGCGGTTGGCGTGTCCGTGGCACGGCTGGATGTACGACGTACGCAGCGGCCAGTGCACGTTTCCGGGGCGCGGCGCTGCGGTGTGCACGTATCGGGTGATCGTGGAGAACGACGAGGTGCGGGTGGAGATCACATGAGCGGGCCGACGCGCGACCACGCGCGCGTATGCATCGAGCGCGGGATGAAGCGCGCGCAGGAGCTCGGCTTCAAAGTCGCGATTGCCGTGGTCGACGAGGCGGGTCATCTCGTGGTCTGCGAGCGCATGGACGGCGCGCTGTGGGTCACGCCGGAGATCGCGCGCGCCAAGGCCAACGCGGCGGCGGCGTTTCATTCGACCACGCTCGACCTCGAGGAGCGCTTCACCAAGCGCATGCTGTTCGCCGACAACGTCGCGACGCTCGGCCAGTACGAGTTCGTCTTCGGCAGGGGCGGGGTGCCGCTCGTCGAAGACGGTCGCATCATCGGTGCGGTCGGCGTCAGCGGCGCCGTGCCCGCGGACAACGATCACACGATCGCCGACGCGGCCGCCGGCCATCCGACCGTGCCGAAATCCCACTGACCGCCCGAATTCCTACGCACTGAAGGAGACCGTTGATGGACGCCAAAGAGCTGTTCCTCATGCAACATTCGGCCGTGCAATCGCTGGCGGTCGGCGGCAATCCGGGCTCGGCCGCCGAGCGCGCCTTGGGTGGAGTCACCGACGCGCAGATGCGCGTGCGGCCGCGTGAGGATCTGAATTCGCTCGCGTGGCTCCTGTGGCACATCGCGCGCGCCGAGGACATTTTCGTCAACCGGCTCGTTGCCGGCCGGCCGCAGGTGCTCGACGATGCGTGGGCCAAGCGCCTCGGCGTGTCGCGGCGCGACTTCGGCATCGGTATGACGAGCGCCGAGGTCAGCGAGGTGACGCAGGCGCTGGATCTCGCCGCGCTGCGCGAGTATCGCGACGCCGTCGGACGGCGCACGCGCGAGATCGTCGGTGGTTTCAAAGACAGCGACTGGAGCGGCGAGGTTCCCGCGAGCGCCGTGCAGGCGGCCGCGGCCGAGGGCGCGTTCGGCAGCCGCGGCGAGCAAATGGTGAAGGTTTTCAGCGGGCGGCCGCGCACGGCGCTGCTGAGCGGCCTCGCGCTGTTTCATCCCGCCGCACATCTGGGCGAGGCGGTGACCGTGCGCAGCGCGGGCGGATTCGGCACGGGGATTTGAACCCGGGCGCACGCATCTGAGCTGGTTCGTCCTGTCGCTGGGCGCCGCCCTCACGCAGGCCACCCAGTTCGCGGTCGTCAAGGGTCGCGCGCAGGCGATTCCGCCGATCGTCATCGTCGCGTGGACGCAGACGGTGGCGGCGCTCGCATGGCTGGCGTTTTTCGTGTTTTCCGGCCACCCGTTTACATGGTCGCGCGCGGCGTGGCCCGCGGTGCTCGCTTCCTCTCTTCTCGTCGCCGGCATGACGACGCTGCTTGCTCGCGCCAGCGCGCGTGGCGACATCTCGGTGGTCGGGCCGGTGTTCGCGCTCAGCCCGATCTTCACGATTCTGCCGGACGCCGTGCTGTCCGGAACGCTGCCGACGTCGCTTGGCTGGGTGGGACTCGGACTGGCGCTGATGGGCACCACGAGCCTCTCGCGAGGCGCGACCACCGGCGGGTCGCTGCGCGCGCTGTTTGGCCGCCGCGACGCGCTGGACGCGCTCGGCGCGGCGGTGCTGCTGGGAGTGCTGGCCGCGGTCGATCGCTGGGCCGCACTGGCGATCGGGCCACCGAGCTATCTCGTATGCTCGCACGGCGCCAGCGCGGTGCTCGCGACGACGCTGGCACTCGTGACGACACCGCACGGGCTGGCGGCCAGCGCGCGACCGTCGAACGTCGCGACGCTGCTCGCGCACGGCGTGCTCGGCGTCACCGGCACCGGGATGCAGACCTCCGCGCTCACGATGGCGCCGGCCGCATACGTCAACGCGATCCGTCGGCTGTCCGCGGTGGTCGCGGTCGTGCTCGGTCGCACCCTGTTCCGCGAGGCCGACGTTGGGCGCCGGCTGGCCGCCGCCGCGCTCGCATGCGCGGGCGCCGCATGCTTGCTGCTCGCGCGCTGATGCGGCGCGCCGAGTCTTGACGAAAGCCGCCGTGGGGTGCACGGTACGCGCACGATCCACGACCTCCGGGAGGAACGCGCATGGCCGATTACGAGATCGACATTCAGGACGTCGAGTACCTCCGCCACGGCAACACGTCGCTGCTTGCACGTCTGCACCGGCCGAAAGGCTCGGGACCGTTCCCGATGGTCGTCGAGGTCCACGGCGGCGCGTGGATTCGCGAGGACCGGTTCAAGGACGCCGTCATGAACGAGCCGCTGGCGAAGAGCGGCGTCATCGTTGCCGCGATCGAGTTCCGAATGCCGCCCGAGGCGGCATATCCGGCGTCGATGGCGGACATCAATTACGCGGTGCGCTGGCTCAAGAGCCAGGCACAGGCGGTCGGAGGCCGGGCCGATCGTGTCGGCCTCATGGGGACGTCCAGCGGCGGTCAGCAGGCCATGCTTGCCGCGATGCGGCCGCGCGACCCGCGCTATGCGGCGATCGCGCTTCCCGCGGGCTCGCCCGCCGTCGACGCGAGCGTACAGGCGGTGATCATGTGTTGGCCCGTCATCGATCCGCTCGGGCGCTACCGCTACGCCAAGGCGCTCAAGGCGAGCGGCCAGCCCTATCCCGAGGTCGTGGATCGTGTGCTCCCCGGCCACGACCAGTACTGGAAGACCGAAGAGGCGATGGCGGAAGGCAGCCCCGTGATCGCGCTCGAGCGCGGCGAAAAAGTCGAGATGCCGCCCGCGATCTATCTGCAGGGCGATCGTGATCAGGCGCACCCACGGGCCGATCTCGATCGCTTCGTGGCGCAGTACCGCAAGGCCGGCGGCCAGGTCGATCTCGAGCTGTTCGAGGGTGAGGGGCAGGGGTACATCGCGAAGCAGCCAATGACCGCGGCGGGGCGCCGCACAATCGAGCGGATCATCGAGTTCGTCCACAAACATCTCGGATGACCGCGCGCCCGCTCCCCGCGGCCGCGCTGCTCTGCGCCGTGCTGTGCCTGGGCGTGGCGGTCGACGCCACGGCCCAGGCCAAGCCCGAAGGCGAGATGCGCTGGGCGCTGTACGTGACCGTCTCACCGAGCTGGTTCGATCCCGGCGAGGCGGTCGGCCAGCTCACGCCGTTCTGGATCCTCTACGCGATGCACGACGCGCTCGTGAAGCCGATGCCCGGCAACCTCATGACGCCAAGCCTTGCCGAGTCGTGGACGCTCAGCCCGGACCAGCGCACGTACGAGTTCAAGCTCCGCGAGAATCTGAAGTTTCACAACGGCGATCCGTTCACGGCGGACGACGTGAAGTTTTCGTTCGCGCGCAGCAAGGGCAAGCTGGTGCACGAGAAGGTCAAAGAGGTGACGGTCGTGTCGCCCGCGCGCGTGCGGTTCACGCTGCACGAGCCGTGGCCCGACTTCCTGAGCTACTACGGCAGCCTGACGAATGGCGCCGGCTGGATCGTGCCGAAGAAATACGTCGAGCAGGTCGGTCCCGACGGTTTCAAGAAGCACCCCATCGGGCTCGGGCCCTACAAGTTCGTGAGCCATACGTCGGGGGTCGAGCTCGTCATGGAGGCGTTCGAGGGCTACTGGCGGAAGATGCCGAGCGTCAAGCGCGTGGTGTTCAAGATGGTGCCGGAATCAACCACGCGCGTGGCGATGCTCAAGCGCGGCGAAGTCGACATCGCGTATCTCCTCGAGGTGCCCCAGGCGACGGAGCTCAAGCGGGACTCCGCGTTTCGCGTCGCATTCTCGGGCGGCATTGCGATCTTCTTCATGGATTTCCTCGACATGTGGGACCCGAAGTCGCCGTGGGCGGATCAGCGCGTCCGGCTGGCCGCGAGCCTGGCGCTCGACCGCCGCACGCTGTCCGAGGCCGAGACGCTCGGCGCGTCGAAGCCGGCCGGCAACCTCGTGCCGCGGACGTTCGACTTCGCACTGCCGCTCGAGCCGCACCCGTACGACCCCGCGCGTGCGAAGACGCTGCTCGCGGAGGCGGGGTACCCGAACGGCTTCGACGCCGGCGAGCTGCATCAGCTGCCGCCGTATTTCTCGCTCGGCGAGGCGATCGTGGGGTATCTGGGGGCGGTCGGTATCCGCATGCACATGCGCCCGATGGAACGCGCGGCGTACTTTGCGGCGCTACAGTCGAAGAAGCTCAAGGGCGTGTGCATCTGCAGCCAGGCGCTCTATGGCAACGCGGCGTCGCGGCTGTCCGAGGTCATCCCGAGCGACGGCGCCTATGCGTACGGAGGCTTCCCGGACGTCGACGATCTCTACAAGCGCCAGGCGCGCGAGACCGATCGCAAGAAACGCGAGGCGCTGCTGCACCAGATCCAGCAGATCGTCTACGACCGCGTGCGCATCGCGCCGATCTTCCAGTACATCTGGCCGAGCGGCATCGGGCCGCGGGTGGAGGAGCCGGCGCTGATGCTGATCGACCCGTATCCGTGGTCGGCGCCGCTGGAAGAGGTGCGGCTCAAAAAGCGGTAGATACATCGGAGGCGGGCTTCCGTTATTCAATAGTCTTATCCGCTCGCAGCAGAAAGGACGGCGGAATCATCAGCCCGAGAGCCGTCGCCGTCTTCAGGTTGATGACGAGCTCGAACTTGGTCGTCTGCTGGACGGGCAGATCCTCGGGTTTGGCGCCTTTCAGGAGCCGGTCGACGTACGTCGCGGCCCGCCGGTGCAGGTCTGAGTAGTCCGCCGTATACGACATCAGGCCACCGGCTTTTACGTACTCGCTATCAGGGTACATCCCCGGAAGCCGATGCTTTGCCGCGAGGCTCACGATCTGGGGTCGGCGAGCATTGGTGATGGCGTGCGCCAACACGATGAGTCCCTGGGCCCGGTCCTCGACGAGGCGATCGAATGCGAGCTGGATGTCGTCGGGTCCTGCGACGTCCTGACGCTGGATAGTCAGTTTCAACACCCGGGCCGCGCCTTGCAGCTCGAGCCAGAACGGCTGATTGGCGGCGGGAGCCTGTGAAACCGCAAGGACGGCGATGCGGGAAATCTTGGGTACCGCCTCTGAGAGCAGCTCCACCCATTTTCTGTGCAAGTCGTGACTAAGGCTGGTGAACCCGGTGATATTCCCGCCCGGCCGAGCGAGGCTGGCGACGAAGCCGCTCCCAACCGGATCGCCCATGCTCGCCGCGACGATGGGGATGGTTTGGGTTGCCTTCTGGAGAGCGGCGACCGTGGCGTTGTTATATGTAACGATCACGTCAACCCTGAGCTTGGCCAGCTCAGCAGCGAGCACTGACATCCGGTCGGGACGTCCCTCCGCCCAGCGGTACTCCATGAAAATGTTCTGGCCCTCTACGTAGCCGAGCTCGCGAAGGCCCTGCCGGAAGGATTCGAGGAGGACTGCACCCTCAGTCGGGGAAACGGGGCCCAGGTATCCTATCCGCGGGATCTTCGGTGGTGGCTGCGTGTCCGCGACGGATGGAGCTGCCACGATCGCAACAAGGGCCAGCGCGGCTGCGGAGGCAGCGCGTCTGAGGATCATGCTGTTCTACGCGCGTTTCAGCACGCGGCCGGGCAGCGCGCCGGTGTGCTCGCCGCCGTCCACCACTACCTGGCCGTTGACCACGACGGTGGATACGCCGACGGCGTAGCGATGCGGCTCGTCATACGTCGCGCGGTCGGCGATCCGATCGGGGTCGAACACCGCGATGTCGGCCCACGCGCCCTCACGAAGCACGCCGCGATCGGTCAGCCCCAGCGCCGCCGCCGCCGCGCCCGTCGTCTTGTGAATCGCGGCAGGCAGCGTCAAGAGCTTGAGGTCACGCACGAACGGGCCGAGCAATCGCGCGTGGGTGCCGTACGAGCGCGGGTGCGGCTTGCCCTGGCTCGTGACGCCGGCGGTCGCGAGCGAGTTGGCGTCCGAGCCGACCGTCACCCACTGCGCGCCGCTGATCGCGTGCACGTCCTTGTCGCTCATCGAGGTGACCAGGATGCGCGTCGCGCCGCGATCCGCGATGACGAAGTCGCAGACGGCATCGAAGGGATCGACGCCGCGTCGCCGAGCGATCTCGCCGAGGGTCCGCCCTTCGTCCGCCGGCACGTGCGGCGCGACCGCGACCCGCACGGCGTCCCAGGACGGGATGCGACCGAAGTTGGTGAGGCCGTCGCGCGCGATGTCGGCGCGCAGGCGGGCGCGCATGTCGGCGCGACCGAGACGCTCGAGCATGGCCGGGATGCCGCCGTCCATGACCCAGCGGGGGAAGAGGTTGCGCAGCGGGTTGCTGGCCGTGTCGTACGGGTAGGCGTCGCAGTCGACCGCCACGCCGCGCCGGCGCGCATCGGCGATCAGTTGAAGCACGCGCGATGCGCCGCCCCAGTTGTCCACGCCCGAGAGCTTGAGATGCGCGATCTGCACGTGCACGCCGGTGGCCTCAGCGACCGCGATCGCCTCACGCACGGCATCGTCCACGCCGTTCGCCTCGTCGCGAATGTGCGAGGAGTACGCCGCACCGTGACGGCGCAATACGCGTGCGAGCGCGTGGAGCTCTGCCGGCTCCGCCCAACAGCCGGGCGCCGTGAAGAGCCCGGACGACAGTCCCCACGCGCCGGCGGCGAGCGCCTCGGTGAGCAGGCGCTCCATCGCGGCGAGCTCGTCGGCGGTCACTGCCCGCGGCTCCATGCCGGCGGTCATGAGCCGGAGCGTGTTGTGACCGACTTGCAGGACGACATTCACGGACGTCGCGGGGAATGCGGACAGGTAATCGGCGAACGTGATCTCTTTGAACGGCAGCCACGGAGCGCTCGAGGCGAGATACTCGCGCAGCGTGTCGGCGCGGCCGGGCAGGGCGGGAGCGACCGAGAAGCCGCAGTTGCCGACCACTTCGAGCGTGACGCCCTGACGGATCTTCGATTCCGCGCGCGGGTTGAGCGGCAGCGTGAAGTCCGAGTGCGTGTGAATGTCGATGAAGCCCGGAGCCACGACGTGCCCGCGCGCGTCGATCACACGTGTGGCCGGCCGTGTCGAGCGCGGCTCGAGGGCGATGACCCGGCCATCGTGCACGCTCACGTCGGCCTCGCGCGGCGGCCCGCCGGTGCCGTCGATCAGCAGGCCGCCGCGGATCAGCACGTCGTCCATCGCGTCAGTACACGACCACGCTTCGCTTCACCTCGCCCTTCAGTAGCGCGTCGTACGCCAGGTTGACGTCGGCGAGCGGGACCCGACGCGAGATCAGCTCGTCGAGCTTGTATCGGCCGCTCATGTAGAGGTCGATCAGCATCGGGACGTCGGTGCGCTGGTGGCCGCCGCCGAACGACGTGCCGGTGAGCACGCGTTGCTGCAGAAACAGCGTCGGATCGAGCGAGATCCTGGTTCCCGCCGGGCAGACGCCGACGACGACGGCCGTTCCGCCGCGATGCGTGGCGAGCACGGCCTGCTCAATCGTGGCCTGGGTGCCGACGAGCTCGAACGCGAAATCGACACCGCCGCCACCGGCGATCGTCTGCACGCGCGCGACCGGGTCTTCGGTGGCCGCGTTCACCACATGCGTGGCGCCGAACTCCTCCGCCCACGCGAGCTTCTGCGGCATCACGTCCACCGCGATGATCTTGCCCGCGCCCACGAGCTTGGCCGCCTGGATCGTATTCAGGCCCACGCCGCCGCAGCCCCACACCGCGACGCTCGCGCCCGGCGGAACCTTGGCGCGATTGAACACCGGCCCCGCGCCCGCGAGCACGCCGCAGGACACGAGACACACGACGTCGAGCGGCGCGTCCTTGCGGATCGGAATGACGCTTTCTTCCATCAGGACGGAGTGCGTCGCAAAGCCCGCGACTTGCAGATAGTGATTGATGCTCGTGCCGTTTTTCCTAAACCGCGTCGTGCCGTCGAGCATCAGCCAGCGCGGCTTGTCGCGCAGCGCGCACATCGTCGGCTGTCCGCCGATGCAGTAGGCGCACTTGCCGCACGAGGGGATGTAGGAGGAGCACACATGGTCGCCGACCGTCACGCTCTCGACGCCGGGGCCGATCCGTTCGACCACGCCGGAGGCCTCGTGGCCCAGCACGACGGGCAACGGATGCGGCACATCACCGCTCATCAGATGGTAATCGCTGTGGCAGACGCCGTTGGCGACCCAGCGCACCTGCACCTCGTGAGGACCGGGCTCGAGCAGGTCGACCTCTTCGATGACGAGCGGCTTCTTGGGCTCATAGAGAACGGCGGCGGTGACTTTCATGTGCGGCGCCTCCTTACATCATCCCGACGGGGGGCGTAGACGATGGCCGAGAATACCAGAACACCGCGCGCGGGTCGGCGGGGAAGGTGATCAGTCGGTAGCGATCAACCGGTGATGACGGCGAATGTCGCGATCGGTGGTACAGAGCGGAACTCGGCGAGCGGCGCTGTGGGCGACGAGCATCCGGTCGAAGGGGTCACGCGTCCACGTCAGCCCGAGCGCGTGCCGTGTGACGGTCGCGAGCGGAATATCGTCGATCGTGAATCGCGGATCCTCCATCACGGTCTTGGTGAACTCGGGGTTTCGAACGGTCAGGCGTCCGCGCTCGGCAAGCAGCTGGATCTCCAGGAATGAGACTGGCGAAATGCCCCACGGCCGATGACGTTCGATCCACGGGAATTCAGCCAGCCGCGGCGAGACGAGAACGATCCAAATGAGGAAATGCGTGTCGAGGAGTACGCTCACCGGGTCGACGCGCGCCGAGCGACTAACCGTCCTGCTCCCTTCCATTCCCACGACCAGCGGTCCGCCTGGTCGGCGTGCGGCACGCGCAAGAGATGACGATACTTCGCACGCGTCGGTGCTGCCTCCGACTTCGCGACGGCCTCCCGGCGGAGTACGAGGCGACGACCGCGTCGCTGCACTACGATGACTTCGCCCTGAGCCGCTTCGTCGAGAAGGCGAAACCAGTTGCGGCGGGCTTCCGAGGCCGTGACCTTCTTCATGCGTACAATGTACAAGTCGCGTTCCGCGGCCGTCAACGTCGACGAATGAAGACATGTTCGCGCTCAATACAAATGGCACGCCACGAACCGACCGCTCTCCGGCCGCAGTGCCGGCTCTTCCGTCGCACACTTCGGCAGCGCGACCGGACAGCGCGGATGGAACCGACAGCCGCTCGGCGGCGCCATCGGGCTCGGCACCTCACCGGACAGCGCTGGCGCGTCGGCCGGCCGGTCCAGATCGATGGGCAGCGCCGCGGCGAACAGCGCCCTGGTATACGGATGCTTCGGTACCAGCGCGACGGCGTCGGCGTCCCCGATCTCGACGATCTTGCCGAGGTACATCACGGCGATCGCACGGCTCATGTGTGCGACCGCGGCGAGATCGTGCGCGATGAACAGATACGACACGCCGAGCCGTTCTTGCAGGTCGACGAGCAGGTTGAGAATCTGTGCGCGGATCGAGACGTCGAGGGCGGAGACCGGCTCGTCGAGGACCACCAGCTTCGGCGACAGCGCGAGCGCGCGGGCGATGGCGATGCGCTGACGCTGGCCGCCGGAGAACTCATGCGGGTACAGCACGGCCGCGCGCTCGGGCAGGCCGACGAGCTCGAGGAGCTCGGCCACCCGCCGTCGGCGCGCGGGGGCGTCCAGATCGGTGTTGATCACGAGCGGCTCGGCCACGATGGCGCTCACGCGCATGCGTGGATCGAGCGACGCATACGGATCCTGGAAGACCGCCTGCACCGCGCGCCGATACGCGCGCTGACCCGCGCGGTCGAGCCCCGAGACTTCGCGGCCTTCGAACCGAATGGTCCCCGCCGTCGGCGTTTCGAGGCCGAGGATGAGCTTCGACGTCGTTGTCTTGCCGCAGCCCGACTCGCCGACGAGCCCGAGCGTCGAGCCCGCACCAAGCTCGAACGAGATGCCTTCGACCGCATGCACGATGCCGGTGGACCAGCCGAGCCCGCCGCGACGCACGACGAAGTGCTTGGTGAGGTTCGTGGCCTGCAGCAGCGGGACACCGTTCGATTCAGGCAACGCCATGGAGCCAGCAGCGGGTGACGTGCCCGGGCGCGATCTCGGTCTCGGGCGGCGCCTGCACACAGCGCTCGAAGGCCGCCGGGCACCGCGGCGCAAACGCGCAGCCCGCACCCAGGGTGGCAAGGTCGGGCGGTTGCCCGGCGATGGCGGTCAGACGCGCGCGGCGCGCGCCGAATCGCGGAATCGAATCGAGCAGCGCGCGCGTGTAGGGATGCGCGGGCGCGCTGAAGATGCGCCGCACGGGGCCCGTCTCCACGATGCGCCCGGCGTACATCACGGCGACGCGATCGCAGGTTCGGGCCACGATGCCCAGGTTGTGCGTGACGAAGATCATTGCGAAGCGGTGCTGGTGCTGCAGCTCCTGGAGCAGCCCGAGGTACTGCGCCTGGATCGTGAGATCGAGGCTCGTGGTCGGCTCGTCGGCGATCAGCACCCGAGGCGGTCCCGCCACGGCGATGGCGCCGACGATGCGCTGTCGCATGCCGCCGGACAGCTGATGCGGATAGGCGTTCAGCCGCGCGGCGGGTGAGGGGATCCGCACCGCGGCCAGCAGCGCCGTGGCCCGCGCGGCGAGCGCGGCGCCCCGCAGTCCGTGGTACAGCGTGAGCGGCTCGCGCAGCTGCATGCCGACCGAGAACACCGGGTTCAGCGACGACATCGGATCCTGCAGGATCATGGCGACCTTCCGGCCGCGGACCTGCTCCATCTCGGCGTCGGTTTTCGCGAGGAGATCGTCGCCGTCGAGGCGAATCTCGCCGCCAACGATGCGCGCCGCCGGCCGCGGCACCAGGCGCACGATGCTGAGACACGTCATGCTCTTGCCCGAGCCCGACTCACCGACGAGACCGAGCGTCTCGGCTTCGCCGAGCGCGAAGGAGACGCCGTCGACGGCCTTGATCGTTCCCCATCGGGTGACGATGTGCGTGCGCAGCTCGCGGACGTCGATGATGGGCGGCATCGATCTCAGAGCTGACGCAGCTTTGGATCGAGCGTGTCGCGCAGCCAGTCGCCGAGCAAATTGAACGCGAGTACGACGAGCAGGATCGCGAGCCCGGGGAAGAACGACACCCACCACGCGCTCGTCACGAAATCGCGACCCTCGGCGATCATCGAGCCCCACGCCGGCGTCGGGGGCGGGATGCCGGCGCCGAGAAACGACAGCGATGCCTCCACGATGATCACGTAGCCGACCTGCAGCGTGATGAGCACCACCAGCGTGTTGAGCGTGTTCGGGAACAGATGCCGGGTGATGATGCGGAACGCGCCCGCGCCCGCGATGCGCGCCTGGGCGATGAAGTCGAGCGTCATCAGCGTGAGCACCTGACCGCGGATGACCCGCGCATAGCGGGCCCAGAGGATCACGGAGATGGCGACCACGACGTTGGTGAAGCTCGGACCCACCGTCACCGCGAGGATCAGCGCGAGGAGGATCACCGGAAACGACAGCGTGGCATCGGTGATCCTCATCAGCGTCGTATCGACGCGGCCGCCATAGTAGCCGGCGACGAGGCCCACGGCCGCGCCGAGGGTGCTCGCGAGCAGCACGGCGAGTGCGCCGACCGCCAGCGACACGCGCGAGCCCCACATGATTCGTGTCAGCAGGTCGCGGCCCAGGCGATCGGTGCCGAGCGGATGCGCCCACGAGCCACGCGCTTCCCAGACCGGCGGTCGGAAGCGCAGTCGCAGCGATTGCTCGTAGGGATCGGCCGGGCTCAGCAGCGGCGCCAGCAGCGCGATCACGACGAACCCTGCGATGATCGTGAGCGAGACGACCGGCCAACGCCGGCGCCGCGCCGGCGCCGCGGGCGGCGCTTCGATCTGCGGCACCGCGAGCGTACTCATTTTCGATACCGGATGCGCGGGTCGATCACCGCGTAGAGGCAATCGACGCCCAGGTTCACGGCGGCCACGATCGCCGCCGTCGTGAGCACGACGGCCTGGATCACCGGAAAATCGCGCGACGTGATGCCGTCGTAGGCGAGACGGCCGAGCCCGGGCCACGCGAACACGGTTTCCACGACGATGGCCGTCGTCACGAGAATCGCGAAGTAGATCCCCGCGAACGTCACAACGGGAATGAGCGCGTTTTTGAGGGCGTGGACCCAGATCACCCGCCGCTCGGCGACGCCCTTGAGGCGGGCGAGCTTGACGTACTCCGAATCGAGCACCTCGAGCATGCCGGACCGCAGCAGCCGCATCATGCCGGCCACGACGAACCAGCCGAGCGTGAAGCCAGGGAGCACGTACGAGGCGAAACTGTCCGAGCCGCCCGCGGGTAGCCACTGCAGGCGGCCGGCGACGAATTCGACCAGCACGATGGCGACCCAGAACGTCGGCAGCGACTGACCGAGGATGGCGATGATCTGCGCGGCGCGGTCCAGGCCCGTGCCCTTGCGCACCGCGGCCAGCACGCCGAGCGGAAATGCGATGCCGAGCGAGACGGTCATCGCGAATGCGGCGAGCTTCATGGAATTCGGCAGACGCTCGCGTAGCAGCTCCGCCACCGGTCGCCGCGCGCGGATCGACGTGCCGAAGTCACCGCTCAGCGCGCGGGTGACGAACGACGCGTACTGCTCGACGTACGGCCGGTCGAGGCCCAGATAGCGGCGGGCGTTGTCGTAGTCCTCCTGGCTGGCGTTCATCGGCAGAATCATCTGCAACGGATCGCCGGTGGCGCGGGCCAGCGCAAAGACGACGACGGACAGGATCGCGAGAGCGATCAGCGACTGAAGAACCCGGAAAAGGACGAAGCGGAGCATGGAGTTCGACGGCGGGGAAGCGCGAGCGCTTCCCCGTCACGCACCGCGCCTATTTCCGCGCCAGCTCGTCGATGAAGAGGTCGTACATCACGGAGCCCGGGTTGTAC
>JBKOUQ010000055.1:0-14718 GCA_046723475.1 Candidatus Methylomirabilota bacterium
CACTGGTATACCATCGTCGGCAGCGTCAGATGTGTATAAGAGACAGGAGGTGCGTGCCGCGTACGGCAAGCGGCCCGACCTGGGCTGACCGCCGGGGTCGCGAGCGTTCGCCCGGGCGCCGCGGCCTGGTGGCCAAAGACCCGTAAAATAGAGCGTTCGTGCTATAACATCTTGTGCGCCCGCTCACCTGGCTGCTGATCGGCGTGTTCGTCGTCGGCGGCCTTGCCTCCCAGGCCACGGCGCAGACGACCGAGGCCGACGTGTACGTCGCCCAGGCCATCCTCGATTTCGACGAAAAGAAATACGACGATGCGATCGCCAACCTCGAGGAGGCACTCAAGCGCGAGCCGGACCACGTCGAGGCGCTCTACTACATGGGCGTTGTCCACATGGCGCTGCGACGGCCGGAAGACGCGACGCGCTATCTCGCCCGGGCACACGCGAAGTCGCCGCAGGACGTCTCGATCACGTTCCAGCTCGGTCTCGCGTACTTCGCGCAGCAGCGCTACGACCTGGCCGAGCCGCTGTTCGAGCGCGTGTACAAGAGCGATCCGACGATCGACGGCCTCGGGTACTACGTCGGGTTCATCCGCTACCGGAAGAAGGACTACCGCGGCGCCCTGGAGGCCTTCCGCCGCGGGCGGACGAGCGACCCGCAGCTCCAGCAGCTCACACGCTTCTACACGGGGCTCACGCTGGCCGTGCTCGGGCTGCCCGAGCAGGCGAGCGCCGAGGTCGAGCAGGCGCTCCGCCTGGCGCCCGGCTCGGCGCTGACGGGACCCGCCGAGCGCCTGCGGGACAGCATCCGCACCGCCGCGCGCGCGGGGCGGCGCCTCAGCGCCTCGGTGAGTCTCGGCTTCCTTTACGACGACAACGTCACGGTGCGGCCGGGCCCGAACTCTCATGAGTCACTGGTGCCGGTGTTGCGCTCGCCGAAACACGACTCCACCGGCGAGACCGCCAACGTGCGCTTCGATTACACGTGGCTCCGCGGCGCCCTGTTCGGCTGGACACCCCGCGAGGGCGACACGTTCGAATCGTCGTTCGGCTATTCGTTCTTCGGGACGTACTACAACGACCTGACGTCGTTCAACGTGACCGACCATCTGGTGAACGGCAACTTCTCGTACAAGACCGTCGTGCTCCACGCGCCGGCATACTTCACGCTCTCCTACGCGTGGGACATGCTGTACCTCGACCAGGCCGAATTCTTGCGACGCAACACGGTGACGCTGTCGAGCATCTTCGTGGAGAAGGAGCCCGGCCCCTCGGACACCTTCGCCGACGCGATCCGTAACGTCGGGCATCTCACGCAGACGTTCTTCCGGTTTCAGAACAAGGAGTTCTTCGAGTCGAATCCGCGCCCCGTCGATGACGAGTTCCGCGACGCGAACAACTACACCGTCGGGATCCTGCATCTGCTGCGATTCGCCGGCGATCGGCATCTGCTCAAGGCGGGATACCAGATCGATTGGGAGGATGCGCAGGGCCGGAACTACCGCTATCTCGGCCATCGCCTGCTCTTCGGCGCGCAGTACACGCTCGACCTGCCGGGGGCGCTGCGCACGAGCTGGAATCGGTCGCCGCAGCTTCGCCTGAGCGACGACGTCGACGTCCACCTGCGGAACTACCCGAACCGCAACTCGATCCTGCCGAGCGAGCGGCCGGGCAGCAAGTGGCGCCAGGACGCGGAATACAACAACACGGTGCGGGCGGAAGCGCCGTTCGAGGGACCGATCATCTTCGGCGAGGCGACGAAAATGTCGCTGGCGCTCACGTATCAGAACACCGTCGCCGACTCGAACCTCGCGGTCTTCGACTACGCGCGCAACGTGTACACCCTGACGCTGACCTGGTCGTACTGACGCCGGCCACCCTGAAACCGGTCCGGAGCGATCTCGCGAAGGATGCGTCACCTCGGATATCGTTTTCCACAGGTCTTCGGCATAAATTGTTGAATTCGCAGTGCGGCACCTCCCTTGCAACCCCGGGACGACGGAGGTGTCAACGATGGCTCGCGTCTCGACCGCTCTCGCCGCCCTCGCCCTGGCAATCGTGTTCATCGCTTGTCCCGTGCCCGCGCTCGCGGGGCCGGCTGCCGAGCAGCTCGCCTCGCAGATCGATCGGGTACTGGCCGTCCTTGCCGACCCCGCCTTTCGGGGTGAGGAGCACACCACGCCTCGTCGTCAGGCGGTGCGCCGCGTCACCGACGAGCTGATCGACTGGAACGAGATGGGACGCCGCACGCTGGGCGCGCACTGGCAGACGCTGCCCGACGGCGAGCGCGACGCGTTCGTCGCGCTCTTCAGCGAGCTGCTGAACCGGGCGTACCTCAAGAATCTCGACCGCTACGACGGCGAGAAGATCGTCGTGAACGGCGACAGCGTCGAAGGCGACCGCGCGGTGGTGCAGGCGAACATCGTCGGGCGTGACGGCCACGGCGGTATGCCGCTCGACTTCGCGATGCGGCGTGACGGCGAGCGCTGGCGCGTCTGGGACATCCGCATGCAGGGCACCAGCATGGTGGGCGGCTACAAGGCGCAGTTCGCCCGCTTGCTGCAGACGGAGTCGTACGACACCGTCATCCGTCGCTTGCGCGAGCGAGTCGAAGCGCTGCAGCCCTAGGCGTTCGTCGGGCTCTCGCGGTACGCTTGTCCGCGGGAGGACGCCATGGAGCTCATCAGCCGGATCCTCGACGGCTCGATCCCCGAGAGCCTCCGAGCCTCGCTGCCGTCGTCGGGGATTTTCGGGCCACGCGTCACTCAGGACGACAAGATCGCCCGGCTCGAGGAAGTGTCGCTCCTCGAAGAGTGCTCGCGGAAGCAGCTCAAGGCGGTCGCGAAGATCACCGAAGTGGTCGAGGTCCCCGCGGAAACGGTCCTCGCCCGGCAGGGCGACCCCGGCAACGAGTTCTATCTGATCATGGACGGCTCGGCGCGCGTCGAGCTGTCCCCGCGGCGGCGGGCGCGGCTGAAGCCCGGAGATTACTTCGGCGAAATGAGCCTGCTCGATGGCGAGCCACGCTCGGCCACCGTCGTCGCGGAGACGCCGATGCGACTGATGGTCATCAAGCGGCGCGACTTCTCCACGCTGCTGCGTGAGGCGCCCGAGCTCACGCAGAGCATTCTCGCTACGCTGTCACGGCGGCTCCGCCAGGCGGAGAAGGCGCTCGCGTCCGCGTGAGTGCGCGGTGGCGCGCGAGAGTCGTCGCTGAGTCGCGGAAATGAATGGGGGGCCGTTGCCGGCCCCCCATTCATGACGTCTGCGAGTGAGTGCCGTCAGCGCGGAAGCGCCGAGGGCGAGGTCGGCGTGAACGTCATGTCGATCTGAACGTTGTCACCCTTGCGGATGCCCGCCGCCTTCGGATCGTTCATCTTGATCTCGAACGAGCGGTCGGCGGTCCGCACGCGAATCTCGTTGCGGTCGACGTCCGTCACGCGCCCATAGAGCGTCTGGCGGGTGCCAGATACGACCGTCGCGGGCGCCGTCGAGCCGACGACCGTGCCGGGCGCCGGCGTCACGACCGTGCCAGGCGCGCCGACGACTGTGCCGGGCGACTGGACGACCATGTAGCGGCCGTCACGCAGCTCGACGAGCTGGCCCTGCGGCACGACGACGTGCGTGCCGGGCTGCACGGTTGCATAGCCCACCGGCTGACCATTGACGTACACCATCGAGTCGGCCGGGACCTGATACATCTGGCCGTTGCTGAGAACGATTACGCGCTGGCCCGGATCGACCCGAACCACGTCGCCTTCGCCGACCGCCGCACGCGGCGGCTGCAGCGTGTTGGACGGCGAGCTGCCCTGCAACGTACGATCGGGATCCATCGTGGCTGAACATCCGGCCACGGCGGCTACAAGCGCGAGCGCTGCGAATGTGGAGATTGAACGCATGGTTTTCCCCTCCTGGCCTACTGCTTTATAGCAAGGCTATTGCCACCGAGCGACTCACCGCGGCTCGATGGAGCTGGCAACGAACCGGTCTGCGGCGCCTGGTTTGCCCGTCACGGTGACGTTGTCACCGGGTGCGATGGCGCGGAGCGCCTGGCGATCGACACCCGACGTATCGACCATTACGGCGCGCCCGGCAGACGTCTGTAGCGTGAGCTGCGAAACGCCGAGCGACTCCACCACGCCGTCGAGCGATTGCGCCGACGGCACGCTGGCGGATGGGGACGTGTCTCGATCCGTGTTCGGTTGCTGGGATGTGTTTCGGTCCGTGTTCGGCTGCTGCGCGGCGGCCGTCCCGGCCTGGATCCAGACGCCGACGATTTGCTGCTGCGCGCCCTGCTCGTAGTAGAGCGTCGCCGGCTGATTCGCCGCGAGATACGGCAGCCCATTGATGTTCGAGACGTCGACCGGCAGCACGAGGCCATCCCGTGTCTTGAACAGCACGCGACCGCGGCTCGCCTCCTGCACCGTGCCGCTTACCGTCCGAAACGACTCGGCCTTCGCACTGCTCTTGGCATCGGCCTGGATGTCGCTCGCAGTGAGTACGCCCGCCTGGCCGCCGCCGCGTGCCGTGACCGACACGGCCTGCCCTTGCGTCAGCGTGTGCGTCTTCTGCGGGTCGAGCGAGGCCGTGTCCACCCGATAGGTGCGACCGTCGTCGCTGCGCAAGACGAACGTCGAGCCCTCGCTGACCACGACGGTGCCGTGGAGCTTCTGGCTGCCGGTGCCGAGCACGTTGCCGAGGGTGTCGAGCACCCCGCCGAGCCCGCCCCGATTGTTTTTGTCCTGCTTGTCTTGAGCGCTCGCCGGCGCCGCGCTAAGCGCCGCGAGCGCCAGCGTTGTAATGATGGCCAACGTGCGCATGATGCCCTCCCCGTACCCTAACGGAGGCAAGCATGATGCCGTCGAAGCGGCAGGCCGTCAGTGCGCGGCGATGAACTCGCGCAGCGTCGCGTTGAACGCGTCGGCCTGATCGATGTTCGTGACGTGCCCCGAGCCGGGCACGATGACCCACCGCGCGCCGGCGATCGAGCGCGCGAGCGCCTCCTTGGCTTCCAGCGCGATCGTTGCGTCGTCTGCGCCCGCCATGATCAGCGTCGGGCAGCGCACGCGCGCGAGCGCGCTGCGGGCATCGAACCTCGCAATGGCGCGGACGCCCGCGATGTACGCGCGCCTCGACGTGCGAGCCAGGCTACGCGCGGCGGCCGCGCACAGCGGCGCCTGTTCAGGCCGTGGGAACAGACCGCGCGCCACGACGGAGGCGACCACCGCCATCGGCGCGGCGGTGAGCAGGACGAGCCGAAGACCGAGACGAAGCGTTGCCGCGACGCCCGAGGCGCGCAATCGCGCGAACGCATTGACGACGGTCAGTGAGCGCACGCGCTCCGGTGAGCGCAACGCGAGCGCCAATGCGACGCAGCCGCCGAGCGACAGACCGACGACGTGCGCCGGCGGCTCACGCAACTGGGCCAGCAGCGCGGCGACCGCGTCCGCCATTGCCTCGACGGTCAACCGCGCGCCGGGGAGCGACGATCGATAGTGTCCAGGCAGATCGACGAGCACGACGCGATGATCCGTTTCGAACGCCGGTAGCTGCCATGTCCAGTCATCGGCGCACGACCCGAGTCCGTGCAGGAACACGATCGCCGGCGCGTCCATCGCGCCGCGCCCGTGGCGCTCGTAGTAGACGTCAGGCCCCTTCGACGATGACCACGTCGGTCACCGCACACTTCATTCGCAACGCCTTCGGCCCTCGGTAGTCCTCCGAGTCGTACCACCGCCGGGCGTGCTCTATCGACGGGAACTCGATGACGACGAGGCGCGTCGGATGCCAGCTGCCTTCCTGGCGCTCGACCCGACCGCCGCGCACGATGTAGCGACCGCCGTGCTTCGCGATCGTGGCGGGGACTTGCTTGCGGTACTCCTCGAAGGTCGCGGCATCCTGCACGTCGACGCTGGCAATCACATATGCGGCCATGCACGCCTCCCGTGGCGCCGATCGTAGCAAACGGGTCGTCGACACGACATCCGCGCTAGAATCGGCGCGGCGATGAACACCGTCTACGACGCGTTCGCCACGACCGCCGCCGCCGCGCCCGACGCCGCGTTTCTCTGCGCCCCGCCTGCACCGAACCGGCCGTATCACGCTCAAGGCGTCGAATACACGTACGGCCAGACACGCGCGGAGGTCGAGCGGCTGCGTCGGGCGTACGCGAATGCCGGCTTCGGCCATGGCCATCGCGTGGCGCTGCTGCTCGAGAACCGCCCGGAGTTCTTCTTTCACTATCTCGCGCTGAACGCGCTCGGGTGCAGCATCGTGCCGATCAATCCGGACTACCGACGCGACGAGATGCTCTACCAGATGGAGCACTCCGATGCCGATCTGGCCGTCGTCGTCGGCAG
This sequence comes from Candidatus Methylomirabilota bacterium, assembly GCA_046723475.1. GTDB lineage: Bacteria > Methylomirabilota > Methylomirabilia > Rokubacteriales > CSP1-6 > AR12. The sequence continues at coordinate 6,357 of JBKOUQ010000055.1, forward strand.
CCGCCTGGCTGACCTGGAGGCGGTCGCGCGCGAGCGGGAACAGGCACTGCCCGTCGTGAACGCCGAGCACTTTCCGCCCACGCTCCCCATGCCGCGCGTCGCGCCTCGCGCGGGCGCACCCGGGCTCGATACCGAGTGCAGTCTGCTCTACACGTCGGGCACCACAGGCCGGCCAAAGGGCTGCGTCCTGACAAACCTCTACTACCTGAACTCCGGCGTGTGGTATCGCGACATCGGCGGCCTTGTCGAGATCGAGCACGGCCGCGAGAGGATCCTCAACCCGCTCCCGCTCTATCACATGAACTGCCAGGCGCTCACCGCGACGTGCGTGATGCTGACCGCGAACTGCCTGATCCTGCCCGAGCGGTTCACCGCGACACGATGGTGGAAGGACGTCGTCGCCACGCGTGCGACGATCATTCACTACCTCGGCGTGATCCCGCCGATGCTGCTCAACCAGCCCGTCACGTCCGAGGAGCGCGAGCACGGCGTGAAGTTCGGTGTCGGGGCGGGCGTGGAGCCGCAGCTGCACGAGGCCTTCGAAAAGCGCTTCGGGTTCCCGCTCATCGAGGCGTGGGGCATGACAGAGACCGGACGCGTGACCATGGTCAACCGCGAGCCGCGTATGATCCACACGCGCGCGTTCGGTCGGCCCACCGGACTCCTCGAAGCGAAGGTCGTCGACGATCGCGATCGCGAGGTGCCGCGTGACACCGACGGCGAGCTCCTCGTGCGGTGGGGCGGGCCCGAAGGCCCGCGCCACGGTTTCTTCTCCGGCTATCTCAAGGACGAGCACGCCACCGAGGACGCGTGGCGCGGTGGCTGGTTCCACACCGGCGATACGGTGCGCCAGGACGCTGACGGGATGCTGTACTTCGTCGACCGGAAAAAGAACATCATCCGTCGCTCCGGCGAGAACATTGCCGCTGCGGAAGTCGAGGCCGTGATCCAGGCACACGACGAAGTGGCGCAGGTGGCCGTGCTCGCCGTACCCGACGAGGTGCGCGAAGAAGAAGTGATGGCGTGCATCGTCCCGATGCCCGGCGTGGCGGCCGAGTCAGCGCTCGCCGATCGCATCTTCGAGTGGTGCATGCAGCGACTCGCCTATTTCAAGGCGCCGGGCTGGATTCTATTCGCCCCGTCGCTGCCGACCACGGGAACGCAGAAGGTCCAGAAGGCACAGATCTTCCCGAGGGGCGAGGACCCGCGTCGCCGTGCCGGCGCGCTCGATTTGAGAGCCCGCAAGCGCCGTTGATCCGGGGGTTGGTCCGGCTCAGCCAGTGGAGCCGGGAGATCGCGCAGCCAGCGCGTGGCCGACGTGACGTAACACCTCGGCCGACTGGAACGGCTTGGCGACCACAAAGCTGACGCCGGTGCGCGCCAGACGCTCGGGGTCGAGCTGATCGCCCCATCCTGTGACGAAGCCGATGGGAACCGTGGGGAACCGCGCCCGGACGCGCGCGGCGACATCCCAACCCGACAGGCCCGGCATCGAGATGTCGGTGAGAACGAGATCGACCGGGTCGGTCTCGCAGTGCGCCAGGCCCTGCGCGCCATCCGAAGCGACGCTGACGACGTAACCGCCGTCGCGGAGCATCTCGGCAAGGACGAACTGAACCGCGGGCTCGTCCTCGATGAGCAGCACACGCGCTATGTGCGCCGACGGTGCGACGGTCACCGCAGCCACCGGTTCTGGAGCCGCGGCGTGGATCGGCAGCCGCACGACGAACGTGCTGCCCCGCCCGGGGGCGCTCTCGACCTCGATAGTTCCGCCGTGGCGCGTGACGATGCCCCACGAAACGGCGAGACCGAGGCCGGTGCCGCGCGGTCCCTTGGTGGTGAAGAACGGCTCGAACACGCGGCGGCGCATGTCTTCTTCCATGCCGAGGCCGGTGTCCTGCACGGAGACGGTCGCCCACCCTTGGCTGTGGCCGACGCGCACGGTACAGCAGCCTCCGGCCGGCATCGCATCGATCGCATTCGTGATGAGGTTCGCGACGACTTCGCGCAGATCCTCCGGGCGACCCGCGATGGGTGGCGCGTGGCCGTCGACCGTAAAGTCGTAGCGGAGCCCATGGCGTTGGGCGTCCACCTCCCACCGCGGTCGCGTCAGCTCGAGCACTTCGCGAACCACCTCGCCGAGGTCGACACGCTCGAAGGCGCGGCCGCGTCGAGTCCGTGTGAACTCCTGGATGCGCCGCACGGTGTCCGCGCCGTCCTGCGCCGCGCGGCACACCGCCTCGAGGTCGCGGACGAGCGCCGGCTCGCGCACGCGCCGCAGCAACAGCTCGGCACGGCCGAGGATGACCGCCAGCAGATTGTTGAAATCGTGCGCGACGCCCGCCGCCATCTCGCCGAGTGCGCGCAGCCGCTCCGTCTTCACGAGCGACTCCTGGCTGCACGCGAGGTGGGCGGCCATTTCCTCCGCCTCGCGCCGGCGCCGGTCGCCTTCGGCATAGAGCTGCGCTTGCATGATCGCGATCGCCGCCTGGTCGGCGAGCAGGCCGATCAGCTCCTTTTCCTCCTCGGTGAACTCGCCGCGCTCGCCGAAGAGCAGCATCAGCACGCCGAGAACCCCGCCCTCCGCGGCCACCAGGGGGATGCCCGCATACCCGCGCACATCACCGTTGGCCACGATCGCCTGGTTCATGAAGCGCGGCTCCTTCCGGAGGTCGCGCACGAACAGTGGACGCCGGGTCGCGAACACCGTGCCCGTGAGCCCGTCGCCCGGGCGAATAGCCGCAAGCGTGCCGAGCTCGTTCGCGAGCGCCGGATCGTCGCACGTGCTGCCTTCGACACGCAGCATGCCGCCGGCGCGGTCGTCGACCCACACCTGGCTGGCGCGTGCGGCGAGAAGCCGAATCGCGGCCTGGGCCACGGCATTGAACACCTGGTGGCTCGACGCCGCCCCGGTGATGAGCCGCGTGAGCGCGCTGAGCGTCGTGAGCTTCTCGGCGCGCTCCGAGGCGCGGCGATAGAGGTCAGCGTTTTGGAGCGCGACGGCCGCCTGCGCGGCAAAGACCTGGGTGATGTCGATGTCGTCCTCGGAGAAGGGACCCGCCAGGTCACGATAGACGACGAGGGCGCCGAGGGCGCGCTCGCCGGCGAGAAGCGGGACCGACAGCACGGCTCGATATCCCTCGGTTTCGATCACCGAGCGCGTCGTCGCGGTCAGCTCGAGGGCCGGGTCAGCCAGGATGTCGGCGGTCCACACGGGTCGCCGCTCGTGGATCGCGATCGGCGTGGTGCCGTCTCGCCAGGACAGCGGGCGCAGGTTCTGCGCGAACGCCGCCGACATGCCCCGCACTGCGCGAAAACGGATGAGCGGGAGCGGGTCCGTCTCCTCGAGGACCGCAATCGCCACCCGGCGCGCGTCGAGAAGCACGCACGCCTCGTCAACGATACGATCGAGCACCGCCTGCAGGTCGAGCGAGGCGGTGATCGAGCGCGCGACGTCGACCATGGCCTTGCTCTGCGCCACCCGGCGTTGCAGCCCGTCGGCGGCGCGCTTCTGCTCGTGGTGGCGTCGCTCGGCGTGCGCGGTGCGGATCAGCGCGCGCGCCATGGCCACCAGCTCGCGTGCGGTCACGGGCTTGGTCAGGTATGCGTCGGAGCCGTCCTCGAGCGCGTCCGTGCGGTCGGTGACACCGGTGAACACGCCGGACAGCATTAGCACCGGGATCGCCGCGGTGTCGGTCGCGGCTTTCAGGCGGCGGCACACCTCGCGGCCGGACAGATCGGGGAGCTCGACGTCGAGGATGATCAGGTCGGGGCGCGCGCGGGCCAGTCGCAGGCCGTCTTCCCCGCCGTTCGTTGCCGTAACCGCGAAGCCCGCCGCACCCAGCGCCGCGCTAAGGAAACGCCCCACGTTGGTATCGTCGTCGACGACGAGAACGCGCGGCACCTCTCGGTCCGCGATCACCTGGTTACTATACGCGGTGGGCCCGAATTACCGCTACTTTCGCGACACCGGGCTACAGGGGGGCGTTGATCGGACTGCACGAGGTGCCATGCCGAAATTGGAAAATTTTTCGACGGGTTAGGACGACGCTGATCTGGGCGCTCATGCGTAACTGACGCATCGTTTCCGTGCTATAAGGGACTTCTCATTGACAAGCAGTGTGGGCACCATTTGGGTGCAGCCGAACCCATGGTTCGCGCCGTGCGCACTAGCGCACATATGAGTGAGGCAATTTGACTCGACCAGTCGGTACGGGTAGCGATCGCCGCCCTCTCCAGGTGCTGATTACCGTCGATATAGAGGCCTGGCCACGCGGACGAACACGGTGGCCGGACACCGGTCAGCTGGACGTGGCGCGCGATATCTTCGGCACGGCGCCCGGGGGCGAATTCGGACTTCGGTATCAGCTCAAGCGTTTCGAGAAGTACAGCCTTCGGGCGTCACATTTCGTCGAGGCGCTTTCGATCGGCGTGATTGGGACGCGGCCGATGCGCGAAGCGATCGACGTCATTCGTGGGCACAACCAGCCGGTGGAGCTCCACGCGCACAGCGAGTGGCTTCCATATCTTCCCGATGCGCCGTCGACCGCATTCGCGCAGCAGCATTTCGACCAGTTGCCGCTGGACCGCCAGGTCTGGGCGCTCGAGCGGGCGCTGCGCTATTTCGCAGAGTGCGGTGTCGATCGCGTGGACGCATTCCGCGCCGGCAACTTCACCGCCAGCCGCGAAACTCTCGCCGCCCTGAGCACCGTCGGTATCGCCTACGACAGCAGTGTGAACATCAAGTACACGCGCATCGGGTTCGATCACCTGGAGTTGACGCACCCGACCACCATTCGTGGGACCTGTGAGATTCCAGTCAGCTGGTTCATCGATGGCTTTGGGCGCCACCGTCCGGCGCACCTCGCCGCCTGCTCGGCGTCCGAGCTGACGGAGGCGCTGCTGCAAGCCTGGCGAGCCCGGTGGCCGGTGTTCGTGATCGTGATGCACAGCTTCGATTTGCTGAACCAAGCTCGGACGGCGGCCGACGAGACGATGCTGACGCGATTCGAAGCGATCTGCGATTTCCTGGCGCAGAATCGCGACAAGTTTCGGACCGTCGCGTTTTCCGATCTCGTACCGGCCAACGTGGCGCGAGCCGAGAAGCTGGGTCCGCCGCTACGCTCCTCCGTCGGACGGACCGTCGTCCGGTCGGGCGAGCAGATCTTGCGGCGCTACGCCAATTTTCGCGGCGGCTTGAATCCGCGACATCGACGAATCATGGCGCTCCCCACCTCGCTGGCGATCCTGCAGTCGATATGGTTCGGCCCATAGCGCTCGAGCCGAATGCGGAGTGGTCTGGACACGAAGTAGTCCTCGCGGCACGCACGTACCGAGGTGGCGTCGAGATCACACGCGGCGGCACGCCACATCGCCCAGTCGTCATTCGAGGAGCCGAGGACGGCCCACGTCCGCGAATCGTGCCTATCCCCGGCGTGGGATTTCTCGTCGACGTCCGCGCCAACGACGTCGTCCTCCGACATCTCGCGTTTGCGCCTACGGCGCGAGGCGTGCACGCGATCATCCTGCGAGGCGTGAGCCGAGTCACCGTCGAGGACTGCGAGTTCGAAGGCATCGGCGGTTTGTCCGTCGTCGAGACGATGAACGGCAGCGGCAGCCGCGTCTCTCGCAACCGCTTCCTGCGATGCCGGGCGACGCCGTTGTATTTCGGCTGCCACTCCGGAAGCTGCGCCCTCACCGATCTGGTGATCGAAGGCAACTACATTCACGGGGTCCGGTCGCCGGACGTCGGGTACGGGATGCAGCTCAAGCTCGACTCGAGCGGCATCATTCGCGACAACGTCGTGATCGATACCAAAGGGCCGGCGATCATGATTTACGGCACGCGGGGCGACGCGGGCCCGACGGTCATCGAGCGCAACTTCGCGGCCGGGTCGCGGCGCTCATCGGGGATCGTCGTGGGTGGCGGACCGGCGATCATCCGCAACAATATTGCGGTCGGGAACGCAGAGGCCGGCATCGCGCTCGAAGACTACGACAGGCGAGGATTGCTCTCGCACATCGAGGTCTGCCACAACACCGTGTCTGGCAACCGGCGCGGCGGCATCGCCGCCGCACCGACGACCACGCAAACGGTCCTCCTGAACAACCTCGTCCACGCCCGATCGCGGCGCAGCGCGCTGCCCAGATCGAGTTCCGGCTTGCGCGTGGAGGGTAACACCGTCGGCGACGCGACCATGTTCGTCGACAGCAGGCGGTGGAACTTCTCGCCTCACGTGGCTCTACCGGGCGTCGTCATGCCCAATGTCGCTGCGCCGCACGACGATTACTTCGGCCGGTCGCGCGGAACCGCACCCGTGGTGGGTGCCGTCGAATCGCCCGCGACGCCGATCGTCGCCGGGTTCAAGCCTGCAGGAGGGCTCAGCGGCCAGACTGCTTGAGGAGCCAGTCGATCGCGGCGGTACCGTCGTCGCCGGCGTCGCGCGACGCCGGGGTTTGTCGTACCGGCGCTGCCGCGTCGGCGGACGGAGTGGCCTCCGATGCGCCGCGCCGCCTGGATGGCTCGGCGCGAGATGGACGTGAACGAGCAACGGATGGCGCTGGCGTGGGCGCACTCGCTCGCGGCGTTGCGACGCCCGTGTTCGCCCGGTCAAGCGGAGCACGCATCCCTGCGTCGGGTATCGGCGGAGAGGCTGCTGTGGGCATCGCCGGCTTGACGGCCCTCGACGTTTCCCGCACTGCCGGCGTCGCCGGTGCGGGCGGGGGCGCCGGTGCGCTCCGCGTGGCGGCGGAGACGTTGCCTTCATGTCCATCCGCGCTCGCAACAACGATCGATTTCGCCACGTGCACGTTGTCGCGCACCTCGTATGACACTCGCACCGGCATGTCGGCCCACAGATCTCCCGGCCCGCCCTGCTTGCCCTGGACGACGATCGTGGTCTCGTCCGTGAGCCTCACTTGGATCGAATGGAACCCTAGCCCGTTCGGAGCGATCTCGACCCGGCGACCGGCAAGATCGACGCGCGCGACGTAGCCGGCGATCTCGCCTTCCAACCGATCGCGAATTCCGCGAGCGGCAACACCGGGCGCCGGCCACAGCAGCCGCGGGATGACGCCGGCCAGTCCCGCGGTCAGGCCGAGGGCGAGCCCGACGATGCTCAGGATGCGCCGGCCGTTCACTCGTCCAGCATGCCCTTGATCGCTTGGAACACGGGATTCAGGCCGGGCTTGGCGTTGCCGCTGCTCGCCGTGACCGGCGCCTTGCCCAGATACTTCCGCACGCAGTCGTACTGCTCCCAGCCGCGCAGCGGGTAGTTCAGGTCGACGGCCTTCCACTTCGGGTGGCCGCTCCTCTGAAGCGATTCGATGTTGGTGGAGACGAGTTGCGCCACCCGGCCGATGTTGTCGCAATCCTTGCGGCGATAATCGAACGACACGAGCACGGCCTTTGCTGCCACCGTGTTGACCGCCGCCGACTGCCAGGAATACGTACCGGCCGGGATCTCGCCCTTCGGATAGAACTCGAGCACGCTCTTGTTCGTGATCGGAATGAGCGCCAGCTGATCGGTATCCTTCACGTCGTCCTTCAGGAGCTTCACCGGATAGCCCGCGACATAGAACATCGCGTCGATGCGGCCCGCCTTCAGCTCCGCGAGCGCCTCGTCGGTGTCGATGGGAACCATTTCGCTCGGATTGATGTCGGCCATCTTGAACAGCAGCCGCGCGGTCAGATAGGTGCCGCTGCCATCACGGCCGACGGCGACGCGGCGCCCGGCCAGATCGTCGAAATCCGCAATACCCTTTCGCCCCAGAACGTGAACCTCTTCGTTGTACAGCGGAAACACCATCTTGGTCTTCTTGGCGATGCGGGTCAGGACAGGATCGCTCTGAAGCTTGGCGACGAACGCGAGCACGTCCGACTGCACGATACCCAGCTGAACGCCGGGACGCTGGTACACCGCAAAGATGTTCTCGATCGAGCCCTTGGAGGGATAAACGGATAGATTGATGCCGGCCGGCTTTACGAGCTTCTGCAGATCGAGACCGAACTGATAATACGTTCCCTTCTCGGAGCCCGTGATCAGGCCGACGTCCTCGGCGTAGCCCGCACCGACTCCGATCACGGCGAGTAGCACAACGGCAACGAGAGTGCTCACACCAATACGCTTCACGGCTGGTTCCCCCTTCTGCGGCGAATCATGAGAGGCTGGCTCATCGACGAATGGCACGGAGCGCTGCGAACAAATGCTCGATATCGGCCAGGGGCTTGCTCAGGATCGTCGCCACTCCCAGACGCGTCGTCACATCGCGGTTGATCACGTCACCCAACGCCGACAAAATCACCACGGGAATGTCCCGTGAGGCCGGATCTTCGCGAAGCTCGGCAAGGAGCTCCATCCCC